>CALFRN010000420.1 GCA_937919085.1 uncultured Reyranella sp.
CGGCATCCTCGTGACCGCCGCGATCCGCAATATCAGCGTCCGAAAGGCTGCCGAGAAGCAAGCAGTGCAGATGGAAGGTCAGTACCGTGGCCTGCTGGAGGCGGCGCCCGACGCCATGGTGGTGGTCGACCAGACCGGCAAGATCGTGCTCGTCAACGCCCAGGCCGAAACCCAGTTCGGCTATCGCCGCGACGAGCTGTTGGGACAGCGCGTCACCAACATCATCCCCGAGGGCTTCGCCGAGCGCCTGGCGACCGACGCCACCCGCAGCGTGTCGGACGCGCTGGCCCAGGAGATCGGCACCGGCATCGAACTGTCGGGCCGGCGCAAGGACGGCACCGACTTCCCCATCGAGATCATGCTGAGCCCGCTCGAAAGCACCGACGGCATCCTCGTGACCGCCGCGATCCGCAATATCAGCGTCCGAAAGGCTGCCGAGGACCAGCTACGCCAGTCACAGAAGATGGAGTCCGTCGGACAGCTCACAGGAGGCATCGCGCATGACTTCAACAACATCCTGTTCGTGATCCTCGCCAACACCGACGCGCTGCTGGAAGATGAATCTTTCTCCCCGGAGGTGATGGAAAGCCTCGGCGAAATCGACAAGGCCGTACAGCGCGCGTCCGATCTGACCCGCCAGCTTCTGGCCTTTTCGCGCAAGCAGCCACTACGCCCGCAACAAACCGACCTCAACGATCTGGTGACCGACACCAGCAAGCTGCTGATCCGCTCGCTGGGCGCACAGATCGAAATCGAAACCGTGCTCGACGACGATCTCTGTGGCGTCAGCGTCGATCGCTCCCAGTTCGAAACCGCGCTCGTCAATCTTTGCATCAACGCGCGTGACGCGATGCCCAGTGGTGGCCGCCTGCTGATCGAGACGAAGACGGAGATACTCGACGAAGCGTACTGCGCCTTGAACGCCGGAGCCACTCCCGGCATCTATGCGATGCTTGCAGTCACCGATGCTGGCGCCGGAATTCCTGCGGAGACCCTCAAGAGGGTCTTCGAACCGTTCTTCACGACCAAGGACGTCGGCAAGGGAACGGGGCTTGGTCTCAGCATGGTCTATGGCTTCATCAAACAGTCCAACGGCCACGTCAACATCTACAGCGAACTTGGCCACGGCACTGTGGTCAAACTTTTCCTGCCATGCAGCGACGGAGTGGTCGAGGGCGCGATCGTTGCCAACCAGGCACCCGCTCCGGGCGGACACGAGCGGATCCTGGTCGTCGAAGACGAGCCGCAGGTTCGAAGCAGCGTCGTCCGGCAGCTGAAGAGCCTCGGGTACACAGTTTTCGATGCGCCCGACGGTGCCTCCGGAGTGAGCGCGTTCGAGACAGCATCGCCGCCGTACGATCTGCTGCTCAGCGATGTCGTGATGCCCGGCGCCTTGAGCGGAAAGCTTCTGGCGATCGAAGTCGCCCGCCGTTGGCCCCGGACGAAGATCGTATTCATGTCGGGCTTCACCGAAATCTCCAATGTTCGCCACGAACGGCTCGACGAGGGTGTCTTGTTGCTGAACAAGCCCTTTCGCAAGGTCGACCTCGCTCGAATGATCCGTAGCGCGCTCGATGCCGCCGACAAGCCGGCCATCGTCGCCGCGGCGGTTCCAGTCTAGGGGCGCATGCGTCCGGAGTGACCGGATTCAGCCCGGCCGCCTTGCGAGTCCGCCTACAGTGCGCCGCGAATCCGATCGACGAATTGCAGGGCGTCGGCGGGCAACAGGTCTCCGCGCCACGCGACATGCTGGTCGGGACGGGACAGCACGAGTTTCTGCCGGTACGGCCCCTGTGCCGCGAGATCGAGCACCGACAGCGGCACGCCACGCAAGGCCGCCGCCTCGACGAGGCCGGTCACGTCGATCGACCGATCGAAGCGCAGCAGGGTGAAGTCGGGCCCGAGCGCGTCGTAGAGCGAGCGTCCGTCTTCCATCCAGACGTGCGGCGTGCGACAGCCCGGCACGGTGGACGGCGTAAACGTGTCCATGGTGTAGGTCGGAGCGGGTTCACCATCGTAGGCGACGATCGGCGAGCGGTCGTAGAACGAGCCGAAGTTGAGCCCGCCGCAGCAGAATTGCGGCGTGTGCATCTCGAGGAGCCGGCTGCCCAGTTCGGCACGCACAGCGTCACCGCGTTCGCCCAACGCTTCGATATCGGCTGGCACTTCGGCACGGGCACGCGCGAGCGACAGCGCCGTGCCCATGGCATATTTCGAGACCTGTTCGGTGATCGGCCAGCGCTCAGCCTCGTGCGCCGCCAGGATCGCCGGGTCGGCCCAGCCATTCAGCACGCCTGCCAGCATCCAGGCCAGGTTCGTGGCATCGGCGATGCCGGCGTTCATGCCGTAGCCGGCGAAGGGGGCCCAGATATGGGCGGCGTCGCCGCAGATGAAGGCCCGGCGGTCGCGGAAACGATCGGCCAGCAGGCGTCGCCCGATCCAGTTCTCGCGGCCGATGACCTCGACTTCGAACGACGGTTCGACGCCCAGGATGTGGCGCAGGCAAGCGTCGCCGTCGATGGCATCGAACTCCTCCTCGTCGGCGCGCAGGTAGTTGTGGACCAGCCAGGTCTCGCGTCCGTCGACAGCGAACATGTTGGCGCTGCGGCGCGGGTTCATGACCTGCGTCGACCAGGCGGGTACCGCCTGGAGGCGCGCGGCGAGACCCGGCGCACGGATGTAGCTCGACTGGGTGCGGCCAATCATGGAATCGCCGGTCATGCGCGCGCCGATCTGGTGCCGGACTTCGGATGCGGGGCCGTCGCATCCCACCAGATAGGCGCAGAGGATCGCGACCTTGCCGCCGCGGTCGATATCCAGGGCCTCGGCGGTGACTCCCGTCTCGTCCTGGGTAAAGCCCTGCAGGCGGAGCCGGTTCAGGAACCGCACACGCGGATGCGCCGCCGCCTCGGTGGCCAGCAGGGGATCGAGGTAGATCTGGTTGATGCGGTGTGGCGGCTCCGACGTCGGCCACCAGCCGTCCGGGCCGCTGCGGTCGGTATAGCGGTCGCGCCGGCAGGGGATGTGAATGCGCGCGAAATCGGCGCCCACCGCGGTGGTCCGAAAGGCGACGTCGTTGGCATGATCAGGCGGCAGTCCGGCATCACGCACGCGACCGGCGATGCCGAGGCGACGGAAGATCTCCATCGTGCGTGACGCGACATGGTTGCATTTGACCCCCGGCTGCGTCCCGGACGGATTCTGCTCGGCCACGACCACGTCGATGCCGCGTCCGGCCAGATCGAGCGCCAGGGTCGAACCGACAGGCCCACCGCCGACGATCAGAACGGATGCCCGCAGTGAAGTCATCGTCGGGGACGTCATCGTCTCCAGTTAGCGATCGAAGGCCTGCGCCAGGGCCCGACGGGTGGCGGTGACGCCCTCCGCCGCGACGTCGGCGGCGGGGCGCGCCCAGTGGGCAGGATTGGGCGCCTCATAGCTTATGTAACCCTCGTAGTCTTTTTCGGCGAGAAGCTGGAACAGCTCCGTCCAGCGCACCATGCCCTTGCCCGGTGCCAGCCGGTCGGTCGGCGGCGGGCCGTTGGGCGGCGCATCCGGCACGTCACTGAACTGTACGTAGAAGATTTCCGCTGCCGGCACTTCCTCGAAGCCACGGCCCGGCCGGCCGCCACGCTGCAGGTGATAGGCATCGAGCAGCAGGCCGACGCTGGGCTGGCCGGCGCGCGCAATCAGGTCGCGCAGGATGTCGAGGCTGCGCACCACCGGATGCTGGAACTGGTATTCGAGTGCGAGCCTGAGCCCGAAGCCGGCGGCGATCTCTCCGGCACGCCGGATGTTGGCCACCGCCTCCTCCACGCTCGCCGTACCGGGGCCGATGGCACTCATCACCAGGCCGCACTTCAGCGCCACGGCGTTCTCGCAGGCCTCCTTCATCGACGCGAACAGCCGCTCCCGGTCGGCGGCGGCGGCGAAGATCCAGCCGTATTCCACACCGACGGCGGCGACCGGCAAGCCGCCGGCACGCACCAGATCGAGCACCGCGGCATTCGACAGGCCACGTTCGAGACCCCGCTGAAAATCGACACGCCGCAGTTCGATGGCATCGAAGCCGCCCGACCTCGCGGCCGCAAGTGCGCCCTCCAAGGGCGTGGTGTCGACTGTCCACGTGTGCAAGGCGAGGCCGCGGAACTTGTGATGCATGCGATACTCCAGAATGGAAAACTTTGTCCTTCAACAACAATCGCGGCGCGTTACTTCTTTTTTCCGCGATTGTCGCGGCGCGCCTGGGCATTGCGCGTGGCCTGGGAAATGCTGCCGATCTTCGAGCCTTTGACGATTGGCCGGCGTTTGGGATTCTCGATCGGCTGCGGACCTTTGCCCGAGCGTCGGCCACCCGAGGGATGCTTGGCAGCCTTTGTCCCCCGCTTGCGTGCCAACGCCTCGGCCATGCTCTTGCTCATCGCCGCCCGCTTCTCGTCGGCCACGATGCGATCAAGGCGCGCCGTGGCGCGCTTCAGGGCATCGGCGAAGGCCTTGCGCTTGGCCGCCTGGCCGGGCCGGCTCATCGGTCCGGCTGCGGCCGCTTTGGACGAAGCGGCCTTGCTCCTGCGGGCGCCGCCACGCCGTTCCTGCCCCCGCCACTTGGCGCTTTGCCGGCGCAGCCAACCGACCAGCGTCACCAGTTCCTTGCGCTTCAGCGCGTTCAGCGCCGGCGCATAGCTTTGCACCACGCGTTCGCACTCAGCAGCGGTGAGGACTCGCCGTTCGACGGCAGATGCTGTGGCCATGTGATTATTCTCCGGATGCAGTGTTCGATAGCGGAGGCGGCCGGCTTGCGACCGAATTCCGTTGGCCGTCATACAGCCTCGCACGCTTAGCGTCGACCTCGGGCGCATGACGTGTGGCCGGCCGCAACGTCACGGCCGATATGTGCTTCCTAGAACTGCGAGGTGTTGGTCGGCCTGAGCAACAGCGCCAGGATGAAGAGCCAGACGATTCCCCAGGCGATCCAGGTGAAAGTCGGGTGGGCGGCCTGCCATTCGAGAATCTTCCTGTGAAGCGTCATCGCGGAATCCCCTGCTCGCGCAGACCAAGAATATAGGCAATCAGGGCGTCGCTCTCGTAGCGGCTGAGCGCAAAGTCCGGCATGTGCGTGTGTCCCGTCGACAGATAGCGCCGCAGCGACTCGGGCGTCGTGCCAGGCCGCTTCGCGATCACCGGGAAGCTGGGCACGCGATCGGACGCGACGGTTGCGGGTTCGGGTTCGATGACGTGGCACGCCATGCACCAGCGCTCGGCCAGCGGCCGCCCGTCCTCGGGGCCTTGCGCGGCGGCCGGAAGCGAACCCAGCACCAGGGCAAGGGCCATCAGACGTTGCACGGACTTCACCATCATTTCTCGAGGGTCTTCAGATAGGCGATGAGGTCGCCGATCTCGCCCATCTCCAACTGGAACTGCGGCATGCCCGGATGTGCGGTCACGATCCCTTCTGCGAGGGATTCGGCGATATCCTCAACCGGATAGCGGTGATGCAGCGTCCGGAACGGGGGCGCCTGCCGCAGCGGGCTCTCTCCCGTGCGGTCGATCGCATGACAGGAAGCGCAATTCGCCTGCGCGAACGCCTGCCCGCGAGAGACCGAAGGACCCTGCGCCATTACCGCGGTCGCCGTCAGGCCCGAGACGCCGAGAGCGGCCAGTACGATCGGCATCTTCATGCTCATGGCTCCTTTTCATACCAACCCATCACCTCCCCCATTATCTGCCATCGGTGACCACGCGCGGGGCTCCGTCATTGATGCAGGTCAATGTCGCAGGCAAAGGAGGGCCGGCCGGCCAAATGTTGATCGGGAGGATGGCACGGTCTAACCATGAAGCGTCCGCTGGCTGCAATGAGGAGCATCACGATGAAAGTCGGAGTTTTCGCCACCTTCATGTCGCCGCAGGCGACGCCGCAGATGATCCGCGACTTCGGCAAGCGGGCCGAAGGCATCGGGCTCGATTCGATCTGGATGGGTGAGCACGTGGCACTGTTCGACAGGAACACCTACGGCTATCCCGGCTCGAAGGACGGCCGTATTCCGGTGCCGGAGGGCGGCGGCATGCTGGACGTCGTGGCCACCTTCGGATTCCTGGCCGCGGCCACCACCAAACTGCGGCTGGGCACCGGGGTTACCCTCGTGCCGCAGCGCAACCCGATCTACACCGCCAAGGAAATGTGCACGCTCGACTGGCTGACCGACGGGCGCCTCGATTTCGGGATCGGCGTCGGCTGGAACAAGGAGGAGGTCGAGGCCTGCGGCTACCGCTGGGAAGACCGCGGCGCGCGCTGCGACGAATTCCTCGAGGTCATGCGGCGCCTGTGGACCGAGCCGGTCGTCGACTTCGCCGGCAAGTGGGTGAAGTTCGAGACCATGCGGCTCGATCCCAAGCCTGTCCAGAAGCCGCATGTGCCGATCATCGTCGGTGGCTATGCCGACGCCGCCTTCCGCCGTGCCGTTCAGTTCGGCGCCGGCTGGTACGGCTTCAATCTCGATCCGGCGCGGACCAAGGGAATGCTCGCCAAGCTCGATGCCGCCTTCGCCAAGGCCGGGCGCAAGCGCGACAACAAATTCGAGATCATCGTCACGCCGCCGATGTCGATGACGGCCGACATGCTACCCGCCTATGCCGAGCTGGGCGTCGACCGCCTGGTCCTGCAACTCGGCAGTCAACGCCCGGAGAAAATCGCCCCTCGCCTCGCCGAGATTGAGGCACTGGTGAAGAAGGCGGCGTAAATCCGGCGGCTGCCCGCGGTTTCAGGCGACGGGCTCCAGCACCACGACGGGGATTTCGCGGTTACCCGCCTTCTTCTGGTAGTCGGCATAGGGTGGCCAGAAGCCGACGCCCAGATCCCACAACCGCGCCCGCTCCTCGCCCGCAGCGGTCCGCGCCCGCGCCCGCTTCTTTTCGGTGCCGACCTGGATCTCGACATCGGGGTTGGCAAGGAGGTTGCTGTACCAGCCGGGATGTTCCGGCGCGCCGCCCTTGGAGGCGATCACGAAGTAGCCCTCGCCGGCCCGGCCGTAGAACAGCGGAAACAGATACTTCTGCCCCGACTTGCGACCCGTCGTCGTTAGCAGCAGCGATGGGACCGTGAGTTCCGGCATGTTGGGCAAGGTGATCTTGTACATATGGCCGTCGGTGCCGCCGCTGCCAAGATATCGATCGACATGGTCCTTCATCCACTGCGGAAGGTTTGGCGCAATTCTGGTCTCGGTCATCGCTGTCTCCCCGGTCGGCATGCAGGCTCTTCCTGCACAAGTGGCGGTTCCGGCCGGCCGATGCAACCCCACGTCGGACAGCCCGTCATTGACGGCCGCATCGTGCGCCGCCAAAGTCCCTATGTGGCAGCCGATGCCGTTCCCGAGGTTCGGGGCGAGAAATTTCCGGTCGATGACCTGACGTTGAGCATGGCCATACCCGCGATAACGCCCGTCGAGTCGCCGCCAACCCGACAATCATGCCAACGAACGGCAAGTCGCGCCGACGTTCACAACTCATGGGAAAGAACAGCAATGACGACCAATTCCGATCGACCGCGCCGGCATCTCGCCGCTCTGGCGTTCGCCGCATTCCTGTCTGTGGGCATAGCTGCCGGCGGCCCCGCCATGGCCCAGCCGACGCTGTCGTTCTCGGCCATCCCGAACCAGGATGAGACGCACCTCCTGGAACGCTTCAACAAGGTCGCCGCCTATCTGCAGAAGGAACTCGGCGTGCCGGTCAAGTACGTCCCGGTCAAGAGCTACCCGGCGGCGGTGACGGCCTTCAAGAACAACCACATCCAGCTCGCATGGTTCGGTGGCCTGACAGGCGTCCAGGCGCGCCTGGCGGTCCCCGGTTCGGTCGCCATCGCGCAAGGCGTCGAAGACACGGCATTCGTGACCTACTTCATCGCCCATTCGAGCACCGGCCTGTCGGCAAAGCCGACATTGGGCGACGACGTGAAAGGCAAGACCTTCACGTTCGGCTCCAAGGGCTCGACGTCGGGCCGCCTGATGCCTGAATTCTATCTTCGCGAAATCTTCAAGGCGGATCCCGAGAAAGTCTTTTCCCGCGTCGGCTTTTCGGGCGACCACACCAAGACACTCGACCTGGTGTCGTCGGGTGCCTACCAAATCGGCGCGCTCGACTTCACCGTCTACGAGGCCGCCCTCAAGGCCGGCAAAGTCGACACCAAGGCTGTAACCGTCATCTGGAAGACGCCGCCCTATCCCGACTACAATTGGTCGATCCGTGGCGACGTCGACAAGACTTTCGGGCCAGGCTTCATCAAGAAGGTACAGGACGCGCTTGTGAAAATGAACGACCCGGAGCTGCTGGCAACCTTCCCCCGCTCGAAGTTCATTCCGGCCGCCAACAAGGACTATCAGCCCGTCGAGGATACGGCACGCCTTCTCAACCTCATCGACGGATGACGCTGCTTTCCCTCGCCGGCGAAACCATCGGCTGGAAAGAGCACGATGTGCTTGTTGGCGTCGACCTGTCGATCCAGGAAGGCGAAACCATCGCCTTCCTGGGCCGCAGCGGATCGGGCAAATCTACACTGATCACCCATCTCTACCGGCGGCTGATCGCCGCCGGCCGGGCGGTCGCCCTGGTGCCGCAGGACCATGCCCTGGTCCCGCCGCTCAGCGTCTTCCACAATGTCTACATGGGCCGCCTCGACAGGCAGTCCACCTTTTATAACTTCGCCAATCTCGTCCGGCCGATGCGCCGCGAGGTTGCCGCGATCCGACTCATCCTCGCGGAGATCGCGATGGAGCCGGAAATGTTTCGTCCGGTTGAGCGGCTTTCCGGCGGGCAGAAGCAACGGACCGCGATCGCCCGGGCGCTGTTCCGCGGCGGCGACATCCTGCTCGGCGACGAACCGATCTCGGCGATCGACGAGAAGCAATCCGCCGTCGTGCTCGACACCATCCGCTCGCGGTTCTCCACCGTTCTCCTTGCCCTTCACGATGTCGATCTGGCACGCGACTATTGCAGCCGCATCATCGGCCTGCGCGGGAACCGGATCGTGATCGACAAGCCCTCAGGCAACATCGAACGCGGCGAGATCGAAGCCCTCTATGCCGCCTGACCCGAAAGGTCCGACCGGCGGGCAGTGGCCTGGCAGACGGGAGATTGGTATCGGCGTCGTCCTGGTTGGCCTGGCGATGCTACCCTTCGCCGACCTCGAAGTCTCAACACGCGACCCGTGGCTGCATGTGTCGCGCTTTCTCGCTGGATTTCTGTCGCCCGACTTCAACAGCATCAAGTCGATTGCGTGGGCCGTGGTCTACACCGTGGCGTTCGGCCTGGTCGGTGTCTTCATCGGCGCTCTCGCCGGGCTGCTGCTTGCTCCGGTTCATCACCTGCGCTCCGTTCGGATTCTGGCGTCGACGTTGCGCGCCGTGCACGAACTGTTCTGGGCGTTGTTGTTTCTGCAGGTCTTCGGGCCAAGCGCCATCACCGGCGCGCTCGCCATCGCCCTGCCCTACAGCGGCATCTTCGCCAAGGTCTATTCGGAAATGCTGGAGGAAGCCGACCGCCGGCCGGACGAAGTTCTGCCGCCAGGCAGTGGTGCCGTTTCACGCTTTATCTACGCCCGCCTGCCTATGGCACTGTCGCCATTCCGGATCTACACGCGCTATCGCGTCGAGTGCGGCCTGCGATCGAGCGCCGTACTCGGCTTCGTCGGATTGCCGACGCTGGGTTTCGAACTCGATGCCTTCTTCAAGGTTGGCCGCTACGAATCCGTCGCCGCCGTGTTGTTGATCTACTACCTGATGATCGCAACGAACCGGCAGTGGCTGCGCCCGTCACTCATTCCGGTCTTTCTCGTCGCGGCCCTCGGTCTGCTGATCACTCTCGGTGGGCCGCCGTTCCGGATGGAAAATCTCGTCAGGTTTCTCACCGAGGACATCGTGCCCGCGCCCTTGAGAGACGCCAGCCTGCTGGCCTCCTCGACCTGGGTCCAGTTTTCAGGTTGGCTCGAGGCGTTGCTGTCGACGCAGGCGCTTCCCGGACTGTGGAACACCATCCTCGTCACCCAGATGGCGCTTGCGGTCACGATGGTCGTGGCCTTGCTAGGGTTCCCGCTCATCGTTGCCCGGCTCGTTGGCAAGTTCCCGAGCGCCGGCGGACATCTCCTGCTGGTCGTCGGCCGCTCCACGCCCGAGTACATGCTGGTCTATATTTTTCTGCAGATGCTGGGGCCATCCATGTTGCCCGCTGTCATAGCACTTGGTCTGCACAACGGCGCCATCATCGCGCATCTGCTCGGCCGGCAGGCCGATGCGCTGACGCCAACCTTACGGCCCGACGCCCCGGGAGGGTTCAATCTCTATGTCTATGAATTCGTGCCGCGCCTCTACGGCAACTTCCTCGCCTACATCTTCTACCGTTGGGAGATCATCCTGCGGGAATCGGCAATCGTCGGCATTCTCGGTGTCCATACGCTGGGCTTCTACATCGATGGCGCGATCACCGAAATCCGGCTGGATCGCGCCGTCCTGCTGATCGCCGTTACCGTGCTCGCGACTTTTGCGGTCGATGCCATCGCCCGCGGATTGCGCCGCCGCTTCCAGCTTTCCATGAACGACCTCGCCTCCCGGGAAGGCAGCGCGATCTACTGAGCTGGCGGACCCGGCGCAACGCAGCTTCAGATGCGCTGGTCCATCTCAAGTGCCGGTTCCGGCACGTCAACGCAGCCGATGATGCGGGCCGGCACGCCGGCCGCAGTGCAGCCGGCCGGAACCGGCTCGAGCACAACGCTGCCGGCAGCGATCTTGGCGCAGGCGCCGATCTCGATGTTACCCAGCACCTTGGCGCCAGCGCCCAACAACACGCCGCGCCGTACCTTGGGGTGACGGTCGCCGCGTTCCTTGCCGGTGCCTCCCAGCGTCACCCCGTGCAACATGGACACGCCATCTTCCACGACCGCGGTCTCGCCGATCACCACGCCGGTGCCGTGATCGATGAAGATACCCTGGCCGATCCGCGCGCCGGGATGTATGTCGAGACTGAACAGCGCGCTCGCCCGGCTCTGCAGGAAATGAGCAAGCGTCTGGCGACCCTGCCCCCACAGCCAATGGCTGACGCGATAGGTCTGCAGGGCATGGTAGCCCTTGAACCAGAGCAGCGGATCGAGATGGCTGGTGCAGGCCGGATCGCGGTCGGCGACGGCCACGATGTCGGCGCGCGCCGCCATCCCGATCGTGGTGTCAGCAGCCAGCGCCTCGTCAAACGTCTGGCGGATCAGCGCGGCCGGCACTTCGGTCGTGCCGGTGAGCCGCGCGAGATGGTAGCTTAGCGCCGATTCGAACCGCGGCTGGCTGAGAATGGTGGCGTGCAGGGTCCCCGCCAGCACCGGCTCGGCGGCGGCGGCCGACAGGGCAGCTTCGCGGATTTTCGCCCAAACCGGATCGACCGAGCGAAGTTCGGCCGGGTTCTTGATCTGTACGCTATCCATGGCGCTCTCCTTCGATCCGCTGGCGCAAATCCCTCAATGCCAGCGAACCGATCGATACGCCTCCCGCTGCAAAGTCTACGTCGAATGCGATTGCGGTGCAATTCGACCGATCCTTGTCGTGGACTCTTCAGCGGGCGGCGCGGGCTTCCAGTTCGGCAATCAGCGGCTCGACCGTGCCGCCATGATTCTGAATGTAGGAATTGAAATCCGAACGTCTAGTCATGACCATGCTGACGCCCTCGATCTTGACGTCGGTGATGCGCTGCCCTCCGGCGGCGTCGCGAACTTCCCACTGAAGCTTGATCGGCTGGCCGTTGGCTTGATTGAGGAGGCTGTCGACGACCGAGACGCCGTTCGCGCGGGTCATCACTTTGCCGACAGCCAGGGTCTGCCCGCCATACTGGCCGAAGCGCTCGCTGTAGGCGCGGGCCTCGGCGGTTTCGACCGCCGCGACGAAGCGGGCACGCTGGGCTTCGCTGGCCTGGTTCCAATGGGTCCCCAGCGCCGCGCGCGCCATATAGGGCAAGTCGAAGTTGGTCCGTAGGACCTGCCGAATGCCGGCCTGGCGATCGGCGCCCGTCTTGGTCTTCACGATCTCGATGACCTCGACGGCCACAGCGTCGACCAGTTTTGCCGGATCGGCGGCAGATGCCGGAACAATGAAAGCAGGCAGAATGAATGCGGCAGCCGCAGCAGCGGCGACCGAACGTAGCATCACGCGACGAATGGCGAGCAGTAGCACTGTTCGCTCCTTCCAATTGGATTCAAGCGGTGGAGTCTTAGCGCAAACTGGCCTCTAGCGCACGAGGGCCAGATTGTCCCGGCGTTCGAGCTCGCTCTTGGTGTCGGTCTTTTCCCGCTTCTGGCGAATCAATTCGGCGCGATTCTGCGTGTAGGCGCTGCGCAGGGCGGCATAGTAGTCGACGCTGTTCTTTTCCAGGTCGTCGAGCGCGAACATCGTGCGCGACCGGTAGTCGATCACGTTCAGGCCGTAGCGCGCGCCCTGGTAGACTGTCCAGTCGATCGCCAGGTTGAACGTCAGGATCCGGAATGGATCGACCAGATAATCCATCATCAGGCCGGTGCCATCACGGGCGTTGGACGGCCCAATGCCTGGCAACATGAGATAGAAGCCGCCGTTCTCCGGCTCAACGCCGGCATACATGCCGATCGTCTGGCCGGCATCTTCCTTGGTGCGTTCGAGGCCGAGCATGGTGGCCACGTCGAACAGACCGACGACGCCGATGGTCGAATTCACGAGAAACCGGGCCATTGTCGTGGCAGCCCGATTAGGATCGCCCTGAAACACCTCGTTGATCGCCGTCACCGGCTCTCCGAGATTGTCGAGGAGATTTCGCACGCTCTTCTGCGCCGGCTCCGGCACCCAGTCGCGATAAATCACCGCCATGGGACGGATGGCGATGATATCGACAGTGCGATTGAGCGAAAATATGAACCGGTTGGGGGTTTCGATCGGATCCCAGACTTCCGTGGCGCCGGTATCACCCGATGCGCAACCACCTACCATCGCCGCGGCGGCGGCGATCACGACGACGGAGTGGCGCATCCTGTGCACCATTGTCCTAGTCAGACTCATGACCATTAACGCCAACCCTGGTCCATCCCGCAGGCCCTGGGAACGCCGGGCCAAAAACACGCGAAGCGGCGTTTGGCCGCCGCTGTTGAAAATTAGTGTCGCACACCAAAGCTGCGGTTTGAAGTGATTAGCCAAAACACCCTCGCCGTGTTGTTCCCCGGCAACAAAATAAGCAACACTTTCCATTGCATACATAAATATATGCTTATATTATTTAACTCATGGATCATCTTCTTACCCTCCTGAGGGCCGCGGCAGAGGATACGAGGCTGCGGATCCTGGCGCTGGCGGCGCGCGAAGACCTGACCGTGAGTGACTATGTCCACGTCCTGGGGCAGAGCCAGCCGCGCGTGTCCCGCCACCTGAAATTGCTGGTCGAGGCCGGATTGCTGGAACGTTTCCGCGAAGGCCAGTTCACCCGCTTTCGCCTGGTCACTGGCGGCGACGACGCCGCCCTTGTGCATGAGTTCGTGCGCCGGCTCGATCCCCAGCATTCCCGCATCTCTACTGACCGCGCGCGGCTCGATGCCCTGCAACAGCGCCGACAGACCGCCGCCGTGCGCTTCTTCCGCGACAATGCCCAGCGCTGGGACGAATTGCGCGCGCTGCATGTCGCCGACCGCGAAATCGAGCGGGCGCTGACCCATCACCTGCCGCTCGGCGCCCGTCGCCTGCTCGACATCGGCACCGGCACCGGCCGCCTGCTCGAGGTCCTGGCGCCGAAGGTCGAACATGCCGTGGGCGTCGACCAGAGCCGCGAAATGCTGGCGCTGGCACGCGCCAACCTCGCCCGCGCCGGCCTCGACAATGTCGACATCCGCCAGGGCGACATGTATGCGCTGCCCTTCGAGGCTGACAGTTTCGACGTCGTCACCATCCATCACGTGCTGCACTACGCCGATGATCCAGCTGCGGCGCTGAGCGAAGCCGCCAGGGTCGTCCGTGCGGGCGGCACCGTCCTCGTGGTCGATTTCTCGCCGCACGATCTCGTTGAACTGAAGCGCGAGCACGCTCACGTCCATCTCGGCTTCGCCGACAACCAGGTACAGGGCTGGCTGAAAAGCGCCGGGCTCAATGTGCTGGAACCCATCCATTTTCCCGGCCGGCGGCTGATGACCAGTATCTGGCGCGGCGAGCGCGAGCTGCCGGCACGCGCCGGCCAGGGACCTGCCGCCCTTCCCCTCCACGGAGTGTCACGATGAGCCCCGATACCGGCCCCTTGAGCTCCAGCGCCGGCGCTTCCGAATTTCCCGCGCGTGCACCGCAGCGGCTCAGCGTCTCGTTCGAGTTTTCGCCGCCCAGGACCGAAGCGGCCGAGCGCACCTTGTGGGAAACAGTGACCCGGCTGACGCCACTGCAGCCGACGTTCTTCTCCGTGACCTACGGCGCGGGTGGCTCGACGCGGCAGCGCACACACGAGACCGTGGCGCGGCTCAAGTCTGAGACCGGCATCGACGCCGCCGCTCATCTCACCTGCGTGGCCGCCGCCCAGGGCGAGATCGATGATGTGGCGCGCGCCTATTGGGATGCCGGCATCCGCCACATCGTGGCGCTGCGCGGCGATCCGCCGGGTGGCATGGGCGGCAAGTACAGCGTCCATCCCGACGGCTATGAGAATGCGGCGGCGCTCGTCGCCGGCCTGAAGAAGATCGCCAATTTCCAGATCAGCGTCGCGGGCTATCCCGAAAAGCATCCCGATTCGGCCGATGCCACGGCCGATCTCGAGAACCTGAAACGCAAGATCGACGCCGGCGCCGACCGCTGCATCACCCAGTTCTTCTTCGACGCCGACGATTACCTGCGCTTTCGCGACCGCGCGGCGGCGGCCGGCATCCTTGTGCCGATCGTGCCGGGCATCATGCCGGTGTCGAACTTCCAGGGCATCGCCAAGATGGCTGGCCTGTGCGGCTCCAAGGTGCCGGCCTGGCTCGCCGAAATGTTCCAGGGGCTCGAAGACGATGTCGAGACGCGCCGCATGATCGCCGCCACCGTGGCAGGCGACCTCTGCCGCCGCCTGCATGCCGAGGGCGTGGACAAATTCCACTTCTACACGCTCAATCGCGCCGACCTCACTTTTGCCATCTGCCATCTGCTGGGAGTACGTCCGCGATGACACGCGAGGAGAAAGCCGGCCTGCTGCGCCAGATCGGCGCCGAGCGCATCCTGGTGAAGGACGGGCCCTACGGTTCGATGATCCAGAGCTATCGGCTCGACGAGGAGGGTTTCCGCGCCGGCCGCAGCTTCAATCATGATCAGAAGGGCAACAACGACCTGCTCAACCTGACGCGACCGGAGATCGTGAGCGAGATATGCAACGCCTATCTCGATGCCGGCGCCGACATCGTCGCCACCAACACCTTCAACTCGAACGCCATCAGTCTGGCCGACTACGGCATCGCCGGCATGACGCGCGAGATCAACCTCGCCGCGGCGAGATTGACGCGCGCCTGCGCCGATGCCGCCACGGCACGAGATCCAGCGAAGCCGCGTTTCGTAGTGGGCTCGCTCGGGCCCACCAACAAGACCCTGTCGGTGTCGCCCAACGTCAACGATCCGGGCTATCGCGCCGTGTCGTTCGACGAAATGAAGGGCATCTATCGGGAGCAGATCGAAGGATTGCTGGACGGCGGCGTCGACTTCATCCTGATCGAGACGGTGTTCGATACGTTGAACGCCAAGGCCGGCCTGGTGGCCGCCGACGAAGCCGCCGAAGCGCGTGGCGAGGAACTTCCGGTGATGGTGTCGATGACGCTGACCGACCTCGCCGGCCGCAACCTGTCGGGCCAGACCGTCGAGGCCTTCTGGCATTCGGTGCGACACGCCAAGCCGCTCACCATGGGCCTGAACTGCAGCTTCGGCGCCACTGAACTGCACCCCTACGTGAACGCGCTAAACCCGCAGGTCGACGGGCTGGTCTGCGTTTATCCCAATGCCGGCCTGCCCAATGAACTGGGCGCCTACGACGAACCGCCGGAGATGACCGCCAAACTGGTCAGGGGCTGGGCCGAGAACGGCTGGCTGAACGTGGTCGGCGGTTGCTGCGGCACGACGCCCGGCCACATCAAGGCGATCGCCGAGGCGGTCAAGGGCGTGAAGCCGCGGGCGTGGCACGTGCTCCCGCCGGCGCTGCGCCTGTCGGGAATGGAAGCGGCGAGTTTCTTCTGATGAGTATTGACGAGAACAAGGTCGAGAGCCGTGCCACCTTCATCAACATCGGCGAGCGCACCAACGTCACCGGATCGGCCCGCTTCAAGAAGCTGATCCTCGAGGGCGACTACACGGCCGCCGTCGAGGTTGCGCGCCAGCAGGTCGACAGCGGCGCTCAGATCATCGACGTCAACATGGACGAAGGCCTGCTCGACGCCGAGCTGGCGATGGACACGTTCCTGAAGCTGATCGCAGTCGAACCCGACATCGCCAAAGTGCCGATCATGATCGACAGCTCCAAATGGAGTGTGATCGAGGCCGGCCTGAAGTGCGTCGCCGGCAAGCCGATCGTGAATTCGATCTCGATGAAGGAAGGTGTCGAGCCCTTCATCGCCCACGCCCGCAAGGTCCGCCGCTACGGCGCCGCGGTCGTGGTCATGGCATTCGACGAAAAGGGTCAGGCCGACACCAAGGAGCGCAAGGTCGAGATCTGCGCCCGCGCCTACGACATCCTGGTGAACCAGGTCGGCTTCCCCGCCGAGGACATCATCTTCGATCCCAATATCTTCGCGGTCGCCACCGGCATCGAAGAGCACAACAACTACGGCGTCGATTTCATCGAGGCGACGCGCGAGATCAAGCAACGCTGCCCGCACGTGAAGATTTCCGGCGGCGTCTCCAATCTCTCCTTCGCCTTCCGCGGCAACGAGCCGGTACGCAAGGCGATGCATTCGGTGTTCCTCTACCACGCCATCCAGGCGGGCATGGACATGGGCATCGTCAACGCCGGCCAGCTCGAGGTCTATGACCAGATTCCCGCCGAACTGCGCGCCGCCTGCGAGGATGTGATCCTAAATCGCCGGCCCGATTCGACAGACCGGCTTCTGGAGATCGCGCCGAAGTTCAAGGGGACCGGCGAGGTCGCCGAGACCCAGGACGCCGAATGGCGGAGCTGGCCGGTCGAGAAGCGGCTGGAGCATGCGCTGGTCAAGGGCCTGGACCAGTTCGTCGTCGCCGATACCGAGGAAGCGCGCCTCGCCATCGCCCGGCCGATCGAAGTGATCGAGGGCCCGTTGATGGCCGGCATGAACGTGGTCGGCGACCTGTTCGGATCCGGCAAGATGTTCCTGCCCCAGGTGGTCAAGAGCGCCCGGGTGATGAAGAAGGCGGTGGCCCATCTGCTGCCCTTCATCGAGGCGCAGAAGACCGCCGGCTCCCGACCCAAGGGCAAGATCGTCATGGCCACCGTCAAAGGCGACGTCCACGACATCGGCAAGAACATCGTCGGCGTGGTCCTGCAATGCAACAACTTCGAGGTCATCGATCTTGGCGTCATGGTGCCGTTCCAGGACATCCTGAAGTCGGCCAACGACAACAAGGCCGACATCATCGGGCTGTCCGGCCTCATCACGCCGTCGCTCGACGAGATGGTGACGGTGGCTGAGGAAATGACCCGCCAGGGCTTTCACCTGCCGCTGCTGATCGGCGGCGCCACCACCTCCAAGGTCCATACCGCACTTCGCATTGCGCCGCGTTACAAGGGCACGACGGTGCACGTGCTCGATGCCTCGCGCGCCGTCGGCGTCTGCTCGGCGCTGGTGTCGGAGTCGGGCTCGCAGGCAGCGGATTTCGCCACCAAGGTCGCGGCCGAGTATGAGACCATCCGTATCGAGCGCGCGGGCGGCGCCAAGGAAAAGGTCGTGCCGCTCAAAGCCGCACGCGCCAACGGCTTCAAGATCGACTGGTCGGCCTACACGCCGCCCAGGCCTGCCGTGACCGGCACGCGCATCTTCGCCGAGTATCCGCTGCACGAACTGATCGAGCGCATCGACTGGACGCCGTTCTTCCGTGCCTGGGAACTGGCCGGCAACTATCCCGAGATTCTCGACGATCCCGTCGTCGGCGACAGCGCCCGCAAACTCTACACCGATGCCCGCAAGATGCTGGAGAGAATCGTGCGCGAGAAGTGGCTGACGGCGAAGGGTGTCGTGTCCTTCTGGCCCTGTCGCCGCGAGGGCGACGACGTCGTGCTGTTCAGCGACGACACGCGCACCAGGGAGATTTCGCGACTCTTCTTCCTGCGCCAGCAGATCGAGAAGCGGGCGCCCCGCGCCAACATGTGCCTGGCCGACTTCGTATCACAGGAGGCCGACTGGATCGGCGGCTTCGCGGTTACCACAGGTCACGGCATCGAACAGCATCTGGCGCGTTTCAAGGCCGACCACGACGACTACTCGGACATCCTGCTGAAGGCGCTGGCCGACCGCCT
>CALFRN010000421.1 GCA_937919085.1 uncultured Reyranella sp.
GAGCTTCTTGGTCGCAGCCGCCGCAAAGGCCAACGCGACGAAAGGATCGTGGGTATGCGAGTAGCGCTTGGGCAGTTCGCCGCCGGTTGGAAAGGGCGTCTTGCGGCTGAGCGGAATGTGGGTGTGCTCGGGCACGAACAGGGAGTCGAAACCACGAGCCTCCAACGCCTGGGCAAGTTCGACCACGTCGATCCCGTAGTCGGTCGGGAAGTAGAAAACGCCTACACGCATTGGAACTCCTATTTCTTGGGGGCCTCGACGTGGCCACCGAATCCCAGCCGCATCGCCGACAAAACCTTTTCCGCGAAAGTATGCTGCTGGCGCGAGCGGAATCGCACGAACAGCGACGCCGCCAGCACGTCCGCCGGCACCGCCTCCTCGATCGCCGCCTCGATGGTCCAGCGACCCTCGCCGCTGTCCTCGACATGGCCCGAGAAATGCTCGAGATGCTCATCCTTGGCCAGGGCACTGGCGGTAAGATCGAGCAGCCACGAGGTCACCACGCTGCCGCGGCGCCACACTTCGGCAATGTCGCCGAGGTTGAGGTCGTAACGCTCGTCTGCCGGCAATTTTTCCGACGCGCGGTTGCGCATGATGTCAAAGCCTTCGGCGAACGCCTGCATCATGCCGTACTCGATGCCGTTATGGATCATCTTCACGAAATGTCCGGCGCCGACTGGCCCAGCATGGATATAACCGCGCTCGGCGCGCGGATCGAGCTTCTCTCGACCTTCCGTGCGTTCGATGTCGCCGAGGCCGGGTGCCAGCGCAGCGAAGATCGGGTCTAGCCGGGCAACCGTCTCGGTATCACCACCGATCATCAGGCAATAGCCGCGTGCCAGGCCCCAGACGCCGCCCGACGTACCGATATCGAGATACTTTATGCCCTTGGGCGCCAGCTCCCGGGCGCGCCGGACATCGTCTTTAAAATTGGTGTTACCGCCGTCGATTATGACGTCGCCTGCCTTCATCAAGGTTCCGAGTTGGCCGATGGTGTCCTCGGTGATCTTTCCTGAAGGCAGCATCACCCAAACGGTGCGCGAGCCGGAACCTAAAGCCTTGAGGAGTACGGGCAGCGAATCCGCGACGTCCACGCCCTTCCCTGCCAGCGCGGCGCCTGCTTCAGGATTGGCGTCATAGATCGCGCAGGAATGTCCTGCCCGAACCAACCGCCGTACGATATTGCCGCCCATTCGTCCGAGGCCGATGACGCCGATCTGCATGTTCTGTCCATTTCCCCTTGTGTCGCTAGGTTGGCGGCGCCAGTCCGATGCGTCAACCTGCCGGCCCTGATTGAGGAGATGGATCATGGCTTCGTTGACGGATCGCGTGGCATTGGTGACCGGCGGATCGCGCGGCATCGGCCGCGCCGTCGCCCTGGCGCTGGCGAATGCAGGAGCGTCGGTAGCGGTGAACTATCGCGAGCGGACCGATGAGGCCCGCACGGTCGTCGATGCCATCCGCAGCGCCGGTGGACGGGCGATGGCGATCCGCGCCGATGTCTCCCGCTCGGCCGAAGTGTCGGCGATGGTTTCAGCCGTGGCCGGGGAGCTGGGCCCGATCGATGTGCTGGTGAACAACGCCGGCATCGCGCTCATCCGCGGCATCGACGATCTCACCGAGGCCGACTTTGACGCCACGATCGCGGTCAACTTGAAATCGGCCTTCCTGTGCAGCCAGGCCGTGGTGCCGGCAATGCGGGCGCGGAAGTGGGGGCGGATCGTGAATATCTCCTCCGGCGCGGCGCGGGGAGCCGGCGGGGTCGGCCTGCACTACAACGCTTCCAAGGCTGGCATGGAAGGGCTGACGCGGGGCTATGCGGCGCGGCTGGTGAGGGATGGTATCACCGTCAATGCGGTGGCGCCGTCGTTGATCGAAACCGACATGGTGAAGTCTGGCGTCGCCACCTCGCCTAGCCGAGTTCCGCTCGGCCGGTTCGGGACATCGGAAGAGTGCGCGCAGGCCGTTCTGATGGTGATCGGCAACGGCTACATGACCGGCCAGACGATCCCACTGAACGGCGGCATGTCGTTCAACTGAGGAATTAGCCGAGACCGTCGACGTCGTTGCGCAGGTCCCGCCCGTCGCGCCAGCGCGCCAGATTGTCGAGAAAGATCTCGAAGATCGCCTCGTTCTGACCCAGCGAATGGCTGGCGGTGTGCGGCGAGACGATGACGTTGGGCATGTCCCACAACGGCGACGCCGGATCGAGTGGCTCGTTTTCGAACACATCGAGATAGGCGCCGGCGAGATGGCCGCTGGCCAGAGCGGCAATGATGTCGTATTCGACGGCGATCTCGCCGCGCGCCACATTGACGAAATGGCCGCCCGCGGGCATCGCCGCTAGCGCAGCGGCATTGGCGATTCCCCGCGTGAGCGGCGAGGCCGGACAGCACAGGATCAGCCAGTCCGCCTCCGGGAGAACCTCGCCGAGGCGGCCATAGGCGATCGTGCGATCGCACGGCTCGACCGGATCGGGGCTGCGCCGCGCGCCGATTACCCTCATCCCTAGTGACTTCAGAAGGACTGCGATGCTGCGCCCGATCGGACCGAGGCCGACTATCACGGCACACTGGCCGTTTAGATCGCGCGGGGCGCGCCCGCCGAGCCGGGGCTCCCAGGCATGCCGCCGCTGCGCATCGGCAAGCAGGGGAAAGCGCCGGTTGAGCGCGATCACCGCCCCTAGCGCGCTGTGCGAGACCGTCACCGCCGTCGCTCCGGACGCGGTCGTGACCTTCACGCCACGGTCGCGCAGCTCGCGATAGATCGGCCGCTCCGCCCCGGCCGGATGGATCTGCAGCCAGCGCAACCGCGGTGCCCGTCGCAGGACGATCTCGAAGTCGCGCAGCTCCGGTGTCTGGTTGTCCTTGCTCGAGTTGCCCGTCACCTCGCGGGTCATGAAGGCGATATCGGCCTCGCAGGGACCGTCACTCGCGACCGCTTCCTCCGCCGTCACGAAGGCGAGGCCGCCTGTCGGAATGGCGGCTGCGATGCGCGGCCCCCAGGTACGATGGGCAAAACCGGAAAGCAGCAGCTTGAGCGGTGGCGTGTTCATGCTCGCCAACGATGCCGTGCCGCGACGCCAGCGTCCACAGCGGGCAATTGCCGAGCCATGGGTCTCGGGCGAATATCGGGAATGGACAGTTTCGACTATGTCATCGTTGGTGCCGGCTCGGCCGGCAGTGTGCTTGCCCACCGTTTGAGCGAGGATCCGAACGTCACCGTCTGCGTCCTCGAGGCCGGACCATCGGACTGGCATCCCTTCATCCACATCCCCGCCGGCTTCATGTACACGCTGGTCAACCCGCGGGTGAACTGGCTCTACACTTCCGAGCCCAGCGAATGGACCGGCGGCCGGCGCATCGCCGCGCCTCGCGGCAAGACGCTGGGCGGCTCGAGTTCGATCAACGGCCATATCTACAACCGCGGCCAGCGGCTCGATTTCGACGGCTGGGCGCAGCGCGGCAATCGCGGCTGGGGCTACGCCGATGTGCTGCCCTACTTTCGCCGCACCGAACAGCGTATCGCCGACGTTCCCGATTCCGTGGACGACACCTTCCGCGGCCACGAGGGCGGCCTGCCGATCACCGACCTCGATTGGCGCGACCCTCTGTGCGAGGCCTTCATCGAAGGCGCGGTGCAGATGGGTATCCCGCGCAACCGCGACTACAACGGCACGATGCAGGCCGGTGTCAGCTACGTGCAGCGCGTGATCCGCAACGGCCGCCGCGTGAGCGCGGCGCGCGCCTTCCTGCACCCGGCGATGAAGCGGCCAAACCTCACCGTGCGCACGCATGCGCAGGCGACCGAAATCGTCCTCGAAGGCAAGCGCGCGACTGGCGTGCGGTACCGCAAGGGCGGCCGCAACGGCAGGCTGACGGAGGTCCACGCCAACAAGGAAGTGGTCCTGTGCGGCGGCACGGTAAATTCGCCGCAGCTCCTGCAGGTCTCGGGAATCGGCCCCGCGCCACTTCTGCAGTCGCTCGGCGTCGCGGTGAAGCACGCGCTGCCGGGCGTCGGCGAGAACCTGAGAGATCACTACGCACCCCGCTTCGTCGCCCGCGTGAAGGGTGCCACGAGCATCAACGAGCGTTCGCACGGGCTTCGGCTGGTGGGCGAAGTGTTGAAGTACGCGGTGTCGCGCAAGGGCATCTTGGCGCTCAACCCGACCCTCATCTACGTGTTCTGGAAGTCTGACGAACGCGTCGACAACTACGACCTGCAGCTCACCTTCACGCCGGCCAGCTACAAGGAGGGCGTGCAATCGACCCTCGACGACTTCCCGGGCATGACGATCGCGTCGTGGCAGCAGCGCCCGGACAGCACCGGCTACGTGCGCGCCCGTTCGGCCGACCCCTTCGAGGCGCCGGTCATCCAGCCGAACTACCTTGCCGCCGAAAGCGACCGGCGGGTGCTGCTGGCGGGCATGAAGCTTGCCCGCCGCCTACTGGGATCGCAGCCGCTCAGCAAGTACTACGACCGCGAGGAGTTTCCCGGCGCCGAGAAGCAATCCGACGACGATCTGCTGACGGCCGCCAAGCAGCGCGGCACGACCACCTTTCATCTCATGGGCTCCTGCCGCATGGCCCCCGACCACGATCCCACGGCCGTGGTCGACGACCAGCTTCGCGTGCGCGGCCTGGAAGGCCTGCGCGTGGTCGATGCCTCGATCATGCCCACCATGCCGTCGGCCAACCTCAACGCCTCGGTGCTGATGATCGCCGAAAAGGCTGCCGACATGATCAGAGGCAAGCCGGCACTGGAAGCAGCCGTGATCAAGGATTGATGGGGCCGACTGATGGCCGACGCCGCCAACGAGCCCGCCGTCGACGCCATCGCGAGCCTGGTGCCCGCGACCCTGCGGGCGCTGCACGCGCTTGAATTCGCCGCTCGCCATCTCTCTCCCACGACCTTGCCGGAACTGATCACAGCCCTCGCCAAACGTGACGATGATGTGGGAACCGCCCTGGCGGTCTCGCGCGCGACGGATTGGCCGGAGCGGCTCGTGCCGGTTCGCACGGCCCTGGAACAGGCGGCCGAGACGGCCGCCGAAGGCATTGCCGGTCTCCTGGCAGCCAGCGAGGCGCCGCAACCAATCATTGCCGCCTACCGGTCGCTGCGCGCCTACGCCCGCGCTGCGGAGGCCATATACCCGATGGCCGCCCACCTGCGGCCGGTCAGCCAGTTCTTTCTCGAACCCGACGCACGCGGCGACACAGCGCTCGCGGAACAGTTGGCCGCCGTGGATCCGCTGCGCGAGGACGTCGGCGTGATGCATATCGGCGGCCCCGCGGGCTCGCGCGGAAACTTTTCGCTCTATGTGCCGGAGTACTACGACGCGGCACGTTCCTGGCCGCTGGTGGTAGCGATGCATGGCGGCAGCGGCAATGGCGGCGCCTTCCTGTGGAGCTGGGTCCGCGAGGCGCGCACCCGTGGCCTGGTCGTAATCGCGCCGACGGCCATCGGCTCGACCTGGTCGCTGATGGAACCCGACGTCGACGGACCCAGCATCGACCGC
>CALFRN010000422.1 GCA_937919085.1 uncultured Reyranella sp.
CGCGAACGCCGTTCTCGCGCAAGATGTCGGTGTAATGCTTCAGCAGGTCCATCTCGATCGAGCGGCGAACCCCGGTGCTGACATTACCCGACAGGAAGTAGGCAAGGTCGAATGCCCCCGCGCCGCGACTGCTCACCTGCCAGTCGACCGCAGCAGGTGCCGGCAGATCGTGCCCGATCGCGCCGAAGAACAGGTTGTCGGCACGATAATCGCCATGCACGAGTGTGTTCGGCATTTCGATAAAGCCGTCGAGCATGCGGATCACGTTGGTCGCCAGCGCCTCGCCCGTGCGCCGCAGCCCCGGCGTCATCTTCTCGCCCACGAACTCCACGAACGGCTCCCAGCATCCCTGGTAGGCGAACTGGGCGAAATGATTGATCGGATCGTTGGTGGCCGGAAGCCAGGCAAACGTCTCAAGTCGAGGATTCCGCCACCAAAGGGCATGACATTTGGCGAGGGCGCCGACTGCGGAACGCGCATCCTCGGCGCTGCAACCGGCGAGCTGGTCCCCGACCCGCGCCGGCGCCAGGTCTTCCATCAGCAGCACGAAGTCTCCGCTTTTGGGGTCGGCTGCACCGAAATGCATTGTCGGAATACGAATGCCCGCGGCGGATCCGACGTCCCGATAGAAGGAGACCTCGCGCTCATAGAAGCGGAACATCATGGCAAGCTGACGCGACTTCGCGTCCAGGGTCGGCTGCTTGACGATGAGCGTTCGCGGCAGCCCCTTGCCGTTCCCGGCGTAGTGAAGGCGCAACCGGCCGAGCTTGCCCAGGAAACCGACACCCGCCGCGATCGGCTCGTAGTCGAACGACGCGATCCTGGCGTCGGTGGCTCCGCCACTTTGCAGCGCACCGGTCAGCCACTCGGGAGAAAGCTCGGCAGGGCTTTTCGGGATATCCACGATTGCCATGATGTCATCCCTCCCATTCGGTCATTCGGGCATTCGGTCATTCGGGCATTCCGGCAAGGCGAAAGCCCTTGAGGTATTTTTCCACGTCTTCGTCGCGGCGGAACCACCACCATTCTCTCATTTTCGCCAACCGCGCATCGGGATCCAGTTCGCGATAGCGGCCCAACAACTGCTGCGCCATATCGAGATTCCCCGCCAGTGCATGTGCCGCTATCGCCACGCGCAGCACACTTAACGAGTTGGGGCGCTGACGCAGCGCCATCGACACCCAGGACATAGCCTCTTCGTACCGGCCGCGCAGGAAATGGGCGTTGGCCATTCCGGTGTGCGCGATCCAAAGCGTCAAGTCGAGCGGGTTGAGGCGCAACGCCTGTTGAAGAGCCTCAATGGCTCCCTCCGCGTCGCCAAGGTAGGATTTCGTATTGCCTCGCCACATCCAGGCGTTCGCATAGTTCGGGTCGGCGTGCAGGGCCCGGTCCAGACAGCTGACAGCTTCGTCAAGCCGGCCGACATTGTAGATCAGCGTTTGCGCGTAGAAGGTCAGAATCCGCGCATCGCTCGAATCCAGTTCCATTGCCCGCTGAGCCGTTCGAGAGGCTTCCGCGGCCTCG
>CALFRN010000423.1 GCA_937919085.1 uncultured Reyranella sp.
CGCCTGCAATTTCCGGCGTTTGTTGAGTTGCTCGGCAAAGGTGGCTTCGAGACCAAAGGGATGAACGAGATCGTTCTGGTGGTACTCGGCAGCATCGTGGCCATTACCGCTTCGCTGATGGCGCTGCGATGAGACGCCGCCTTGTCGACCGCCCTCGGTGCTGCAGGCGGCGCAGGTCGATTTTCCCGACACCGGGGCGTCGGCAAAGCCTAGCCGAAGCGGCCGGGATCGCAGCCCGCGAAGGCGTCGGCCAGGGCCTCGCCGTCCATCTGGCGGGCGATCAGCCGGCCGCTCGCCGTCGCCAGCGTCAGGCCGAGATGCTGGTGGCCGTAGCTGCAGTAAACGTTGGCCAGGCGCGGCGCGCGGCCGATGGCGGGGCGGTAGTCGGGCAGGGTCGGCCGCTCGCCGATCCAGCGGCTTTGCTCGGCGCCGCCGACGCCGGGGAAGATGTCGTTCAGGTGCTTCACGAGAAGATCGGCGCGCTGCCACGATGGCGGCTGGTGCGGCGCTGCCAGTTCGACGGTGCCGGCGATGCGCAGGCCCTCTTCCATGGGCGTGAAGAACAGGCCGCGCTCGGGCGGGCTGACCGGCAGGTCGAAGCGCACATTGTCGGGCGCCACCATGACGTGATAGCCGCGCTCCGCCACCAGCGGCGCATTGAAGCCCAGCAGGCGGGTGAGTTCGCCCGAGGCGCGGCCGGCGGCGATCACCACCGCCTTGGCCGGCAGCGAGGCGTCGGTGATTTCGACCGAGGTCACGCGATTGCCCCCATTGGCGCCCTCGCGGCCGAAGCCGCGCACGCGGCCGCGCAGGATGGTGCCACCGTCGGCGGCGAAGCGCGCGGCCAGCGTCTCGACCACGCGGTAGGGATTGATGGTGTGGCTGCCGTTGGGATAGTGGATGCCGCGCACGATGCGCGGGCTGAGGCCCGGCGCCAGCTCGCGCGCCCGGTTGCCGTCGACGATCTCGAACTCGGTGCCCTTGCCGGCCTGCAGGCCGCGCATCTCGTCGGTGGCGAGGAAGGCCGCCTCGCTTTCGTAGACGTAGAGCGCGCCCTTGGTCTGGAACAGTTCGCCCAGGCCCGATGCCTGGATCTCCGCCTTCCAGGCAATGTCGGCCTCGATCATCAGCGCCCTGAGGGCGTCCTTGCCCTTCTGCACTTCGGCCGGGCTGAGCGCGGCCAGCGCGAAGCGCGCCATCCAGGGCAGCAGCCACGGCAGGCTGGCTGGATGGAGGGTCAGCGGCCCGGTGCGGTCGGTCAGCATTTTGGGCAGGCTCTTCAGGGTCGAGGGCCGGGCGAGCGGGATCAGGCTGTCGAGGGAGAGATAGCCTGCATTGCCGAAGGACGTGGCGCGGCCGGGCTCGGCGCTGTCGAGCAGGGTGACGGTGTGGCCGGCGCGCTGCAGGGCGCGGGCGGCGGCCGTGCCGGCGATGCCGGCACCGACGACGATGACGGGAGCTTGAGTGGGGACGGGATCCTGATCGCTCATGCCGCCACGTTAGCACGCCCGGCAATGGAGTTGGGGCCGGCGAGACAGCGATTGATTTATCGATCCAAGTGCCTATCTAGGGGCTCATGTCCCCACAATCCGAAGGATCCGCCAGCCCCGGCTGGCATGCCACGACCATCCTCTCCGTCCGCAAGGGCAACGAGGTGGTGATGGCCGGCGACGGCCAGGTCTCGATGGGCCAGACCATCGTCAAGGGCAACGCCAAGAAGGTGCGCCGGCTCGGCAACGGCCAGATCGTGGCCGGCTTCGCCGGCGCCACGGCCGATGCCTTCACCCTGTTCGAGAGGCTGGAAGCCAAGCTCGAGCGCCATCCCGGCCAGCTGCTGCGCGCCGCCATCGAATTGGCCAAGGACTGGCGCACCGACCGCTATCTGCGCCGGCTGGAGGCGATGATGGCCGTGGCCGACAAGGACGTCTCGCTGCTGCTGTCGGGCACCGGCGACGTGCTGGAGCCGGAAGGCGGCATCATCGCCATCGGCTCGGGCGGCAACTACGCGCTCTCCGCCGCGCGGGCGCTGGTCGACATCGAGGGCATGGATGCCGAGGCGATCGCCCGCAAGGCGATGAAGATCGCCGCCGAAATCTGTGTCTACACCAACAACAACCTCGTCATCGAGAAGCTCTGAACAGCGCAATGAACAAAGACTTTTCCCCTCGCGAAATCGTCTCCGAACTCGACAAGCACATCGTCGGCCAGCAGGACGCCAAGCGCGCTGTCGCCATTGCGCTGCGCAACCGCTGGCGTCGCCTGCAGCTGCCCGAGGCGCTGCGCGAGGAAGTGCTGCCCAAGAACATTCTGATGATCGGGCCGACCGGTTGCGGCAAGACCGAGATCGCCCGCCGCCTCGCCAAGCTCGCCGATGCGCCCTTCATCAAGGTCGAGGCGACGAAGTTCACCGAGGTCGGCTACGTCGGCCGCGACGTCGAGCAGATCGCGCGCGACCTGATGGAGGTCTCGATCGATATGGCGCGCGAGCGCCTGCGCAAGGACGTCCGCGCCAAGGCCGAGATGGCGGCCGAAGACCGCGTGCTGGATGCCTTGTGCGGGTCCAGTGCCAGCGAGGAGACGCGGCTGCGCTTCCGCCACAAGCTGCGCGCCGGCGAACTGAACGAACGCGAGATCGAGGTCGAGGTCGCCGATGCCAGCTCACCGATGCAGTTCGAGGTCCCGGGCCAGCCCGGCGCGTCGGTCGGCATGATCAATATCGGCGACATGCTGGGCAAGGCATTCGGCGGGCGGACCAAGAAGCGCAAGATGACCGTGGCCGAGTCCCACGAGGCGTTGATGCGCGAGGAGAGCGACAAGCTGCTCGACCAGGAGCGCGTCGTGCGCGAGGCCCGCGAATCGGTCGAGCAGAACGGCATCGTCTTCATCGACGAGATCGACAAGATCACGGCCCGCAGCGAATTCCGCGGCGGCGGCGACGTGAGCCGCGAGGGCGTGCAGCGCGACCTGCTGCCGCTGATCGAAGGCACCACGGTGAACACCAAGCACGGTCCGGTGAAGACCGACCACGTGCTGTTCATCTGCTCCGGCGCGTTCCATATGGCCAAGCCCTCGGACATGCTACCCGAGCTGCAGGGCCGGCTGCCGATCCGCGTCAGCCTGGCCTCGCTGGGCCAGGACGACTTCCGCCGCATCCTGACCGAGCCCGAGGCGAGTCTGGTCACGCAGTACAAGGCGCTGCTGGCCACCGAGAAGGTCGACCTCGAGTTCAAGGACGACGCGATCGACGAGCTTGCGCGGCTGTCGGCCGAGATCAACGAATCGGTCGAGAACATCGGCGCGCGGCGGCTGCACACCGTGATGGAAAAGCTGCTCGAGGAGATCAGCTTCATTGCCTCGGACAAGCCCGGCCACAAGCTCGAGATCGATGCGGCTTACGTCCGCGAGCACGTGAGCGAACTGGCCAAGAACACGGATCTCAGCAAGTTCGTGCTGTAGGCTAGAGGCAGTAGACGGCGATCAGGTCGACGAGATAGGCCGGGCCGTTCATTCCCCACAGGACAAACGATACGGCCGTCGCCGCGACGGCCAGCGCCGCGGCGCTCCACAGCAGCATGGAGCGCCAGCCACGGGTCATGCCGGTTGCAGTCCGGCGGCGGGCCGGGCCAGCCGCTCCTCGACGATCGGCCAATGCAGGGCCGCCGCCACGAGGCCGAGCCCGATCGAGATCCACCACATGGTGTCATAGTTGCCCTGGAGGTCGAACAACAGGCCGCCGCCCCAGCCGCCGGCAAAGCTGCCGACCTGGTGGCCGAAGAAGACGATGCCGTTCAGCATCGTGACGTGGACCGGCCCGAAGATGTAGCCGACCAGCGAGGTCGTGAGCGGCACCGTCCCCAGCCACAGGAAGCCGAGCGAGCCGGCGAAGATCAGGATCGAGGCCGCCGACAGCGGCGCCACCATGAAGCCCAGGAACACCAGCGACCGCAGCAGATAGAGCAGCGACAGCAGGTTCTTGCGCTTGTACCTGGCCCCCATGGAACTCCACAGGATGGCGCCGGCGATGTTGAACAGGCCGACCATGCCGATCGCCCAGCCGCCGAGCTCGACCGGCGTCAAGTCGACGCCGAACAGCGACAGTCCGATCCCCTTGTCGGAGATGTAAGCCGGCAAATGGCCGCCGACGAAGGCGACATGGAAGCCGCAGACGAAATAGCCGACGACCAGAGCACATAGCTGCGCAGGCCGAACGCTTCCGCCAGCGCCTCTCGGGTCGTCTGCGAACCGCCGCTGCCCTTCCTGGAGGCGGCGATCTCCTTGCGGTCGTTCAGTCCGATCGGCAGCACCATGATCAATACGGCAAGAATCGTGAGCGCCCACATGGTCGGCCGCCAGTCGCCGAAATGGCTCTGCAGCACCGCCGCCAGCGGCACGATGAAGAACTGGCCGAACGAGCCGCCGGCCGAGCAGATGCCCACGGCAAGTGCCTGCTTCTCCGGCGGCGCCACGCGCAGGATCACGCCCAGTACCGGGCCGAAGGTCGCGGCCGACAGGCCAATGCCGACAAGGACGTTGCCAAGAATGAGCATGGCCCCGGAATGCATCGTGGCCGTCACGATCATGCCCAGCACATAGATCGCGCCGCCGCCCGCGATGGTGGGGGCGGAGCCGAAGCGGTCGGCCAGCCGGCCGGAAAACGGCGCGACCGCGCCCATCAGAAGCATCGACAGGGCGGTTCCGAACGAGAACAGCTCGCGGCCGACGTCGAGTTCGGCCGAGACCGGCTTCAGAAAGATGCCGAAACTCTGACGAACGCCCAGGCCGATGGTCAGGACGAGGAAACCGCACCATACGGCGGTCCAGTAGGAACGGGGGGTCATGCCGGGAACCTAGCCCCTTCTGTCCGGGGCCGCTCATAGAATTACTTCATGCCGCCACAAGCGGAGATGTGGCAGAAACACCGCATGGTGCGGCTGCTTCGATGCGCTCTGGCGGGATTGCTGTTGGCTCTGGCGGGAAATGCCATGGCGGCGCCGCGGCTTGAGCGCGAGCGCTGTGTCTTCAAGCCGCCGCGCGGCGATCGCATCGAGTGCTTCGTGCTGATCGTGCCGGAGAACCGCGCCATTCCCCAGGGCCGCGAAGTCCGCCTGAAGGTGGCCGTGCTGAAGGCCAAGCGAACGACCAGCAGCGAACCCCTGATCTATCTCTCGGGCGGCCCTGGCGATGCGCCCCTGGTGGCTTCGACCCCCGGTGCCGATGCCCTCTCCGAGGGTGACTGGTGGAACGAAACCGCCGTCATCCGCCGCCGGCGCGACGTCATCGTCCTCAGCCAACGCGGTGCCGGTGGGGCGACGCCCAATCTCGACTGCTTCAATGCCAGCGTGCCCGAGGCGGGCAAGGCGCGTCGCCGGCCCGCGGCCGAACAGCAGGAAAAGGAGATGCTGAAGCGCTGCCGGGCGGCAATCGACCGGCGCAAGATCGACCTGACGATGTACACGACCCCGGCCCTGGCCGATGACGTGGCCGATCTCGCAGTGGCATTCTCGCTGGCGAAGATCAACGTCTACGGCATTTCCTACGGCACGCGCTGGGCATTGGAGGTGATGCGCCGTTACCCGGATCTGGTACGCGCCGCAGTGCTGGACGGTGTTTACCCGCTGCAGGTAAACGGCGAACAGAACGAGCCGGAGATCATTCGCCGGACCTTCGCCAGGCTCTATGCCGATTGCGCCGCCGACCCGGTGTGCCGCGAGCTCCATCCCGACCTGCGGGCCGAGGTCGAGGGCTCGATCGCGGCAGCTGAACGGACGCCGCTCGAAATGACACTGCAGCTCGAAGAGGGCCCGCAGTCGGTCCGTCTCGACGGCGCGAAGCTGCTTATGGTCCTGCTAAACATGATGCGCGAGGGCGATGGCGCGCTGATCCCGGAAACGGTCGCCGCATCCAGCCGCGGCGACCTGCGCCCGCTGCGCATGTTTGCCGAGGACCTGGAAAGCAACGACGGCGGACTTGTCGATGCAAATGCCCAGCAGTTCGATGGACTCTACAACAGCATCGAATGCCGCGAGACCTGGGCGGCCGTCGACCCGGCGGCGCGGCAACGCGCGATCCGGAACAGCGGCGTCTACGGCCTGGGCGCCCGGTTCAGCAAATCGCAGATATTCTGCGCGATGTGGCGTGTACCCGCCGCGCCGGCGGACGAACGGCAGCCGGTCAAGTCGGAGATCCCGACATTGCTGCTGAGCGGCGGCTACGACTGGTTGACGCCGCCGGCATGGGGTGCCGAAGCCGCCCGGCACCTGTCGCTATCGCGTCATGTCGTGTTTCGCGCCAAGGGCCATGGCGTGGTCAGTCAGGATCCCTGCGCCGCGCGGCTACGCGACGCCTTCATCGAGAGTCCCGACCCGACGCGGACACCGCCGTGCCGTGCCGACACGCCGCCCAATTTCACCGCCGCCTACGAACGCGCGCGAAACCTGCCGTAAGGCCAAGGGAGAACCACAAATGAACCGCGTTCTCGCCCATACCGGCGTGAAGTATCCGATCGTGCAGGCGCCGATGGGCTGGATCGCCCGCAGCCAGTTGGCATCGGCGGTGTCCAACGCCGGCGGACTCGGCATCATCGAGACCTCCAGTGGCGAAGTCGACGCCTGCCTGGCCGAGATCGCTAAGATGAACGACCTCACCGACAAGCCGTTCGGCGTCAATCTTCCGCTGCTGTTCATCCGTGAGCCGCGCGTCGTCGATTTGGTGGCAAACAGCGGCGTGAAGTTCGTCTCCACGTCGGCGGGATCGCCGGCCAGGCTGCTGCCGACGCTGAAGGCGGCGGGCCTGATCGTCTATCATGTGGTGCCCAACCTCTCCTCGGCCTTGAAGGCCGTTGAGGCAGGCGTCGACGGATTGATCGTCGAAGGCGGCGAAGGCGGCGGATTCAAGAATCCCGACGATGTTTCCACGCTAGTGCTGCTCCAGGCGGTACGCGAGCAGACCGATGTGCCGATTATTGCCGCCGGCGGCATCTGCGACGGGCGCGGTATGGCGGCGGCCTTCGCGCTCGGCGCCGAAGGTATCCAGATGGGCACCCGGTTCGTGAGTGCCGCCGAAAGCCCGGTTCACGCCAACTACAAGCAGGCGATCGTCGATGCCGATGATACCGGCACGGTGATGCTCAATCGCAAGTCCTCGCCCTGCGTGCGGGCGCTCAGGACCGAACGTGCCAAGGAGATCGATCGTGCCGGCTCGTTCGACCGCTCGCTGTTCGGCAATGTGCGGGATGTTTATTTCGGGGGTGACATGGAGGCCTCGCTGGCGCTGGCTGGCCAGACTGTCGGATTGATCCACGAAGTCCTCCCGGTGGCCGACATCATCGATCGTACGGTCAAAGGCTTTCACGCCATCCGCAAGCAGCAGGGTGAGCGCTCGCAGGCCGGTGGATTCTGAGCGCTATTTCAGCATCTCCGGCACCAGCAGGCGGGGCAGGAACAGCGGGATCTCCGGCCACACGATCATGGCCGCCAGTACCAGCATCATCGGCACCAGCATGATCAGCGTGTCCTTGATTGCGAAACGCAGCGGCACCCCGGCCACCGCGCAGGAGATCATCAGGCAGAGACCGTAGGGCGGCGTCACCAGGCCGAACGCCAGCGACACGATCGACACGATGGCGAACTGGACGGGATGCATATCGACCGACCTGGCGAGCGGTTCGAGCACCGTGCCGACGATAATAATGGCCGGGATCGCATCGAGGAAACAGCCGACGATCAGGAACACGAAAGCAATGAAGAAGCCGACGCCGATCGCGCCCATGCCCCAGGTCGAGACGTTGGCCAGCAGTTCCTGCGGAATTCTGTAATAGGCCAGCAGCCATCCGAAGGCGCTTGCTGTTCCGATGCAGAACAGCGCCACGGACGCCAGGCGCCCGGTATCGAGCAGCGCCTTGTAGAGCAGCTGCGGTCCCATCTCGCGATAGACGACGATCGACAGCACCGCCGAATAAAGCACGGCCACACAGGCCGATTCGGTGGCCGTGAACCAGCCCAGCAGGATGCCGCCGACGATGATGAAGGGCGTCATCAGCGCCGGGATCGCCACCCAGAGCGCGCAAAGAAGCTGGCGGAAAGAGGAGCGCGGGTAGGTTGGATAACCCCGTCGCACGGCATAGATGTGAACCGTGGCCATCTGGGCGCCGGCGATCAGCAGGCCGGGAATGACACCGGCGAGATAGAGCGCGCCGATCGAAGTCGAGATCAGCCCGCCCCACACGATCATCAGGATCGAGGGTGGAATGACGACAGCCAGCACGGCCGACACGGCGGTGATGGCGATTGAGAAGGAGAGGTCGTAGCCTTCCTTGGTCTGGGCATCGATGAAGATCTTGCTCTGGCTGGCGGCATCGGCCGTCGACGACCCCGAGATGCCGGCAAAGAACACCGACAGCACGACATTGATCTGCGCCAGAGAGCCTGGCCAGCTTCCGACGAGCGAGCGTGACAGGGTCACGAGCCGGTCGGTGATGCCGCCGACGCTCATCAGGTTGGCCGTCAGCAGGAAGAACGGCACCGCGAGCAGGATGAAGGAGTTGTAGGCGTTGAAGGTCTCCTGCGCGAGCATCATGGTCCCGAGGCGCGGCTCGAAATAGAACAGCGGCAGGCAGGCCAGGCCGAGCGCAAAGGCCACCGGGATGCGCAGGATCAACAGTGTGAAGAACACGCCGAACAGGATCGCCGCCGCCTCGCCCGAGGTGAACACCGCCGCGCTACTCATGGCGCGGTCCTGCCCAGCAGGATCCGGGCCTCATCGACGAACTGCTCGCCGAGAAAGACGATCCAGGTGACGCCGGCGGCTGGCCAGGCGATGTGGATCATCCACAGCGGTAACTCGGCCAGCTCCGATGTCCGGTACCAGGCAAACCGCGTGAACTCGATCCCGCCGACCACGAAGATCGTGGCCATCGCCAGGATGCCGAGCCGCGCAATGATGCGTACAGCCGCCTCACCCCGCCGTGGCAGCTTGGGCCAGACGTCGACCTCGAAATGGGCGCTTTCGCGCACGCCGACCATGGCCCCGATCATGATCATCCAGATGAACAGGAACCGCGCCATCTCTTCGGTCCAGATGTAGGCCGGGATCAGTGCGGTGTAGCGCGAGATGATCTGCAGCGTGACCGGAATAACGAGGATCGCCACCGACAGCGCCAGCAGCCCTGTGAGCAGCCGCGCATAAAGGACCGTGAACCGGCGCCAAAGGCCCGGCCGTGGGGCAGCTGAAGGAGACATCGGGAAACCGTGCGGGAGGGAACGCCGGGAGCCGCGCAGCGGGCGACGTGCCCGCCGCGCGGCGGGATCAGTTCAATGCCACGATCTTGGCATAGATCGCGTCGGCGCCGATCTCCTTGGCGTAGGTGGCCATGACCGGATCGACCATGTTTTTCATCTCGGCGCGATCCTTGAACGGGATGCGTTTCAATTTGCCGGCCTTCTCCATCGTCACGAGCTTCTGGGCATCCTCGGAACTCTCGATCTGGCGGCCATAGGCACCGGCTTCCTTGCCGGCCTTGATGATCGCGGCCTGCAGGTCCTTGGGCAAAGTCTTGAAGGTCTTGCTGGAGAAGCAGATCGGCCGGATCGTGATGGCGTGTTCGGTCATGGCGAGGTTGGGCGCGACCTCGTAGAACTTCATCGTCTCGACGCCGGCCGCTTCGTTCTCGCCGGCGGCGATGACGTTGTTCTGGATGGCGTTGTAGACTTCGTTGTAGGCGATAACCGTCGGCGACATGCCGGCCGCGGCGAAGGTCTTGGACCAGATCGGCGCGCCCTGGACGCGAACTTTCAGCCCCTTGATGTCGGCCAGGGTGCTCATCGGCTTGTTGATGAAGATGTTGCGCGTGCCGCCGCCGGCATAACCGATCAGCATCACGTCGGCCTTTTGCGCGACCTCGTCGCCCACCGGCTTCAGAAGGTCGGCCTCGAGCACCTTGTTCCAGTGTGCGAGGTCGCGAAACAGGAACGGTGCGTCGATGAATGGCGCTGCCTTGGAGAAGGTCGACATGTGGGCCGGCGAGACGATGGCATAGTCGACCGCCTTGCCCTGCGCCATGTACTCGAAATACTGCTTCTCGAGGCCGAGCGCCGAATTGCGATGCAGGACGAAGTTGATCGGCTTGCCGTAGTACTTCTTCACCAGTTCTTCGAACTTCAGCAGGGCCTTATTGAAAGCGTGGTCGTCGTTGAACTGTACCGCGCCATTGAGAGTGATCGGTGCTTGCGCCCTCGCTGAGCCGACGAACGGCGCCGCAACGGCAGTGGCGGCAATGCCGCCCATCAGGATTCTGCGCTTCATCTCGTTTCCTCCGAAGGCCCTGATTGTCGGTTGTGTCGTCGAGCCTTTCGCCAACTATGCAGCGAAATAGCGCGCGATACCAGAATCTGCGTGGCAACGGCACGTAGGCGCAGGTGTTGCGTCAGGGTTGTGGCCTGTCGCCATGTCGGTTAGAATAATACACAATTATTTAGTCAAATGAGTGTCGACGCACCCCCTTCCTCCCTGATCGATCGACCGGGCTTCGGCGCGCTCTTCATGCCGAAGCTGGTGACGGTTCTGCGCGAAGGCTACGGACTGGCTGCTTTTCGCGCCGACGTAGCCGCCGGCCTCACCGTGGCCATCGTGGCCCTGCCGCTTTCGATGGCGATCGCCATCGCCTCGGGTGCGCCACCCGAGCGTGGGCTCTTCACCGCGATCGTCGGAGGTTTCCTGGTCTCGGCGCTGGGCGGCAGCCGCTTCCAGATCGGCGGCCCGGCCGGCGCCTTCATCGTGCTGGTCGCCGCGGCCGTCGATCGGCACGGCATCGATGGCGTCGTGCTGGCCACGACCATGGCCGGCGTTTTTCTCATGGTGGCGGGCTATCTGCGCCTGGGCACCTTCATCAAGTTCATTCCCTATCCGGTGACGGTGGGCTTCACTGCCGGCATCGCCGTCATCATCTTCGCCAGCCAGGTCAAGGACCTGCTCGGGCTCACGATCGCAGGCAAGGAGCCCGGCGAGATCATCGCCAAGGCCGAAGTGCTGGCGCGCGCCTTGCCCACCATCAACGTGGGCGCGCTGGCGCTGGCCGTGCTGACAATCGGCGCGATCTTCGGACTGAAACGGGTCCGGCCGCACTGGCCGGGCATGTTGATTGCCGTTGCAGCGGCGGCGGTCGTGACATGGGCATTCGCGCTGCCGGTCGAAACCATCGCCAGCCGTTTCGGCGGCATTCCGTCGATGCTGCCGGCACCGGCGCTGCCGGAATTCTCGTTCGCCAAGGCGCAGGCCGTGCTGCCAGACGCGATTGCCTTTGCATTGCTCGGGGCGATCGAATCGCTGCTCTCCGCGGTGGTTGCCGATGGCATGACCGGCCGCCGTCACCGCTCGAACTGCGAACTGGTGGCCCAGGGCGTGGCCAATATCGGCTCGGCAATGTTCGGTGGCATATGTGTCACCGGCACGATCGCCCGCACCGCCACCAACGTGCGCGCCGGTGCGCGCGGCCCCGTCGCCGGCATGCTGCACTCGGCGTTCCTGCTTCTGTTCATGCTGCTGGCCGCCCCCCTGGC
>CALFRN010000424.1 GCA_937919085.1 uncultured Reyranella sp.
TTGCCAGGCTTTCTTTCGTCTCGCCTTCCATTAAGGCGGTCCATAGGGCGCTCATCTGTGCGCTACCTCATTCCATCGCTCATTGATCTTGTCGGCGTAAAACGTCGGGTCGCTCATCTTGCGGCAGCCCTTGCATTTGACGCGGTAGCTTTTCGACCGGCCCATGTCGCGGCACACGATCTGTACTGCGAGGCGCGTGCCGCACTTGCACGGCAGGCGCTCGTGGCGTGCGCGGTCGGCCGCATACTGTTCGGCGGTGATCCGCGGGTACATGGTCATGCGACGGCCGCAATGGATTTGACCTCAGCGAACATGCCCGCGTCGCCTTTGATCCGGCGCTCGGCAATGGCTGCGTATTCCGGGTTGAGTTCGATCAGGATGGCGCTGCGCCTATGGCGGTCAGCGACAAGGCCGGTAGTGCCAGCTCCGCCGAACGGGTCCAGCACCGTGCCGCCCCTGGGGCATCCGGCGAGGATGCAAGGCTCGACCAGATCGGGCGGAAACGTCGCAAAGTGTGCCTCCTTGAACGGCTGCGTGGCCACAGTCCAGACGGAGCGGCGATTGCGAGTGCCTTCGAGATCACCCGCCTCGACCTTTGCCCGTTCACGCTCGGCAAACGATACCAGCCCCGCCTTCGTCCGAAGGCGGTCGTCACCTGCCTCGTAGGCCGTCAGACCCTTATGCGTCTTGTTGCCCGCTGCCCGTCGACCACCACTGCGGGGCGTGCCAGCCCGATGCAGTCCGCCATGCGGTGACGCGCCGGGCACAAAGGATTGGTTAGTGCTGTCGGATGCTCGAAGTTTTCCAACCGCTTTCATCGTGCCGTTGGTCTTACCCGGCACCCGATCCGAGCCGGTCTGACCGGCTACGTTCTGCGCCAGGCGCGCGACGCTAGACGCACCCAAAGGCTCGGCAATCGCCTCGGCATCGAAATAGTACCGCGGTGACTTCGACAGCAGGAACAGATACTCATGCGCCTTGGTACAGCGGTCGGTGACGCTCTCCGGCATCGGGTTGGGCTTCGACCAGATGATGTCTTGGCGGAGATAAAACCCCGGCTCAAACAACGACGGCGGCTCGATCAACCAATCCGGCAGATCAACGTCCTCGCCCGCGTTCAACTTGGAAAGTGTCGCCATGAGCCACGACCGCTGCTCTTGTTGTTCAGGCAGATAGCCTTTCTTTTTGCTGAACAGGCCGCGCTGCAATTCGAGGAACGTGTAGGCGACGACCGCCTGCTTCCGCTTCGCCACGAGGTAGGGGTAGATTTCCCGGATGAACAGCGCCTTCGTCTCCATGCGCTCCACATCCCACCGATAGCAGATGCGGCTAGAGGGGCCTGCCTTCTCGTAGACGTGCTTCACAGCCTGCGGGAACAGCCGCTCGCACTTGTCGATGATTGGAACCGACGTGTTGGTGACGCTGATGTAAATGTTCGTCTTGGTCCGGTCGCCCGTCTCGTATTCGGTTCCACAGATGGACCCTTCAGCATCGACCATGGCTGCCAGCCAAACGCGGTCGCGCTCATCGGTAATCTTCCCCGTGTAGTACGGCTGCTGAAGGGCGAAGGCGACGCGCCAGGGAATGCCCATCAAATCCTTTTCCTTGAGACCGTCGACCAGCCGATTAGGGCGATTGGCGCGCTTGCCGTCAGGAAGCGACCCAGAGCCGATAACGCTGCGCCTATTGCAGACCCAGGCGCTCGCATAGCTATCACCCAGGTTCAGCCAGAGCGTGCCGTCATCTCGCAGCACGCGGCGGACCTCGCGGAACACTTCGACCATGGTTTCCACGAAAGCAGCCGGCGTCGGCTCAAGCCCGATCTGCCCCGCCATTCCATAGTCCCGAAGTCCAAAATACGGAGGGCTGGTCACGACGCAATGCACGCTGGCGTCTGGCAACTCGGCCAGTTTCGCGCGCACGTCGCCGATCAGGATGCGGACGCTCATCGCACCGCCTCCAGCCGCGAGGTCATGTAGGCGCGCAGCTCGCGCAGCCGGCGGCGGCGGTCGCCTTTCGGCGCATCGTGATATGCGAGCATGAGGCGCAGGTGCTTGCGGTTGTGCGCCGCTGCGGTGATCTCGCGGCGCGTCACGGCGTCACCGCCTCTTCAACTGCGTGCGCCCAATCCGAAAGCGTGCCGGCGCGGGCGGCATCAAGCACTTCGTCAAGCAAACGGCCGCGCTGAAAAGACCAAATTATGCGAGCCTCGGCCTCTTGGCTCATCGTGCGGCCGGACTTTTGGGCCGCATCCGACAGGGCTTGTTTTGTCCATGCCGTGACCTTAAGGCCAAGCGAATTCCGGGCTCCCTCGCGCGGTTGTGTCTGCGGTCGGCCTCTCACTGCGTCACCCGGCGGCACGCTATGCGCGTTGCTTTTTCGACCACCATCGCAAGCGACGCGGCGTCCAGGTCGCACGCTGTCGAGGTGTTGAGCTGCTTGCCGCGGGGG
>CALFRN010000425.1 GCA_937919085.1 uncultured Reyranella sp.
AGCGGAAATGAGGTGCGGTCAGGGCCGGCTACACGCGTCAATATGGCGTTGCCCAGCGGGTCTCGAGTTCCGCCTCGATGCGGCGGTGGCGCGCTCTGATCACATCGGCCGGCACCGCACTCACGAAGGCGTAGAAGGTCTTGTTCCGGATCGCATCGATCACCCGCTCGCCGACCAGCCTGGGATCGATACCGGTCCGCGCCAGGCGCTCCGCCATGACCGCCTCGGCGGTCGGCAGCAGCTGCGGGCCGCCGAGGTGATCCGGCCGATGGCGCGCGCCTTGCGCCAGGTTGGTGGCGATCGGCCCCGGGCACAGCGCAGTCACGCCGACGTTGGTTCCCTCGAGTTCGTGCTCCAGCGCCTCCGACAGCGACAGCACGGCATACTTGCTCATCGAATACGGACCCTGATGGGTGCCGCGGCGGTTTTGCGTGGCGGCGACCGAGGCGGTGTTGACGACGTGCCCAGCCTCGCCGTGCTTCAGGATCGCCGGCACGAAGTGGCGGATGCCGTGGATGACGCCCCAGACATTGACGCCGATGACGAACGCCCAGTCGGCCACCGGCACGTCCACCAGCCGGGTGCCGTGCATCGGCACGCCGGCATTGTTGCAGGCGATGTGGAGCTTGCCGAAGCGGCGCCCGGCCTCGGTCAGTGCGTGGATCACCGACTGTTCCTGAGTGACGTCGATCCTGACCGGAAGCACTTGCTTGTTGGTGCCGGACAGCTGATGCGCCGCCTGCTCCACGGCGTCCTTCTCGATGTCGGCCATCACCACGTTGGCGCCGGCTTCGGCCAGTGCCGTGGCGATGCCGAGGCCGATGCCGGAGGCGGCTCCGGTGACGATGGCTGTCTTGCCGGAAATCTCCATGGCCCATGACCTCCAAAGGCGCAGCGGTGCAATCGTCGCGGCGCAGATGCTAGAGCAACCGTGTGGCCCTTGAATAGAGCGCCGGCCTTTCGCTCTGCCGAATCGCGCCCTTCGTCATCGGCTGCAGGCTGGGTTACGATCGCCCGGCAAATTCGGCCAGGCCCAAGTTCGGATAGCCACCGGTGAGGAGACACAAGCCATGCGCACGAGCTTTTCCGTCAACGACATGACCATCCACCGGATCGTCGAGCAGGAGGCTGGCTTCACGCCGATGCTCGACTTCCTGCCGACATTGTCGAAAGAAACCCTCGGCGAGAACCTCGCCTGGCTGGCGCCCGGCGGCTATGACAGCGCGAGCGGGAACGTCGTGCTTTGCTTCCAATCGTATGTCGTCAAGACGCCGCACCATAACATCCTGGTCGATAGCTGCATCGGCAACGACAAGAACTTCCCGCTGCGGCCGACCTGGAACAAGAAGACCGACCCCAACTGGATGAACGCGCTGAAGGCTGCCGGCCTCGGGGTCGAGGACATCGATTTCGTGATGTGCACGCATCTGCACGGCGATCACGTCGGCTGGAACACGCGGCTGGAGAATGGCCGCTGGGTCCCGACCTTTCCGAAGGCGCGCTACCTGTTTTCGAAAAAGGAATACACCTACTGGAGCGAGATCCATCGCAAGACGCCGCTCGACCAGATCACCGACAGCGTGCTTCCGATCATCGAGGCCAACCGGGCCGAATTGGTCAGCAGCGATCATGCGCTCAACGACCATATCCGATTGAGCCCGACCCCCGGCCACACGCCCGACCACTTCGCGGTCTGCGCCGGCAAGGGCGGCGACGCCGCGGTGTTCACCGGCGATCTGATCCACTCGCCGATCCAGGCCCGCTATCCCGAATTGGTCATGCGCGTCGACACCGACCGCGACCAGGCTGTCCGGACGCGCCGGGATTTCCTCGAGCGCTACTGCGACACCGACACGTTGTGCTGCACGATGCACTTCCCGTCGCCCTCGGTCGGCCATATCCAGCGCTGGGATAACGGCTTCCGCCTGGAATACGCAAAAGCCTGAAGACGCGGAGCCGGCGGCGTTGGGCCTGGGGCGCCATCCCCGTCACGGATGTCGTGAGGTAGTCGCAGCCCAGGGTGAAGGGGTCGCCGGCTTGGTGTTGCTCACGCAACCGCGCAAGTGGAGACGTACGCCTGTGTCCGCTTCGGGTCATTCACGCCGATTTTGCCATGCAGCGAAGTGTCCGCCTTTGAAACAATTTCGGACATATCCGTCTTCGCGTGTGAGTACAGATCCTAAGCCGCCTCGCCCGCCACCCAGCCGCTCGACCACGCCCACTGGAAATTGTAGCCGCCCAGCCAGCCGGTGACATCGACCGCCTCGCCGATGGCGTAGAGGCCGGGCACCTTCTTCGCCCCCATCGTCTTCGATGAAAGCTCTGCGGTGTCGATGCCGCCCACCGTGACCTCGGCCTTGGCGTAGCCCTCGGTGCCGGTCGGCGTCACGTGCCAGCGCTTGAGGTCGGCCGCCAGCGTCTCCAGTTCCTTGTCGCGCCGCTCGCCGATCACGCCCTCCGGCGCCAGCGCCTGGGCGAGGCGATCGGGCATGAGATCGCCCACGATGTTGCGCAGTTCGGCCTTGGGCCGGAGCCGCTTGCGGCCCTTCAGGAAGGTCGCGGCATCGCTGTCCGGCAGGAGGTCGATCGCGATCTCCTGGCCCGGACGCCAGTAGGACGAGATCTGCAGGATCGCCGGACCCGACAGGCCGCGGTGGGTGAACAGCATGGCCTCGCGGAAATGGGTGCGGCCGACGCCGGCCACGACGTCGAGCGCCACGCCCGCGATATCCGGCACCCGTGCCGTGAACGGCACCAGCCCCGGCCGCGTCTCGACGATCTTTAGGCCGAAGCGGCGCGCGGTCTCGTGCGCGAAGCCCGAGGCCCCCATCTTGGGAATCGACAGGCCGCCGGTCGCCAGCACCACCGACTCGGCGTCGAAGTCGCCGTGATCGGTGCGCACGGCGAAGCGGTCGGATCTTTCGATGTTCATGATGCGGTGCGCCACGCGGACATCGACGCCTACGGCCGCGCATTCGTCCAGCAGCATGGCAACGATCTGGCGCGCCGAGCCGTCGCAGAAAAGCTGGCCCAGCGTCTTTTCGTGCCAGGCGATGCCGTGCTTTTCCACCAGGGCGATGAAATCGTGCTGGGTGTAGCGGGCCAGTGCCGATTTGCAGAAATGCGGATTGGCCGAGAGGAACGCTTCGGGCCGGCTGCCCGTGTTGGTGAAATTGCAGCGCCCGCCGCCCGAGATCAGGATCTTCTTGCCGACCTTCTCGGCATGATCGAGCAGCAGCACGCGGCGGCCGCGCTGGCCGGCGCGGATGGCGCACATCAGGCCGGCGGCGCCGGCACCCGCGACCACGACATCGAATGGTTGAGACATCGAAGGTCTTATGCTCTTCCGGACCGCGCGCGTCTCGCGCGCTCTTGATCATGTGCGTGCCGGAGGCCCACAGTTCGCATGAACATGACGTTTGACCCCAGGGACATCGACGTCGCCCTGGTCACGCCAGCGCCTTGCCCATGATCCAGAGCGCAATGGCGAGGCCTGCGATCGCGCCCGCCACCGAGCCGCCGACATAGAGCGCGGCCATCAGGTATTCGTGGCGTTCCCACAGGAGCACGGCGTCGAGCGAGAAGGCCGAGAAGGTCGTGAAGCCACCCATGATGCCGGTGGCGAGGAACAGGCGCAGATGCCCCGCCGCGCCCAGCCTCTCGGCGATCCAGCCGATGATCGCGCCCATCAGGATCGAGCCCAGGATGTTGATCACGAGCGTGTGCCAGGGGAAATGCGTACCCATCAGGCGCGCGACCCACATGTTCATGCCGTGTCGCGCCGCGCCACCGATGCCTGCGCCCAGGAAAACCACGAGATAGGACATCGCTCCCTCAGCCTCCGAAACGCGTCTTCCAGTCGGGCACCGCGCCCGGAAACGGCAGCGAAGTCGCCTCGTAGACGCCGCGCGCCACCGCCCGTGCGAGACAATCGGCGGCCACAGTGCCGAGTTCTGTCAGCACCGGTGGCTCGCCGCCGCGCGCCGCCTTGCCGGTCGCGGCGGCAAACACCGTGTCGCCGTCGTTGGGCGCATGCACCGGGCGCAGCGCCTTGGACAATCCGTCGTTGGCCATGATGGCGAGCCGCTTGCACTCGGCCTTGGTGAGGGCCGCGTCGGTCGCCACCAGGGCGATGGTCGTCGCCGTCACGGGCAGCGGCTGTCCCTTGAAACGGATTTTTAGCGCGTCCTCGGGCAGTTTGGCGGGCCAGCCGAGCCCGCCGAACTCCGCCCCGCGCTCGTAGGCGCCGGCCCAGAAGTGAGGGCCGCTGCCGATCGTGGCCGAACCGACGGCGTTCACCGCCACCAGCGCGCCAACGGTAAAACCCTGGCTGGTCTTCGCGCTGGTCGAGCCCAACCCGCCTTTAAGGCCGGCCGTCGTGGCGCCAACACCGGCGCCCGCCGTGCCCAACGCGAAGTCATGCGCCGCCACGAGGGCGGCATCTCGGCCGAGATCCCAGTAGGGCGGCTTCGTCTTGACCGGTTCACGCATCCAATCCTTCTCGCCGCCGTTGATCAGGTCGAACAAGATCGCCTGCACGGCCACGGGAATGGCCAGCCCACCGAAGGTGCGGCCCTGCCCGCGCTGGCACAGCACCGCCGACGCACCGCCCGCCGCGTCGAGACCGTAGACGGACCCGCCCGACAGCACGACGGCGTCGATCATCTGGCCTACCATCTCGGGTTCCAGAGATGTCACCATGCGATCGCCAGGTGCGCCGCCCAAGGTCGCCACACTCGCGACCGCGCCCTGCTCGAAGATCGCCACGGTCGCGCCGGTGGCGGCACGCATGTCCTGGGCGTTGCCGACCAGCACGCCCGGCACATCGGTGATCAGGTTCCTCAAGTCAGGAACTCGCCGCCGTTCACATGGATCGTCTGGCCGGTGATGTAAGTGCCCTCGGGGCCGGCCAGCAGACGGACCATGGCGGCGATCTCGTCGACCGTGCCGAAGCGCTTTAGCGGAATCGGGCGATTTACGCGGTTGGGTGGTGCCGATCCGGCCGAGGCGCCGCGCGCCGTGTCGATGGCACCGGGCGCCACGGCGTTGCAGGTGATGTTGTGCGGCGCCAGTTCGACCGCGAGCGCCCGTACCAGCCCCTCGAGGCCCGACTTGGACGCCGAGACATGACAACGGTTGGCCGTGCCGACATGGGTCGAGACGCCGGACAAGGCAATGAAGGCCCCGCCGCCGCGCGCCACCATTTGCGGCGCGATCGCCTTGGCGAGCAGGAACGCGCCATCGAGGGCGACGGACATGATCTCGCGCCACTCGTCGAACGACATGTCGAGGAACGGCGTCTGGCGCCTGAGGCCTGCGTTGCTCACCAGGATATCGACGCCGCCGAATTTTGCCGCCGCCTCGGCCGCCAGTCGTGGCGCGACCGCGGGATCGGAGACATCGCCCATCGCCGCCATGGCGTTGCCGCCGGCCGCCTCGATCTCGCCGACGACCGCGTCGACGACGGCCCGGTCGGCGCGACCATTCACCACGATCGCGGCGCCATCGCGGGCAAGCGCCAGCGCGATGCCGCGGCCGATATTCTTGCCGGCACCGGTAACGAGCGCGACTTTGCCTTGCAGGGGACGTGACATGAAATCTCCAGAATCAGGGTTTGGGCAACCCTAGCGGAGATCAGTCGCAAAAGTCGAAATCTTCGTCGTTGCTCTTTATGCCGGCAACTCCGCCGCCGATCCGATGCCCGGGCGCAGGCCGCCCGGACCGTGTCAGCCGGCGACGATGTAGGCGCGCAGCGCTTCGGTCTCGTGCCGGGTTTCTTCCAGCCGGAACTTGACGATATCGCCGATCGACACCAGGCCCAGCAATTCGCCACGACGCACCACCGGCAGATGGCGGAAGCGGCCGCGGGTCATGGTCTCCATCACCTGGTCGATCGATTCGTCGGGGTCGCAGGTCACGACATCGCGGGTCATGACCTGCCGGGCCTCCAGTTCCAGCGCCCTGGCGCCGTGGCTGGCCAGGGCACGCACGAGATCGCGTTCGGACACGATTCCCGCGACCGCGCCTTCGCCGTCCAGCACCAGAACCGAGCCGATGCGCCGGAGGCCCAATTCCTGCGACACCTGGGCAACCGAAGTGCCTGGTGCGACCGTGAACACAGTACCGCCCTTCTGGGAAAGAATGTCGGAGACGAACATGGTTGCTCCTCCTTTCGATGAATGGTCTGGCACGCGTAGCAACGCGGTGGCGCGGAGGCAGGTTGCGGGCGATAAAGCCCAGATGAACGATGCCCCTAGCAACTCAACGGCGGCCCTCGTCCTGTTCTCCGGTGGCCAGGATTCCACCACTTGTCTGGCCTGGGCGCTAGAGCAATTTGCGCATGTCGAGACGGTGGCTTTTGACTACCGTCAGAGACACCGAATCGAGCTGGATCAACGACTTGTGGTGCTTGACGAGGTTCGGCACCGCTTTCCGCAGTGGGCAACCCGGCTGGGTGAAGACCATTTCATCGACATGGGGGTGCTGGGCCAGATCAGCGAGACGTCGCTTACCCGCGATGTTGCCTTCGATATGGAAAAGGACGCCCTGCCCAACACTTTCGTGCCCGGGCGCAATCTTCTGTTCTTCACCTTCGCGGCCGCGATTGCCTGGCGGCGCGGAATCCGCAACCTGGTGGGCGGCATGTGCGAGACGGATTTTTCCGGCTATCCCGACTGCCGCGACAACACCATCAAGGCGCTGCAGGTGGCGCTGAATCTCGGCATGGATCGCAGCTTCGTGCTGCACACGCCGCTGATGTGGCTCGACAAATCGGAGACTTGGGCCCTGGCCCGCGAGCTGGGCGGCAATCCCTTGGTCGAGGTCATCCTGGAACACACCCACACCTGCTATCAGAGCGAGCGCGGGCCGCGCGAGGAATGGGGCCACGGTTGCGGCATCTGCCCCGCCTGCGCGCTGCGCAAGCGGGGCTACGAGGCCTGGCGCGAAGGCCGCAAGGTCGTCTAGCGACCGCCGGCCATACGCTTGGCGTACTCGAGGAATTCCTTCGATTTCGGCAGCATCATCTGGGCGTACTTGCGCAGCGGACCGCTGTTGCCGTTCTGCGAATAGGCGCCGTACTGGGCCTCCGCATCGGTCTGGATGCCGAGCTGTGCATTGGCATAAGACGTGTCGAACGCGGTACCTTGCAGCCCGTTCAGCCGCTGCATTATGGCTTGCGTGTTCGGCGGTGCCGCCGGATCGGGCGCATACGAAACTCCCGCCTCGGACCGTGACTTCACGAGGAACGAAGCCGCCTCGGTGTGCTCGGCGATCATGCGTGTTGCGTAGCCGCGCACGATCTCGTTGCTCGACCTGGCGAGGGCGAGTTTGCCCGAGGCGATCTCGAATTCGTTGACGGCTTCAGCCCAGCCCACGAAGCGGGCGTCCGGCAGGGCATCGACAGCTTGGGCGCTCGACACGAACAGGGTCGAGACATAGGCCGCCGGAGCGGCCGCGAGGGCGAATTTCAGAGCGGCACGACGGGCGATCAGCATCTTGGGTTCTCCTAATGGTGTGCACAGGTAACGCTCCAGCCCGGGCCGGGTTCCCGATCCGCGAAAGACCTGCTAGGGAGCGCCGCAAATGACGAGTTTCCGAAAAAAGGGCGAGGCTCTCGCCTACTTCCTGGCGTTCATCGCCTGCATTCCCGCCGCCAATTGGATGATCGGCCACGTCGGCACGGTCTGCGTCCCGCATGGCCCCTGCCTGGTGCCGGTGATGCCCTGGGGGCCCGGCGGGCATCCGTTGATGGCACCGTCCGGCGTGCTGATGATCGGCCTGGCGCTGGTGCTGCGCGACATGGTGCAGCGGCGGCTCGGCCGCTCGGTGGCGATCACGGCAATCGTGGCGGGCGCGGCCCTGTCAGGCGCCGTCGCGCCGCCGCAGTTGATCGTGGCCTCTGCCACGGCGTTCCTGCTGTCGGAGCTGGCCGACTTCGCGGTCTACACGCCCTTGCAGTCGCGCGGCCTGGTGCTCGCCGTGTTCGCGAGCAGCCTCGTCGGCCTTGTCGTCGACAGCGTGCTTTTCCTGTGGCTGGCCTTCGGCAGCCTCGACTTCCTCGCCGGCCAGGTCGTCGGGAAATTGTGGATGGTGCTGCTGGCGCTGCCGGTCGTGCACTGGATCAGGAAACGCGAGATCGCCAACAAGACCGTCGTGGAGTAATCGCGCCACATGTCGCCGCCCCTCCTCCCTCTCGACGACCGTGTCGCGGTTTGCGGCCAGCTGCAGACTGGCGACATGGCGGAGATCGCCGCCGCCGGTTACGTCGCGGTGGTGAACAACCGGCCCGACGGCGAGGCGATGTTCGGCCAGCCGCGCACCACCGATCTCCGCAAGGCCGCCGAGGCGGCCGGACTCGTGTTCCTCGACCTGCCGTTCTCCGGCCCGCGCGCCTCGCCCGAGCAGGTACGGGCCTTTGTGGGTTTGCTCGCCGAAAAGCCCGGCCGTATCGTCGCCTTCTGCAAGAGCGGCATGCGATCGGCGTTGCTGTGGGGCGCCGCGGCGATCGCCGGCGGCCAGTCGCTAGAGGAGGTATTGGCCACCGCGATGCGCGCCGGCCAGAATCTCGACGCCGTCGGTGAAACGATGGTGGTCCTGGCGCACGCGGCGCGCACCTGACGTAGCCGCGGCGAATCGCATGACTCCGCCCGCCGAAAGTCTCGACTTGCACCTCGGGCGCCTGACCTTCTTAATCGCATTTTATCGTGCGACCCGTATCCAGCAGGAGAATCCGCCATGATCAAATCCATTCTGGCCGTGTCCGAAGGCGGCCCCGATGCCGTCATGTCGTTCCGGCTGGCCGCGCGGGTGGCCGCTGCGTTCGACGGCACGGTGGATTCACTTCACCTGCCGGTCGGTCCGGCGGGCGGCATGGCAGGTGGACTGGCCATGAGCGGCGAGGCGATGCCGCTGCTCGTCGACATCGACGACGGCAGGCTGGAAGAGCGCGCCAAGGAAACCGAGCGCGCTTATTCGGAAATCGTCGCCCCGATCAAGGGCGCCACCTACACCGCCGCCACGACAGCCACGCTCGATACCATGGTGGCGATGGGCCGCTGCGCCGACATCCTGGTGTTGGGGCGGCCGGGCGCCGACCCGGAGAATGTGGCGCCGGCCACGGTCGAGGCCGCGCTCTACGAATGCGCGCGCGCCGTGATGATCGCCCCGCCCGACGCCGGCAACGGCCCCTTCGACAAGGTGATCGTGGCCTGGAACAGCAGCTTTCAGGCCGCACGGGCGGTCGAGTACGCCCTTCCGTTCCTGAAGAAGGCCAAGGAGGTCACGGTCCTGGTCATCGGCCAGAAACCCGACGACGTCGGCGCGGCCTATCTCGCGCGCAACCTTGGACGGCACGGTATCGCCACGACCATCGACGCGATCGACCCCGGCGTGGTCTCCGGCCGCGCCCGAGGCCGTGCACTGCGCGACTACACTCACGGCAAGGCCGCCGATCTGTTGGTCATGGGCGCCTACGGCCGTGGCCAGGTGATGAGCTTTCTCGGCCTCGGCGGTGCCACCGGCAAGGTAATATCGTCCTGCCGCATACCTCTGTTGATGGCACACTGATAACCTGAGCCGTCAGGTCAGGGACAGGCACCGGCCTCCTGGCTGACGACATCGGGGTCGGCGCAAGCACTGCAGGCGTTGCCATAGGTCTTGCGGCTGCCGCCACGCTGCACCCCGCACGCCGGCCGGTATTCGCGGGTACACATCTGCGGTCGCGGATCGGCGCACACGCCGCCAGCGACCGGCAGCGATTCCGGCGCCAGTTCGGCCCGCGTCATCAGGAACTGAAAGGGCTGCGCGCGGTAGTCGCTCAGCACACCGACGATGGCGATCCTGGCGCCCACCTCGGGCAGCGGACTGAGCGGACGTGCCAGCATCACGACGAGATCAGTGACGTTGCGGGCCTGGCTTTCATCGGAGAATGCCGCCTCGATGCGATCGGGAGTGGCCGAAATCACCTTCACCGGAATCTTGAGCCGTGGCTTTCCGGCCTGTTGCCTCTCGACGATTGCCTGCCACACCTTCTCCGCCGCCGCCTTGTTGGCGGGCGTCGCGTCGCGATGACGCAGCACCAGCGCCCAGGCGGTGAAGGTGAGCGTCGCCGGATCGCCCGCCTTGGCGACCTCCAGCGCGCGCTCCGGCGGCGTAAGCGCCCGCTGGATCGATCCGGCAAAGCCGTCCGGCGGCTGGCGCGCGCCCGACGCGACACGGGCGAGCAGCGCGTCCCAGCCCTCTTCACTGCCGTGGTAGAGGCGATAGCGCGAGCGGACATAGCGGTCGATGTCGGCGGCAGCCGCCTCGTTCTTGCCGGCCTTTGCGATGACGATCGATCGGGCGGCGTACCAGAAGCCGAGGGCGTCGAGCGGCGTGCCCTCGAGCTGCGAGACCGCAAGCTGGTAGACGTCCTGCAGATTGTCGGGCTCGGCCGCGACCGACTGGCCGTAGTGACGCCGGGCCTTGTCGTAGTCCTTGGCCTGCAGGGCGGCAAATCCCACGGTGCCGTGGAAGACACCGGCCATCTGCTCCTTGACCCGCGCGAAGGCCGCATCGGTGAGCGACACCGGCTTCTGCCACCTGGGCAGCGCCGCCAGTCCGCGCTCGGCCGCCGCGACCGCGGGCGCAAGCGCTGCAGGATCTCCCGCAGCGGCCGCCGTTCGTCCGGCATAGGCACGATTGGCGAGCGCTCTCACGTTGTCAGGGTCGACCTGCAACAACCGTACCGCGATGGCGTCCGCCTTGGCGGGCTGGTTCGCGGCATGCCAGGCGGCAATGGCCTGCTCGAAGGCCTCGGTTTTCAGCACACTGCCCGGATACCACGCGATGAAGACCTCCATCGCCGTGGCACGCTTGGTCGCGTCGCGGGTATTGAGCGCCGTCACATAGGCGTCGTATTCGGCGGGATTCGCAAATGAGTTTCGCGTCTGGGCGGCAATGTCGTGCGCCGCCAGGGCCATCGCCAGCGCCGCCGCACATACCAGCCAACGCATCACCGCCATCGCAACCTCCTTCCTCTTTCCAGTCCCGAAAATACAGTGACCGTTTTGTCGAATTAAGGCAGTGTCCGAACGTAGGGGACGAGCGGGGGCAATGACAATGCAAGAGCGGCGTTCGACGATATTCGCGCTTGTGATGGCGGGCCTTCTCGCCGCACTTCCCGGAGTGCCGACGCAAGCCCAGCAGGGCGCGCCGCCGCCGGCAGTTCTCGTGCAGCCGGCCGAGTTGAAGCCGATCGCCGACCAGTCCGAGTTCATTGGGCGTACCGTCGCCGTCGACAAGGTCGCGCTGCACGCCCGCGTCAAGGGCTTCCTCGGGCCGCGCAAGTTCAACGATGGCGAGGATGTGAAGGAAGGCCAGGTCCTGTTCACCATCGAGCCCGAACCCTATCAGGCTGCGGTCGACCAGAAGGTGGCACAGCGCGATGCGGCGAAGGCGGCATTGGCCAACGCCGACGTCCAGCTCCACCGCGCCGAGGAGCTACTGCGCAGCAAGACCGGCACCCAGGTGACCTATGACCAGCGGCTGTCGGAGCAGCTCCAGGCCAAGGCGCAGCTCGAGGATGCCTCGGCCCAGCTGCGAGACGCCCAGATCCAGCTGTCCTACACCGAGATCAAGTCACCGATCGCCGGCCGCATCGGCCGCGCCGCGGTCTCGCCCGGCAACATCGTCGGCCCCGATTCCGGTGTGCTTGCCACGGTAGTCAGCGAAAATCCGATCCGGGTACTGTTCTCGATCACCCAGCGCGAACTGCTCGATGCGCGTCGCGATTCGTCGGCCTCGGGTGACGGCCTCGTCGTGCGCCTGCGGCTGGCCGACGGCAGCCTCTACAAGGACAAGGGCAAGCTCGACTTCATCGACGTCACTGCCGACGCCAAGACCGACGGCCAGATGGTGCGGGCGGTGTTCGACAACAAGGACGGCTTGTTGACCGACGGCCAGACCGTGCGGGTCATCGTCGAAGGCGAGAAGGTCCCGACCGTCGTCGCCGTTCCACAGGCCGCGATCGCCCAGGACCAGACCGGCACCTATCTCTTCGTCGTCAACGACAAGAACGTTGCCGAGCAGAAGCGCATCAAGGTTGGCGTCGCACGCGACGGGCTGGTCGCCGTCACGGAGGGGCTGAAAGCCGGCGAGAAGGTGATCGTCCAGGGACAGCAGCGCGTCCGCCAGGGCATGACGGTCAATCCCAGCCCGGCGCCGCCCTCGGCCTCGACGCAGAAGCAATAAGTCATGACGATCTCGTCGCTGTTCATTCGCCGCCCGCGGCTGGCTTTCGTCGTCTCCACCGTCATCACGATCGCCGGCATCATCGCCATGACGGCGATGCCGGTGGCGCAGTTCCCCGACATTGTGCCGCCGCAGGTCCGCGTCACCGCGACCTATCCCGGCGCCTCGGCCCAAGCGGTCGAGGAAAGCGTGGCGCAGGTCATCGAGGCGCAGGTGAACGGCGTCGAGCGCATGCTCTACATGAAATCGACATCCGGTGGCGACGGCAGCTACACGCTCACCGTCAGCTTCGAGGTCGGATCCAATCCCGACATCAATACCGTCAACGTCAACAACCGCGTCAACCAGGCGGTGGCGCTGCTGCCACCCGAGGTGCAACGCCTGGGCGTCACCACCAAGAAGCAATCCTCGGCGCTGCTGCAGGTCGTCGCGGTCTATTCGCCCAAGGGCACACGCGACGGGCTGTTCCTGTCGAATTTCGCGACCATTACGCTGCTCGACACGTTGCGCCGCGTGCCCGGCGTCGGCGACGCCACGCTGTTCGGCGCGCTCGATTATTCGATGCGCGTGTGGCTGAACCTTGACCGCCTGTCGAGCCTCGACATAACGCCCAACGACGTGGTCAAGGCCGTCCAGGAACAGAACGTCCAGGCCGCCGTCGGCCTGATCGGCGCCGCGCCGTTGCTCGACGATGTCGGCTTCCAGATCAACATCACCACGCAGGGCCGCCTGACGACGATCGAGGAGTTCGAGAACATCGTCGTGCGCGCCACTTCCGACGGCGCCATTGTCCGCGTCAAGGACGTCGCCCGGGTCGAGCTCGGATCCAAGACCAGCGACCAGCTCGGCCGCTACAACGGCAAGCCGGCCGCCGGCATCCAGATCTATCAGCTCCCCGGTGCCAATGCGCTGGCCACCGCCACCGGCGTTCGCGACGCGATCAAGGCGATGGAGCCGCGTTTTCCCGACGATGTCGCCTATGACGTCATGTACGACACGACCGTGTTCGTCGAAGCCACGATCGAAAGCGTCATCCACACCCTGATCGAAGCCTTCGTGCTCGTGGCCATTGTCGTCTTCATCTTCCTCGGCAACCTGCGCGCCACGATCATTCCCATCATTGCCGTGCCGGTGGCGCTGATCGGCACCTTCGCCGTCATGCTGGCGCTGGGCATGTCGGCCAACACGGTCTCGCTGCTGGCGCTGGTGCTGGCGATCGGCATCGTCGTAGACGACGCCATCGTCGTGGTCGAGGCGGTCGAGCACATCCTCGAGCACGAGCCCCATCTCACGGTGCCGGAGGCCACCGAGAAGGCCATGACCCAGGTCACCGGGCCGATCATCGCCATCACCCTGGTGCTGCTCTCGGTCTTCATTCCGACCGCCTTCATCCCGGGTATCTCCGGCCAGCTCTATTCCCAGTTTGCCGTCGCCGTCTCGGTCTCGATGGTGATCTCGGCGATCAACGCGCTGTCGCTGTCGCCGGCGCTGTGCTCGCTGGTCCTGCGCCACCGCAAGAAGCCGCGCGGGGTCATGGCCTGGCTGCAGAACGGCATCGACAAGAGCCGCGACGGCTATGTCCGGCTGGTGACGCCGATCGCCCGGCGCGGCTTCATTGCCCTGCTGCTGGTCGGCGGCTTCGTGGTGGCAACCGGCGGCATCGGCAGCCTGGTGCCGAGCGGCTTCCTGCCCGACGAGGACCAGGGTGCCTTCATGGCTGAACTGCAGCTGCCCGACGCCGCTTCGACCAACCGCACGCTGGCCGCGCTCGAGGAGGTCGAGAAGACCATCGCCGGCCGGCCGTGGCTACAGAGCATGTTCACGGTCAGCGGCTATAGCCTGATCGACGGCCTTGCGCTCCCCAACCGCGCGCTGGTCGTGGTCGGCCTGAAACCTTTCGCCGAACGCAAGGACAGCAACCTGTCGGTGTTCCAGGCCTTGAAGGAACTCAACCTCGCGTTCAGCCAGATCGCCTCGGCCAACGTTTTCGCCTTCAACCTGCCGCCGATCATGGGGCTGGGCAATTCGTCGGGGTTCGAATTCGTGGTCCAGTCGCTGTCCGGCGCCTCGCCCACCGACCTCGCCGCCGTTTCCCGCGGCCTGATGATCGCAGCGCAGGAAGTGCCGACGCTCGACGGCGTCTACACGACCTATGGTGCCTCGACGCCGCAGATCAACCTCAAGCTCGACCGTGAGCGCGCACAAGCGCTGGGCGTGTCGATCTCCGACATCTTCTCCTCGATGCAGACGGCGCTGGGCGGCGCCTATTCCAACGACTTCAACCTGTTCGGCCGCACCTGGCAGGTAAAGGTCCAGGCCGACGCCGCCGACCGAGGCACGATCAACGACGTTTTCCGGGTGCGCGTGCGCTCCTCGAGCGGCGAGCTGGTACCGTTGCAGGCGGTCGCCAACATCGAGCTGGTGACCGCGCCCAGTTCAATCGTGCGCTACAACAATCTGCGTTCGGTGGTGATGAACGGCGCACCGGCGGCGGGCTATTCCTCGGGCGAGGCGATCGCCGCCATGGAGACACTCGCCACGACCACTCTGCCCGCCGGCTACGGCTACGAATGGACGGGCACGGCGCTGCAGGAAAAGGCCGCCAGCGGCCAGACCGGATTCATCCTGGGTCTCGCCGTGGTCTTCGCCTACCTCTTCCTGGTCGGACTCTACGAAAGCACCGCCATTCCGGTCGCAGCCCTCCTGTCGGTCATCGTCGGCCTGTTCGGCGCCATGGCGGCGCTGTTCCTGAGCGGACTCGACAACAACATCTTTGCCCAGATCGGCATCGTCGTGCTGATCGCGCTCGCCGCCAAGAACGCCATCCTGATCATCGAGTTCGCCATGGCCGAGCGTGCCGGCGGCAAGGATATCGTGACGGCGGCCACCACGGCGGCGTCGCTGCGCTTCCGTGCCGTGATGATGACGTCCTTCGCCTTCATCCTGGGCCTGGTGCCACTGGTCATCGCCTCGGGCGCGGGTGCTGCCACCCAGCGTGCCGTCGGGACCGCGGTGTTCGGCGGCATGATCGCGGCGTCGTTCCTGGGCATCTTCGTCATCCCCGGCCTCTACGTCGCCTTCCAGACGGGGCGCGAGAAGATCAAGGGCATGCTGGGCCA
>CALFRN010000426.1 GCA_937919085.1 uncultured Reyranella sp.
AGCGCCTCCAATATCAACACGGTCCACTTCGTCCATATTGACGTCGATCCCGCCACCAATGCATGGAGTGTCGGCGGCGTAGCGTATGGCAACACCGACGCCTTCCGCGCGGCCGTGCAGAACAACTGGGACTCGAACTTTGCCGTGCAGAACGGCGGCGGAAACTTCCACGGTGCCACGAACTGGACGGTCGGCGGCACGTCGGGATTCTATTCGCCTGTGCTGGCCACCCAGGACGGCGACATCTTCGTGATCGGCACCGCCAATGTCGACGGACGCGAGCACATCCGCGCCTACGGCGAGAACATCTATGGCTTCGAAGATTTGCGCGCCGACCAGGGCAGCGACTTCGACTACAACGACATGGTCGTTAAGATGACCGTCAGCTGAGCGAGGGGGTGGCCGATCCCAGAACGGCCGATCGCAGGATCGTCCCGGCATCGTCGCCGAGCCTGGCGGCCGTTGCCGCCGATCGCGCGCGGGCGGTCATGTCGTCGAGCCTCGCCAACGCCCGCAGCGCCGCGTGCGCGATGCCGGAATCGTCACGGCTGGCGACCTCCGCTCCCCATCCTGCCGAAAATGCTGCCTGCGCGAAGCCGCAGCCCTTTGTGGCAATCACGGGAATGCCCATGCGTGTGGCCTCCGCAAAGACGCCGGATCCGCGTGTCTTGTAGACCTCGGGATCGTAGGGCAGCAAAAGCAGATCGGCCTCGTGCAGCCATGCAAGATAGTCCGGTTGGGACAGAACGTCGGTCCGAACCGTGACGCGCGGCCCCAGCGCGGCAAGTTGCTCGAATGTTGGCGCCTGGTCTCGCGCATCGCTGCCATGGAAGGCACCGTGGATCCGGAAACGGACTTCGCGATCCGACGCAAGAACGCGCTCGATGGCGCCCGGCAGGAACCGGTAGCCTTTGGCTTCGTTCGCAAAGCCGATGCATGTCACTGTCGGTCCGCCGGCGCGGCGCGACGCCTGGCCTGTGGCACCAACCGGAACCCTCTCCCCGATCAAGCCAGGACCCGGGGCCACGTCGATCCTGAGGCCGGTCATGGCACGGTAGAAGTCCGCCATGCCGGCAGTCTCGCAGTAGGCCATGATCCCTTCGTCACCCACCGTCGCGCGCAACGCCGCAAATGCCTTGCGGCACTCGGCATCCAGCGGTGCCAGCGCGGGGTCGTCGGTCGCCTTCCTGTAGTGCGGGCCGAACAGCAACCAGAGCACGATACGGGGCGGACGGCGGAACCACGTCCACCTGAAGTACCTGGCCACGGCAAGGGCAAGGACCTGGTCGCAGCACGGCAGGATGAGAAGGTCTGGTGGCGCGGCGCCGCGCAACGCGCGCGATAGTTCGCGGTGGGTCTGGCGGACACTGTCGGCGAACTCACGCCGATCCTGATAGCCGCGGCCGTAGACCGATCTCGTGAAGCACGGCGTGCAACCAAGGTCCGCAGTCACCCGCGCATCGGCGGCCGTCGAGACCAGACACGCGTGGTCGACGCCCAGCGCCGAGAGCTCAGCCCTCAACCTCAGCATGGCGCTGAAGTGATGCCCGCCCATCGAATGCAGGGCGGGATCGGCGATCACGGCTTTCATGACGTTTGCCCGGCGCGCCCGGACATCAGCGCCCGCCACGGAGGATTTCGCCGCTCGCGGAATCGCCAGCCGAGCATCGCCAGGCGCCATCGCCACCCGAATTCCAGTGCGTTGTAAAGATGCTGCTGCGGTGCTTTTACGACCAGGGTGGGAAAAATGTGGAGCTGCCCGCCGGCGGCGCCAATCGCCTGGTTGAAGGCGACATGTTCAGAGACCGGCCGATCCTGGTGGTCGATGCCGCAATAAACGCCGCCAAGCGCATATGACATTTTGTAAAGGCCGAGCCCACCGAAGGCCGAGCGAACGGCGAACGGCGGCAGGTCCACGGGAATCTCGATCTGCCGGCGGAAAACCTCGCGGATCTTTGCAACCTCGAACGGTTCGCCAGGATCGCGACCCCAGATCGGATGCCAGCAGTCGCCCGAACACCAACTGTCATGCCGTAGCGCCCAGATGTCGTAGTAGCGCGGCGTGGCATTTGCGAACACGCCGGCCCGCTCGGCCGAGGCGTCGAGCCAGTTGGCGGCACCTCCGAAGGCCTCGACCGACAGGTCGCAATCCAGGGCGTCGTCGAGATCGGCCACGATCAGATGATCGTGCGCCGCGCCGGGCGAACGTCGAACTTCGTCGAGGCAGGCATTGCGGGCCGTGGCGATGCGCGCGGACCGAATGGGAATCTCCTTCTCGAGGTCGCCGAGATCGAGCGCCTTGCCGGTGTGTCCCTGCGCCAGCCATTTCTCGATCAGGCCGAGGGTGCCGTCGGTCGAGTCGCTGACGGCAAAGACGAAGCAGACCTCGGCGTAGAGGCCACCAAGGAGGGCCAGGTTTTCGAGGACCCGCGACAAGTGTCGGGCGCAATTTCGGGCCGCACCGATGACGACAGCCCGCCGGGCCGTCATTGGAAGAATTGCCGCAGGCGATCCCCGAATTTCACGATCCAGGTTCGTGGATCGAGGGCCTTGCCGATCTGTGTTTCGGCCAGCGTGTAGCGATAGTCGCCGAAAGCCTGCCGAATCGGCTGGGCCTGGCTCCGCAGCACGTCATCGACCACGCCCAGGATCTCCTTGCGGATCACCGCCCAGTCGGCCTTGGACGAACTGTACCGGCCCCCGAGCAAGGCTCCGTTTGAGTGACGGTTTTCGCCGTGTATCCGATAGGCATAGAGCGCATCGTGAATGGCAACGACACCGGTCAGCAAGCCGGCGAACGTCGACAGGTAGAAATCGACATAGAGACGCAGGCGTCGGTCCGGCGGCACCAGGACGAGATCGACGAAATCGCGCCGCAGCATCATGCTGGCCATACTGTTGGTGGAACTGTCGAGTGACCAGGTGGTGCGCAGAATCATTGGTCGTCCGACGGTGTAAGTCACCTCGCCCGACCCCGGCTTGATATCGGGTATCGCCGCCGAGCCGATGAGGCGGTGTGCCGGGTCGGCCTCGTTGTAGTCGAACCACCACGCCGTTCCGGCCAGCAGGCTTCCGTTCGAATCGATGATGTGGGAATCGCAAAACGACAGCGCCACCGGAAAGTCGGCGTTGAGATGCGCCGCCAGATGCCGTGCCAGGAACGCCGGATACCAGTAGTCGTCCGAATCCAGGAAGCACACGAAGGGTGCGTCCAGATCAGCCAGGCCACGCCGAATGGCACCAGCCTGGCCGAGATTGGTGTCGAGCCGTATGTATCGAAACCGCAAATCGGCGATCCGCGAAAGCACTTCGCGGATAGCGTCATCCGACCGATCGGTCGAGGCGTCGTCGACGACGATGACGCGGATGTCGCGGATCGACTGGCGCGCCACTGATTCGATGGCGGCTCCAACGAAAGCCTCGTTGTTGAAATTTGTGATGACCACGCCGACGGCGGGAACGAGCGGCATCCAGATATCTTGATGGTCCGTGCGGCACCGATCAACGACGCGTGAGACGCTCGACCACGGTATCGAGCTGATCGTAGTCGCGGATTTCGAGGGTCAGCAGGC
>CALFRN010000427.1 GCA_937919085.1 uncultured Reyranella sp.
GGCGGTTGTGAAACACGTATCCATGCATGCCTCCCCTGCACCGGAAGCAGACTAGTAGCCTCACCGACACCCGGCTATAGAGCCCGAGGAATTCTTGGGGACGCCATGAGCCTTGCAGACAAAACCCTGTTCATTACCGGCGCAAGCCGCGGCATCGGTCTTGCCATCGCGTTGCGCGCTGCGCGCGACGGAGCCAACGTCGCAATCGCCGCCAAGACAGTGAAGCCCGATCCGCGCCTGCCCGGCACGATCTTCACCGCCGCCGAGGAAATCGAGAAGGCCGGCGGCAAGGCGTTGCCGCTGCCTTGCGACATACGTGACGAGCAAAGCGTCGAGAAGGCGGTTACCGACACGGTCGCGAAATTCGGCGGCATCGACATTCTGGTGAACAATGCCAGCGCCATCAGCCTGACGGGAACTCTTGCAACACCGATGAAGCGCTACGACCTGATGCACCAGGTCAATGCGCGCGGGACCTTTCTGGTCTCGCAGAAATGCGTGCCGCATCTCGCCAAGGCGGCGAACCCGCATGTGCTCAACCTGTCGCCGCCGCTCGACTTCGACGTCAAATGGTTTGCCAATCACGCTGCCTATACGCTGGCCAAGTACGGCATGTCGGTCTTTGCGTGGGCAATGGCCGAGGAATTCAAGGACAAGGGGATCGCCTTCAACTGCCTGTGGCCGCGGACCGGCATCGCCACCGCCGCCATCCAGAACATCCTGGGCGGCGAGGAAGGCATGAAGCGTTGCCGCAAGCCCGAGATCATGGCCGACGCCGCCCATGCCGTCTTCAGCCGCCCGTCGCGACAGTGTACCGGCAACTTCTTCATCGACGACGAGGTACTGGCCGCCGAGGGCATCACCGATTTCGACAAGTACGCCGTCTCGCCCGGCACGCCGCTGATGCCGGACTTCTTCGTGCCCGCCGCAGGCGCGCGCACCGTAGCCGGCCGGGGCTAGCGCCGACATGGCGACGTTCATGCTGATCCATGGCGCCTGCACCGGCGGCTGGTGCTGGGAAAAGGTCGTGCCCCTGCTCGAGGCAAACGGTCACAAGGTCTGCGCGCCCGACCTGCCGGGGCTCGGCAGCGATCCGACGCCACCCGCCAACGTCACGCTGGCCGACAATGTCGAGAAGGTGTCGCGCCTGCTCGACAAGATGGAGGAGCCTGTCATCCTCGTCGGGCATTCTCTGGGCGGCATCACCATCAGCCAGGCCGCCGAGGCACGCCGGCGCAAGCTCAAGGCGCTGGTCTATGTCTGTGCGTTGCTGCCGCTCTCGGGTAAGGCCGCGCGCGACATGACCGGCATGGAGCCCGACGCAATGTTCCGCCTTTCGAGGGAGCTCAGTCAGGACGGCGCGACCTATACCTTTGCCCGCGACAAGCTGCCGTCGCTGTTCTACGCCGACGTCTCGCCGGAAGATTGCTATCGCGCGATGCAGCGTCTGCGGCCACAGCCTGCCATCATTTCGACGACCCCGGTGACCCTCACCGACGATCGCTTCGGCTCGGTGCCGCGCTGGTACATCGAATGCACGCACGACAATGCCATCCGCATCGAGCTGCAGCGCAAGATGGCGGCGCTGACCCCGTGTACGGTGCTTCGCCTGGAATGCGGCCATTCGCCATACTTCAGCCATCCCGAGGAACTGGTCGAGCACCTCGAGACGATCGCGCGCGCCTGACCGCTCAATCGAAGAAGGCGAAAGCCCGGACCTCGATGCTCTGACGTGGCTTGGGCTCGGCCGGCGTGCTCGGATCGTCGAACGCCGAGTGCAGAGAGAAACGGGCCCGGCCATCCTTCATCGAATCGAAGCACTTGATCAGGATCGCCTCGTCCCGGGTCATCTTAGGAAAATAGTACCAGTGGTGGTCGGCATTGTAGACACCCTGGTAGATCTCCCCTGTGCGATCGGCATAGACGAGATCGCAGACCGCGAGATCGCGCGGCGCGATGCTCTCCGAATCGACGAATCCCAGCGGCACCATCTCGATCGGATCGTGGGCGATGTTGCGCCACACATTGTACTCCGCGAAGCGCTTGTTGAGGCGCATTCCCGCCTCGTAGGGCGGCAGCAGGTCACGCACCCGCTGCGGCCCGGACTTCTCGGTGTAGTCGTTGTGCACGCTGCGCACCGGCGTGCGCAGGCCGCGCTCGACGGCGCGATCGGCGGTCCGCACCGTATGGTCGAAGATCACGACCTTGGCGGCACCGGTCTCACGGCGAACCAGCGCCTCGACTTCGGCGTAGTACGTCGTCTTCACTTCCCGTTCGTCGTAGAAATCCCGGACGGCGGTGTCATGGTACCGGAGCACGAAAGCCTGGCGGTCGAGCGACAGATCCGAGGCAGTCGGCCGGCCGTCATGGATGCGGACCGTGAAATCCCGATAGTTTCCAACCCGCCGCGGCAGGCCGGTGCCATGCGGCGGATTGTAGGTCACCGGCTTGATGCTGAGGTCGGCGAGATAATTCACCGGCGCCTCTACCCAATCGCCCTCCACCGCCGGCAATTGTTTGCGCTTGAGGTTCGACATCGCAGCGCTCCTCATTTCCATGTCCCAATAGATCGGTGGTTATCTACGCCTTTCGACCATCCGACGATCATGAGAAGAACTCATAGGGTCATGCCGCGAGTGTCAGGATCTCCATCACCTGGTCGGGGCCTACGATCGGCCGCGGGTTGTTCAGCACGGCGCGGTCGTGCATCGACTTCTCGGCGATCTCGCGAAACCGGTCTTTGCGGACGCCAACCTGCCTCAGCCGCGTCGGCAGGCCGAGCGACCTGACGAGTCCCGCCACGAGATTGGCGGCAGCGGCCCTCGGCTTGCCAAAGGCCTCGCTCACCCGCTTCTGGCGCTCGGCATTGGCGGACAGGTTCCAGCGCAACACCGAAGGCAGCATGACGCACGAGGTATGGCCGTGCGGCACGCCACAGGCAGCGCCCAGCACGTGGCCGATGCCGTGGCTGGCGCCAACGCCAACCCCCGACGTGCCGGCACCGATCGACAGCCACATGCCGAACTGCAGATTGAGCCGCGTTTCCATGTCCTCCGGGCGCGCCTTGTGGTCGGGCAGCGCCCGCGACAGGAGCTTCAGCGCCTCGGTCGCCGTGCCGATGGCGAAGGGGTTGGCCTGCTGCGAGCAGAGGCGCTCGACCGCGTGGTCGACGGCCTTGAGCCCGGTCGACAACATTAAGTCCATCGGCGTGGCCAGTGTCGCCGCCGGATCGAGCACGATGACGCGCGGAACGACCAGTTGGTGGCCGAAACTTTCCTTGATGCCATGACGCGGGTCGGTGATGCCGGCGTAGGCGTTGAACTCGGCCGCCGACAGCGTGGTCGGCACCGCCAGCATGCGGATCGCGTCGCCGGGGGGCCTGATTGCCTCCGCCGGCGGCGCCGCGCCGTCCTTCGGCTTGCCGGCGCGGTAGAGATCGAGATCCTCGATCCGGGTCGCGTTCTGCCACAGCGCGACCAGCATGACCTTGGTGGCATCGATCGCCGAGCCGCCACCCACGGCGACGATCAGATCGGCGTTGGCAGCGCGGGCAAGTGCCGCGCCCTCGATCACGCAGGGCCGCGGCGAATGTGCGGTGATGCCGGCATAGACTCCGGCATAGCGATCGCCGAGATCGCGGATCACGTCGGCCAGCAGCGCGCTCTGCGCCACCGATTTGGTCGTGGTCACGAAGACGCGCTTCGCGCCCAGCCGCTCGGACTCGGCCCGCAGCGCCGCTCCCGCCGGCTTGCCGTAAACGACCCGCTCGATGGCCTGGTGTCCGTGAATGCCGTTCAGCATGGGAAACTCCTCAGCCGATATGACGGCGATATAGCGCCAGCATGCGCTCATAGTGCTTTTCGCGGGCCGCCTCATGGAGACTGCCGCGGTCGGAAAAGGCATACCCGTGGTGGGTGCCGGCCTCGGTCTCGGCACGCGACGGGAACGGCGCGGCGGCCAGGAGTTCTTCGAATTTGGCCACATCGGAAAGCGGCACGTGAATGTCCTGCTCGGCGAACGCGAAGTATCCCTCGCTCGTGATGTCGGAAAGCATCAGATGCGGCGAATCGGCTCCATCGGTGATCAACTGCGTTCCATAGAACGACGCGAAGCAGCCAATGCGATCGGGATGCTTCGCCGCCGCGACGGTCGCGAAAGCACCGCTCATGCAGTAACCGACCAGGCCGATCTTGCCCGGCTTGGCATCGGGCATCGAGGGCAGTCGATCCAGGATCACACCGGTGTCGGCCGCCACCTTGGCGTTGGAGATCGATTTCATCAGGCCGGACATGCGTGTGCGATTCTCTTCCGCATCGGGATGGTCGCGTGTCGGTCCACACACGAAGTCACGGCTGGTGCGGTAGTAGAGATTGGGCAGCAATACATAGTATCCGGATAGCGAAATACGTCGGCAGATCTCGCGCAGGCCCTCGCGGACGCCGGGCGCATCCATCAGCATCAGGACAACGGGCAGCGGACCGCCGTCGTCGGGGCGGACGCTGAAAGTATTCATGGCGCCATCGGGCGTGGGAATGTCGAATGTGCGTTCAATCATGGCCGGACGGTACCGGCCCCGCGCCCCATGGTCTATAACCGCCGCCTCTCATTCTGTTCGAGGAGTGAAACGAGATGCCGGGCGCCCTGGAAGGCCTAAGAGTCATCGATCTGTCGCGTGTGCTGGGCGGCCCCTACTGCGGGCAGATGCTGGCCGACCACGGCGCCGAGGTGATCAAGATCGAACCGCCACAGGGTGACGAGACTCGCCTCTGGGGCCCGCCGTTCGATCTGGAAGGCATCTCGGCCTACTTCGCCGGCATCAACCGCAACAAGCGCAGCATTGCGCTCGATCTGTCCAAGCCTGAAGGCCGCACCGTGCTGCTGAAGCTGCTGGAGCAGACCGACGTGCTGATCGACAACTTCAAGACCGGCACCATGGAGAAATGGGGCATCGGCTACGCCGACACGCTGTCAAAGAAGTTTCCGCGCCTCGTGCATGCCCGTGTCTCGGGCTTTGGCGCCGACGGCCCGATGGGCGGTTTTCCGGGTTACGACGCCATGGTGCAGGCCTCGTCCGGCCTGGTCTCGGTCAACGGCTCGGCCGACGGCGGTCCGGTGCGCATCGGCGTTCCCGTCGTCGACCTTTCCACCGGCATGAACGCCTGTATCGGCATCATGATGGCGCTTTACGAGCGCAATCGCTCGGGCAAGGGCCAGTTCATCGACGCCACGCTCTACGACAGCGCCATCGCGCTGCATCAACCGCATGCGCCGAATTATTTTTCGGCGGGCCTCAAGCCCAAGCTGGTGGGCAACAGCCATGGAAGCCTGGCGCCCTATTCCAATTTTCCGACCAGGGGCCGCAACATCGTGGTCGGTGCCGGCAACGACGGCCAGTTCCGCAAGCTCTGCCAGATGCTGGGCAAGCCGGAACTCGCCGACGATCCGCGTTTCAGGACCAACAAGGACCGCGTCGCCCACAAGCCCGAACTTGAAGCCGAACTGCGGGCGCTCACCAAGGACCGCGATGGTGAGAGCTTTGCCACCGAACTGATGCAGAACGGCGTGCCTTCGGGCGCGGTGCTGGAGGTGCCCGACGTGATGGAGCATCCGCACACGAAGCACCGCAACATGGTGTGGGAGAAGGACGGCTATCGGAACGTCGGCAACCCCGTAAAACTCTCGCGCACACCGGCCGGGGTGCGCAGCAAGCCCGGGAAATTCGGCACCGACACCAGAGCGGTCCTGGCCGAGGCCGGTTATTCGGCGGCCGAGATCGACAAGCTGATCGTCACCGGCATCGCGCTCACCGAGATCAAGAAGGCCTGAGGGAAAGAAGATGTTTCAACCCGACCTCCTGAAGGGCAAGCGCATCCTGGTGACTGGCGGCGGCACCGGGCTCGGCCGGTCGATGGCGCACCGCTATCTTGAGCTCGGCGCCAATGTGGTGATCTGCGGCCGGCGCGAGGACGTGCTGAAGCAGACCGCAGAAGAACTCGCCAAGGAGACCGGCGGGGAAATTGAGACCGTGGGCTGCGACGTTCGCATACCCGACGCCGTCGAGGCGATGATGGACAAGATCTGGGCCAAGCGGCCGCTCGACATTCTGGTCAACAACGCCGCCGGCCAGATCCTGGCGCAGACCAACAAGATGTCCTCGCGCGCTATCGACGCCGTTCTGGGTATCGTTCTGCACGGCTCGGCCTATTGCACCGTGGCGGCGGGCCGGCGCTGGATCGATGCCGGGGAGCGCAACAAGGTTGTGATGTCGATCCTCACCGTCTCGTCGCTGACGGGTGCGCCGTTCACCGTGCCCTCGGCCATGGCCAAGGCGGGCGTACTCGCCATGACCAAGAGCCTTGCCGTCGAATGGGGTCCCAAGGGCATCCGCACCTGCGCCATCGTGCCCGGTCCCTTCCCGACCGAGGGCGCGTGGAGCCGGCTGATGCCCAAGGAGCGCGGCGGCCAGGACGAGATGATCAAGGCGATCCCGATGCGCCGTGTCGGCGAGCATATCGAACTGGCCAACCTCGCCGCTTTCCTGGTGAGCGATGGCGCGGCCTACATCAACGGCGACGCCATCGTGATCGACGGCGGCAAGATGCTGCAGTCGGGCGGCGGCGGCGCCAACACCTCGGCGATGCTCGACTGGACCGACGACCAGTGGGAGGCGATCCGGCCGAAGAAGAAAAGCGGGCCTTAGGGAAACGAAAGCCGCGTCACGGTGCGCTGGCCAGCTTCGATTGCGAACTCCGCTTCCTTCTTGATGTCGTCCTTGAACACAACGGCAACGTATTTTCCTGCCGGCAAAGCGAAGTTGGCAAACGGCGGATATATCGTCGCGATATCGGTGCGCTCGCCGTAGATGTCCTTCCCCAGGCCCTTAATTTCGAGGGCGGTGGCGCCCGGCGCCTCGAAGGCTGCGATGCCAGCATCCAGTGGGAACTCCCGATCGAGCCGTTGGCCTGCCTTGATCTCGAAGGAAAATGTGCGGTTGACAGCATCCGACGTGATGCGGGCACGATAGACACCGGCAACGAGATCGAATTTCGGCTCGGCACCATAGGTATTGGCGACAGAACTCTCGTTCTCGACCGGATCTGCACCAGCCAGGATCTCGATGAACGGGTCACGCACGGCGGGCCCGCCCTTGGCAAACACTATTGATCCCTGCAACCGGCCGACGCCGGCCACGATCTCGACTGCGGTCGTGTCGCCGGCCACGACTTCGACGTCGCGGCTGAGCCTGGCTGCACCCAGCGCCAAGGCCACGCTGTACCGGCCGGCCGGCAGGATAGTCGAGGTCTCGGCACTGTAGGAATTGAACACGGACGTGCCGCTATCCTTGGAGAAAATTTCCCAGAAAACGTCACCTGTCTGATTTTCTTCGGCAGTGCGCTTGGCGCGCAGGCCGAGGCGTCCGGCATTCAGCACCGCGTCGAGGCGATTCATCTTGTTGGGCTCGATCTTTACCGTCGTCCTGTACTTCACCGCTCCCGCCTCAACGTCGACCAGGTAGTTGCCGGGTGCCAGTTCGGCCTCGATCCTGTTCTTGTAGGAGGTGTCGACGTATTCCGGTTCAACGCCTGGCGAACCAGGCTTGTGAAACACCCACGTGACCGAATCCTTGCCGGCCAGAGGATCGTCGCTCTCCACGAGGCGTGCAGAACCTTCGAGGTTCCAGAGCGGCTTGGGTTCCACCTTGGTCTTCGGCGGCGGTGGTGGCGTGGCTGGCGCCTTCCTGCGGGCGGCCTCAATAGCCTGCTCGATAGCCTTGCCGAGTTCGCCAGCATTGCCTGCCGACAAGGCAAGTCCTCCAGTGGCCGCCGCCATGCACTCAAGCTGCTTCACGGCCTGGCGATCCTGGACGTCGAATCCCACGGTGTGCACCACCAGCTTCACGTCGGCCTTTTTCAGCTCGACTGCAACGGCGCAGGGATCAGCCCTGCAGGTCTCCACGCCATCGGACACAAGAATGACGCTGGTCGCACCTTCGCTGGTCTTGAGCTGTTCGGCCGCCATCTTTACCGATGCAGTCATGGGCGTCATGCCCTTGGGCGAAATGCCGTTCACCTGCGTCATCAGCGCGTCGGCATCGACCTTGCCCACGGGCTTCAGGACTTCGATGTCGCCGCAGTCGCCCTTGCGGCGATGGCCATAGGTCACCAAGCCAAGCTCGTCCTGGGGACGCCAGTCTTTGAGCAATGACCGGACAGTCTCGCGTGCGATTTCGATCTTGGTTTGCTTCCCCACCGTGCCCCACATCGAACCCGAGGCGTCGAGCACAAGAAAGACCCGGGCGCCATCGGTGGTCTGGGCCACGCCCGCGCTACCTGACAATACCAAGCCCGCAAAAGCACTACAGATGACCGCGACGACGCGACGAAACATGCAACGTTCTCCTCAGGACTCCTCGCGAGGCGGCTCTGCCGCGATCCAGGCCGTCACAAGATCATAAAATACAGCCAAAACGACAGGGCCGACAAACAGGCCGATCAATCCGCCGGCAAGTGTGCCGCAGACTACCCCTGCCAGGATGACGGCCATGGGCGTCTGCAGACCCCGCGCCATGAGTATCGGGCGCAGCACGTTGTCGAGCAGCAGCAAGGGTGCGGTATAGACGGTGAAAATGCCGGCCGTCATGGCTGGCATCGCCGTCCATGCCCAGATGATCACCGGAATCATGATGATATTGGGGCCGACCTGGACGATCGCCAGCACCAGGCAGACAAACGTGATCGCTCCGGCAAAGGGAACGCCCGCCACCAGCAGACCAATGCCCAGCAACGCGGACTGCAGGATGGCGACGCCGATCACGCCCTGCGAGACATTGCGGATGGTCGAGCCGGTGATCTCGACGAAGTGCCGCCCCCTGGCATTGGCGATCCGGCCAGCGAGGCCGCGCACTGTGTCGGCGAGCTTCTCGGAGTAGGCAAGCAGTACGCCCGCCACCATGATCGCGCCGGCGAACTGCAGCACCTCCAAGAATACTCCGGCGGCGATCTGGCCGACCCACCGGCCAACCGACGCGATCTGGCCGACATGGGCACCGAGCAGGGACCGCAGGTCGTTGGACGCGTTCAGCCAGAAGTCGTGCAGCCGGGCCCCGATCACCGGCAACTCGCGAATCGACTCCGGCGGCAACGGCACCACATGTCCGCCGCGGAGCAACATCCGGGCATAGGCGTCGAGCGACTCGATGGCGGAGGCCGACAGCACGACCACCGGCGCAAGCAGCAACACCAGAAGGAGGAGCGACAGCAATGTCGCCGCCAGCCCATTGCGGAGATGCAGACGCTGCCGCAGGACGACAAACAGCGGATAAACGGCGACCGCCAGGATTATGGCCCAAAGCATCAGGGCGGCCACCGGCCGCAGCAGCAGCAGGCTCACGTAGACCACACTGGCGATCAACGCGATGCGCACGGCAAGATCGACCGCGAACCGCGACACGTCCGCCTTACCCTTCTCGGTATCGATCATCGCCGCCCCCACCGCGTCTCAATTCCGCTGTTCCTAGCGAGAGGCGCTGTCGCCGTCCATCCGCGGCCCTTGTCGCCATGGCGGCAGATCGCGGATACTTGCCGCCACCGGGGGAGGATCAGGCATGGACGAGTACGACTATATCATCGTGGGCGCGGGCTCGGCGGGCGGCACCCTGGCGGCGCGGTTGAGTGAAAATCCAGTCAACAGGGTCCTGCTGCTCGAGGCCGGCAAAGCCAGCCATCCTTACGCCCGCATGCCACTCAGTTTCGGCCTGCTGATCGACAATCCCGCCGCCAACTGGCTCTATCAATCCGAACCCGAGCCGAACACCGCCAACCGCGTCATCCCGGTGCCGCGCGGCAAGGTCCTGGGCGGCTCCAGCTCGATCAATGGACTGGTCTGGGTGCGCGGCCAGCCGCTCGACTTCGATACCTGGGCACAGATGGGCAACCGCGGCTGGAGCTGGCACGATGTCGCGCCGCTGTTCACGCGAATGGAGAACTTCACCGACGGCGACGGCAGCAACGGTCGCGGCACCGATGGGCCATTGAAAGTATCGACCGTACCCGACCAGAATCCGCTCTACGACGCACTGTTCGCGGCCTCGAAGGCCGCCGGCTTCAAGCTCAACCCCGACTACAACAGCGAGGACCAGGAAGGCGTCGTGAAGACGCAGACCTCGATCTACAAGGGCCGGCGCATGAGCGTGGCGCATTGCTATATCGAGCCGGCGATGAAGCGATCGAACCTGCACGTCGTCACCGAGGCAATGACCTTGCGCGTTCTGCTCGAGGGCAAGCGCTGCGTCGGCGTCGAATACGAACGAGGCGGAAAGACCGTGCAGGCCCGCGCGCGCGAGACCATCCTGTCGGCCGGCGGCGTCTCAAGCCCGCAGATCCTCGAACTCTCCGGCATCGGCCAGCCCGAGCTCCTGAAGGGGCACGGCATCGAGGTCAAGCATGAGCTGCAGGCAGTGGGTGAGAATTTCCGCGACCATATCAACGCCCGCATCATCTGGCGCCTGAAGGTGGCGAACGTCTCCTACAACCACATGGCACGCGGCCTCGGCGCCGTGACCCAGATGATGAAGTACCTGGCGACCGGCGGCGGCTTCATGAGCCTTCCCTCGGCGCCGCTGCTCGCCTTCCTGAAGACGCGTCCCGAACTTGCTACGCCCGACGTGCAGATGCATCTCGTGCCCTACTCGATCAAGGACCCGAAGACCCGCAAGCTGCAGGACTTTCCGTCAATGACGATCGCCTGCTACCAGCTCCGCCCCGAGAGCCTGGGCTCGATCCACATCCGCTCGGCCGACCCCCGGGCGCAGCCGGCGATCCGCTTCAACTTCCTGGCCGACCGGATCGACCAGGATGCGATGGTGGGCGGCTTCCGCATGATGCGGAAGATCGTCGATGCAGCGCCCATGGACGCCTACCGGGACGAGGAATTCTCTCCCGGCGCGGCGGTACAGAGCGACGACGAGATCCTGACCTGGATCCGCAACAACTCGCAGACCGCCTACCACCCGATCGGCACCTGCCGAATGGGGCCCCAGGGCCCCAGCACGGTCGTCGACGACAAACTCAGGGTCCACGGCATCGAGGGCCTGCGCGTGGCCGACGCCTCGATCTTCCCCACCATGCCCTCGGGCAACACCAACGCGCCCTCGATCATGGTGGGCGAGAAGATGGCGGATATCCTAAAGGCGGCGGCCTAGATCGCTGCTAGGCGCCGCCGAGCCGCTTGCGTGCGTCCTCGGGGATGGTGATCGCCTTCAGCGAACGCGCGTCGCCGTCCTTGCGCGCCCAGATCCGCGTCTCAGTGCCTTCGGCGGCGATTTCGCCGGTGGCGTCGCGAAAGACATGGCTGATCGTGAAGGAACTGCGGCCGAACTTCGCGACCTGGCTTTCGATGACCAATGACTCGCCGGTCTGCGAAGCGCGCCGGAACGAGCATTCCGCATGGACCAGCGGCGTGCCCTCCTTCCACTGCCCGCTCGTGATGTCGTCCCGCCGCAGGCCCGCCGCCAGGAACAGGCGATAGGTCGCCTGGTCGAACCAGCGGAAATAGGCAGGGTAGTAGACAATGCCGGCTGGATCGCAGTCGCCCCACTCGACGGTGACGGTGTGGCTGCTCTTGAGGGCCATAGTTCTAGGCCGCCGCCGGCTTGCCGGTAATGAAGGCCGTCCCCGACATGCCGGCGATCAGGGTGCCGTCGGCACGAACGACGTCGATGCGATAGTTGGAGAGTTTCGCCGAGCGCGCGATCTCGACGGCCGTGGCCGTGAGGATGTCGCCGACCCGCGCCGCGGTGTTGTACATCATGTGGACGTCGATGCCGGCCGACATCACGCCGTGCGAATTGCAGGCGTAACCGAAGGCGGCGTCGGCCAGCGTGAAGGTGAGCCCACCATGGCAGACGCCATTGAAGTTGACGTGACGCGCCTCGACACGAACACGGGTGACGGCCCGGCCTGGCGCGGCCTCGATCACGTCGATGCCAAGATCGCGCGCGAAGGTATCGCGCCGCGCCAGGGCCGCGACATCAGCCGCAACCGGGACATCCGCCATGCTCATTCCGCCGCATTCCGCAACGGCAGCGATGCCGAAGCAATGGCTGCCAGCGTTTTTGTCAGCGATTCTCCGTCGGGATCGGCCAGCGCGGCGACGCGCGCGTTGGCGACGGCGTCGGCCGCGGCACGCGGGCTCATGCGGCCGGCGAGCGCGGGCGCGATCACTTCTCGGGCGATACGGCGGTAGTTCTGCAGTCCGCGCCTGTAAGTGTCGCCATAGCCCTTGATCAGGCGCGCCGACTCGGCGATCTCGCGCGCCAGATCGACATTCAGCGGTGCGGCAGCGCGGATCTGCGCCAGCCACTGTTCGATTTCGGCCTGTTCCTCCACGAAGCGGAAGGTACGTGGCCTCCACCAGCGCAATGACGCCAGGAACCGCAGCCGCGCGAAGCCCCACACCGTCGTCGTGCGGACATGCATGGAGAAATAGACCCTGCCCAGCCGCCCGGTTCTTTCTGCCCAGGCGACAAGGCGGCGCGCCATGCCGGGCGGTAGGATCGCGGCAATCTCCTCGATGCCCGGCTTGAAGTGCTCGGTGATTTCCAGGGGTTCGTGCTCTTTCGCCCGAACCTCGTTTCGCACGCGAACAAGACGTTCGGCCGAGGTCTTGGCTTGCGCGACGCGGATCACATCCTCGAACGACATGCGCACGGCCAGGTGCCGCGCCGTCTCGCGCAGCAACTCGGGCGAGCCCAGCGCCTGAACCGAATCGAGGCGATCGAGGAAGAGCGTGGCGTAAGCCCGGTCCTGATAGGCGGTCAGGCGGCGGATGCCTTCTTCCACCACATCCAGGCTGGCGGCCGGAAAGGCCAGGCGCGCCCGCGCAATCAGGTCCTCGACACCCTGGCTGGCGGCCTGTCGCTTGCGATGCTCGCGCACCGCCTGCTCGAGCTCGCCACGCGCATGGCCGCGGCCAAAGGCGAAGGCCGCGAGGTTGGTGTCGACGGATTTCCCGGCGTGGCGGATCGCCGCTTCGAACGCGGCATCGGGAATCGGCAGCCGGCCCGAGCCCGCAAGCGCGCCAAGCAGTACGGCGTTGATGACGCCTCCCGACTCCTCGGCGGCCTGATCCATGTCGAACAGGATCTGCGTCTTGCTGCGTTCCGTGACCGCCTGCAACAGGCGGCCGACATCGAAACTGCCGTCGGCCATCGCCATGCGCTCGCCGATTGCCAGAACGCGGTGGGTGGAGGCAATCAGGGTCGTGCGCTCGGGCGTGACGAAGCCGTTGAAGATCATGCGGCCGGCTTCGAGCAATTCGGTGGCGAGCGCCACGTCGACCTCACCAATCGCCGGATTGAGTGCCAGCACCGACGACGATTGGCCTCGTACCGGCATGACCTCGAGATAATAGGTCGTGGCACCGGTGCGTTGCGCGACGCCAGGAATTTGCGTCGCCTGCACGCCGAGACCCTGGCTTTGCGCGGCAGAGACGATCCAGTCGCACAGCACGCCGCCGCCGTCACCGCCCAGCGCGCCAATCAAAAGGGTCAGCGGTCTAGGCACCCGCCATCGCTCCGATCACTTTGGAGCGAAATCGCCACTTCAGTCGATCCCACCAGGTCGCGTTCTGCACGATGTCGGCACGGTAGAAGGACGGGCAGAGCACGGCGGCATCGGCCACCTCGCCGCACAGGCCGCAGCCGACGCAGCCGTTGTTGACGTGCGCCACCGGGTCGGAGCGCAGCGGGTCGGGACTGGGCTTCACCACCAGTGAAGGACAACCGGAAAGCCGGATGCAGGAATGGTCGCCGGTGCAGACTTCGTCGTCGACACCGTAGCGTGTCCGCACGACGCGCTCGCCGCGCTTGAGCTGGGCCGCGATCTGCGGGCGAATGCGGCGCTGGCGCGCGAGCTGGCATTCGCCGTCGGCGACGATGACCTTCAGGCCCTTGTCGTCGGTGCTCATCGCCTCGCGCAGGGTCCCGAGCATGGTGGCGACGTTGTAGGTGCGGATGGTGCGCAGCCACTTCACGCCCATCGCCTTCAGGGTCGCGGCGATATCCGACGTCGTCTCGCCGTCACGCCGGTTGCCCGAGGTGTTGGGAATGAACTGCGCCCCGGTCGCCGACGTGTAGCCGTTCTGCATGATGACCAACACGCGGTCGCCGCGATTGAACATCGCCGAGGCGACGCCGCTCAACAAGCCGTTGTGCCAGAAGCCACCGTCGCCCATCACCGAAATGGTGCGTCGCTCCATGATCGGCGCGACTGCACCGGCCGCGGCCAGCGACATGCCAAAACCCAGGATCGAGTTGCCAAGGTTGAACGGCGCCAAGGTCGCAAACGAGTGACAGCCGATGTCGCTCGAAATGTGGACCTTGCCGACATCGCGCTCCAGCAGCTTGATCGCCGAGAACACCGGCCGTTCGGGACAGCCGACGCAGAAGCCTGGTGGCCGGAGCGGCAGCGGTCCACCAAGAAGACGCTGGGCCTCGGCACGACCGGCGCGGGCCGCGTCGAAGC
>CALFRN010000428.1 GCA_937919085.1 uncultured Reyranella sp.
CGCCGCGCCTTCTATTGATCAACTTCACCGCCGATGGGACTGTCTCAGGCCTAAGGGACACCTTGAGAGTACCCGTTGAGGAGATATTGTTGATGCGCAAGATTGCCGTGCTCGGAGCCGTCGCTGCCGTTTGCCTGCCAGCCGTTTCGAACGCCCAGACGAAAATCAGCTATGGCACATACCTGCCGCCGACTCACGTCAACAACACCGGCGGAATTGAGCCGATGGCCAAGCGCATTACGCAGGAAAGCGGTGGCGCGATCGTGTTCGAGATCTTCACCGGCGGCTCGGTCGCCAAGGCCAACGCCTCGGTCGATTCGGTGCGCGACGGCGTCGTTACCGCCAGCATGGTGGTAGACAGCTATGTGCCGCGCCAGCTCCCGCACGGCTTTCTCGCTACCGACCTTGCCGTCCTGGGACGCAACAGCGTCGCCATGGCCGGCGCCGCCAACGAATACAACATGGTAGCCTGCACCGAATGCCTCGCTGACCAGAAGAAGCAGGGCATCATTGCGATGGCCTACTACTCGACTGCGCCCTACACGCTGATGTGCAAGCCCGACCTGCGGTCGCTTGACGACGTCCAGGGCAAGAAAGTGCGGTCAGCCGCTTCGTTCTCGATCATGCTGAAGTCCTTCGGCATGGTGCCGGTCAATGTCACCAGCGACGAGACCTATGAAGCCCTCCAGCGCGGCCAGGTCGACTGCACCATCGGCGCTGACGCCTGGTTGAAGTCCTACACGCTGTGGGATGTCGCCAAGAACGTCATGGATACGACGATCGGCACCTATCACGGCGGGCTGCTGTGGGCGATGAGCGCCGACGCCTGGGCCAAGCTCAAGCCCGACGAGAAGGCGCTGTTCAAGAAGAACATGCCGATCCTCGCCGCCGACGTGACCTTTGGCTATCTCTCGGAGAGCGCCGAAGTACGCAAGCTCGCGCTCGACAAGGGCGTGAAGTTCAACAAGATCGACCCCAGCCTGCAAAAGGCCTACGATGACTATGCGGGCAAAGAACTGGCCCGCATCAAGGAAGAAGGCAAGAAGCGCGGCATCAAGGATGCCGACCGTCTCGTCGACACTTTCATGGCGTTGGTCAAGAAGTGGGAGAAGATCGACGCGGAGGAGATCAAGGGCGACAAGGCGAAGTTCGTCGCCGCGCTCAATCGCGAGGTCTACAGCAAGGTGAAGTGGTAGCCGGTCTGGGTCTGCGCCTCGTGCTCGAAAAGCGATAGCAGCATGCTGACGATCGATCGTGCCCTGCGCTGGCTGGCGACAGCCGCGCTGTGGGCCGGTGCCGTGGCCATTCTCGCCATGATGGCGCATGTGACCGCGGACGTGCTTCTCAAGGTGACGGTGAGCGCGCCTATCATGGGCACGCTCGAGATCGTCTCCTTCATCTACATGGTCGGCTGCACGTTCCTGCCACTGGCCCACGTCCAGCTCTCGCGCGCCTTCATCGTCGTCGAGCTCTTTACCCAGAACCTGAAGCCGCGGGCAGTGCTCATACTGGAAACGGCGCTTGCCCCCCTCGGCATCTTCTATCTAGGCATGCTGGCCGTGATGGGCGCCATCAGGGCCTGGGACAAGACCGGCCTCGGCGAGACCCAGGACGCCACCTACTTCGAACTGCCGGTATGGCCGATGCGATGGGTGCTCGCCATATCGTGCGGCCTCGCCGCGATCATCGCGCTGTATCAGATGCTGGACGATCTCAAGCTGCTGCGCTCCGGTCGGCGCTACGACGGCAGCACAGCGATGCGTCTCGGCGATCACACGATCTGACGGACACAATGGACCCCATCGTTCTCGCGTTGCTGTGCCTGCTCGCCATGATCGTGATGATGGCGCTGCGCGTGCCGATCGCGGTGGCCCTGGGCCTCTCGTCGTTCGCCGGCATCTGGGCGCTGCGCGGCGTCGACACGGCCCTCAAGGTCGTCGGTTCAACGCCCTTCGAGTTCGCTGCAAGCTGGAACCTGTCGGCCATTCCGATGTTCCTGCTGATGGGCGGCATCGCCTTCCGCTGCGGGCTGACGACGTCGCTGTTCGACGCCGCCCGCCTGTGGCTCTCCCGACTGCCGGGCGGGCTCGCCGTGGCGGCCAACTTTGCCTCTGCCATGTTCGCCGCTGCTTCTGGATCGTCCGTCGCCACGGCGGCCGCGATGGGCCGGCTGGCGATTCCGGAGATGCTGCGCTACCGCTATGATCCGGCCCTGGCGACGGCCACGGTGGCCGCAGCCGGTACGCTGGGTGCCATGATCCCGCCCAGCATCGCCTTCGTGATCTTCGGCTGGTACACCGAGACCCCGATCGGCAAGCTGCTGATCGCCGGCATCTTTCCCGGCCTTCTCAATGCCGGCCTGTTCGCCGCGTTCATCATCGGCTACTGCATCTGGAAGCCCGAAGCCGCACCGCCGCCCGACGAGCACCCGACCTGGCGCGAAAAATTCGCCGTCCTTCTTGAGGTATGGCCCATCCCCGCGCTCATCCTCTGCGTGATCGGCGGCATCTACAGCGGACTTACGACCGCAACCGAGGCTGCTGCGTTCGGCGCCTCCTGTGCCCTGGTCATCGCCTGGCTGCGCGGTGGCCTGACCGTCGAAAACTTCCGCCAGAGCATCGTCGACACACTGCATTCCGGCGCGTCGATCTTCCTGATCGCCGTCAGTGCCGTGCTTCTCACGCGCTTTCTCGCCATCGCCGGATTGCCCCAGTTCATGGGCGGCCTGGTCGCCACGATGGATCTCGGTCTCTACGGCGTGATCTTTTTCATGGTGATCATCTACCTGATCCTCGGCTGTTTCCTCGATCCCATCGGCATCATCCTGATCACACTGCCGATCCTGCTGCCGATGTGGAAGGCAGTCGGCGCGGACATGATCTGGATGGGCGTGCTGGTCGTGATGCTGCTCGAGATCGGACTGCTGACTCCGCCGGTCGGCCTCAATGCCTTCGTGGTCAAGACCGTTGTCGGCGACGCCGTGCCGCTGTCGACGATCTTCCGCGGCCTGATCTGGTTTATCGCCGTCGACGTCATCGTCGTGGCGTTGCTGATCGCCTATCCCGAGATCAGCCTGTACCTGCCCAGCAAACTCGAATGAGCTGACCTACTTCTTCTTTTCCGTGTAGGCCCCGCCCGATGAAGCGGCGCGCACCTCCGTCGCTGTTTTTGCCTTGCGCAGGAGCACCAGCCGCGCCGCCTCGTCGTCGAGCATGGCGCGCGCGTTCTTCAGAACCGCGCCGGCATGCCGCGGCGGGAATTTCACGGCGCCGTTCTCGTCCATGTGGATGAGGTCGCCCGGCGCCACGTCCATGCCGCCGACCGAGACCGGCACGTTGACCGACTGCACCGCCATTTCGCCGTGGCCGGCGGTCACGCCACCCAGCAGCAGCTGGAAGTTCAACTTTCGGATCGCATCGACGTCGCGCGACGGTCCGTTGGAGAGCATGCCGACGCAGCCCACCGCCATCATGGAACTGATCATCATCTCGCCGGCGAGTCCTGCCTTGGCCATCAGTTCGGGCGGCCACTTCTGCTGGATCACCAGGACGGTCGGCTTCTTCATGGCATCGAGCGCGTCGATCACATCCATGAACGACAGCCGACCGGAATAATTCGGGTCAGGCAGGCCGTAGACGCAGGTTACGGCGTATCCCACGATCGCACCCATCTCGGGATAGATGCAGCGGATCGAGGTATCGGTATACCAGTTCTCGGTCCATGGATTGTACAGGCCGAGGCACAATGGGTTCTTCGGGTAGGTCGCCACGACGTTTGTGATGGTCGGTGTGTCGATCTTGCGCAGCTCGGCGAAGAGCTGATCGTCGGAACTCTCGGTCATGACGGACACATCCCCCTGATTGGTACCACCATCCATCGCGCGAATATCCGCAACAGGCAAGCGCGTCGGTGCCGATGGCTTCACGGAACGAAAATCAGGAAGACGAAGGTTGCGAACAGCACCAGATGCACGAAGCCCGGTAGGATGTTGGTGCGGCCGCCTCCGAACGTCACCAGGCTGATGCCGAACGTCAGGACCAGGAGGATGGTGTCATGCATGTCGAGGCCAAGTTCCAGCGGCCGGTCGAGCAGCAGCGCCAGGATGCTAACGGCAGGGATGGTCAGTCCGATCGTGGCAAGGGACGATCCCAAGGCAAGGTTCAGGCTTTTCTGCAACTCGTTGCGCCTTGCCGCACGCAACGCTGAGAGGGTTTCGGGCAGCAGCACCAGCAACGCCACCAGCAGCCCCACCGCCTCCAGCGGCGCGCCCACGGCCGCGACGGCAGACCCGACCGATCCGGCAAAACTCTTGGCCAGCAGCACGACGGCAACCAGCGCCAAGACGAGCAACACCACGCTCTCCCAGAACCGCCGCGCCGCGAGTGTGTCATCTGCCGGCTCGTCGTCCGGAGCGGCACCTGTATCCGAGAGGAAATAGTCGCGGTGACGCACTGTCTGGACGTAGAGAAATACGCCGTAGAGGATGAGTGTCGCAATTCCGACGAATATGAGCTGTGCAGGGGTATAGAGCGGTCCCGATACGCTTGTCGTGTAGGTCGGCAGAATGAGGGTGAGAGTCGCCAACGGCATCAGGACGACGAGATAGGCATTGGTGCCCGGCAGGCGGAAGCCCTGTTCGCCGTAGCGCAGGCCGCCCACGATCAGGCAAAGCCCGACCAGACCGTTGCAGACCACCATAATCACCGAGAAGACCGTCTCACGGGCCAGCGCCGGGTGGCCGTCGCTTGCCAGCATGATCGACAGGATCAGCGCCACTTCGATCACGGTGACAGCGACGGTCAGCACCAGCGTCCCATAAGGTTCACCCAGGCGATGGGCGATTACGTCAGCATGATGGACCGAGGCAAATACCGCCGCCATCAACATGACGAGCCCGAGAACCGGAATCGCCACAGCTAGGATCGGTGACGCAACACCGGCCCCGGAGAGCCCCAAGACCACAAGGGCCACGGCCAGGCTGAGCGGCGGGATCACTCGCCATAGCAGTCGCTTGCGCGCGCTCATTGCCGCCCTCCGGTAGTGATAGTTGTTCGATGTATACTGAAGAGTTAGCCAGCGTGCGACCCGGCTGATCGTGGTCAGCCTGTCGAACGGCGAGATCTCCACCACGCGCCAAGCTCGCCGACCACACCCTTGCGAAAGGCCAGGACGATTACGACGAAGATCAGGCCCTGGATCACTAGCACGAATTCCCCGAAGGATGCAAGATAGTTCTGCATGGTGATGATGATGAAGGCGCCGACAACGGGACCGACTATCGTGCCGAGGCCGCCGACCAGGACCATCAACACAACTTCACCCGACATCGCAGCACTCACATCCGTCAACGTCGCGAACTGCATCACCATCGCCTTGGTGGCACCGGCAAGGCCTGCCAACGCGGCCGACAGCACGAAAGCCAGCAACTTGTAACGGTCGGCCTCGTAGCCCAGCGACACCGCACGCTGTTCGTTGTCACGGATCGCCTTCAATACCTGTCCGAACGGCGAATGGATGATCCGATAGACGGCGAGATAGCCGAACAGGAAGATCGCCAGCACCACGTAGTACAAAACCCTATCGTCCTTGGTTGGGATCAGACCGCCCAACAGAGGCTTGCGGGTGATGCCCTGCAGGCCATCCTCACCGCCGGTGAACGGCGCCTGGACACAGAAGAAGTAGATCATCTGAGCAAAGGCGAGCGTGATCATGGCAAAGTAAATTCCCTGGCGGCGGATCGCCAACGCGCCAGTAACCAAGCCGAGCAAGGCTGCGCCAGCAACACCGGCGAGAAGGCCGAGTTCGGGCGGCATGTTCCATGCCTTCACGGCATGGCCGAAGAAGTAGCCCGCAATGCCGAAGAACATCGCATGGCCAAAGCTCAGCAGGCCCGCGTAGCCCAACAACAGATTGAAGGCGCAGGCGAACAATGCGAAGCAGAGCGCTGTCATCAGAAACACCGGATAGGCGAACCATGGCGCTGCCAGCGCCAACACGGTCAACGCCACGCCGATGAGACCCCGGCCGTTCATTTGGTCTGCCCGAACAAGCCGGCCGGCTTGACCAGCAACACGATCGCCATGATGACGAAGATCACCGTGTTGGAGGCCGGCGGATAGAACACCTTGGTCAGGCCTTCGACCAGACCGAGGCCGAAACCGGTGATGATCGAGCCCATGATCGAACCCATGCCGCCGATTACCACGACGGCGAACACAACCAGCACCAGGCTGGTGCCCATCAATGCCGAGACCTGCTGAATGGGTGCGGCCAGCACGCCGGCCAGAGCCGCGAGTCCGACGCCCAGCCCGTAGGTGAGCGTGATCAATCGCGGCACGTTGATGCCGAAAGCACGCACCAGAACCGGGTTCTCGGTCGCGGCGCGCAGATAGGCGCCGAACCGCGTGCGCTCGATACCGTACCAGGTGGCGAGGCAAATCAAGAGCGCGGCAACGACGACGAAACCGCGATAGTAGGGCAGGAACATGAACCCGAGGTTGACGCCGCCCGGAATCGGACTTGGATACGGCGCGCCCGAAGATCCCCACTTCCACAGGAACAGGCCTTCGATGACCAGCGCGAGGCCGAAGGTGAGCAGGAAGCCGTAGAGGTGATCGAGATGATAGATGCGTTTCAGCATCAGCTTCTCCAGCACCACGCCGAGCAGCCCGACGATCACCGGCGACAGCACCAGCGCAATCCAGAACGGGATTTCGAGTTGCGTCAGCAGCAGCCAGGCCGCGAACGCGCCCATCATGTATTGTGCGCCGTGAGTGAAGTTGATCACGTTCAGCATGCCGAAGATGACGGCCAGCCCCAAGCTCAGCATGGCGTAGAACGCCCCGTTGATCAGCCCGAGCAGTAGCTGCCCGAACAGCGCCTGCGGTGGAATGCCGAGAATTTCGAACATCGCGTTCTCACACCCCCAGGTACGCCTGGATTTTGGCGGCACTCTGCGCCACGTCGGCCGCGACGACCATGTCGACAACCCGGCCATCCTCCATCACGTAGTGACGGTCGGCCACGGTCGCGGCGAAACGGAAATTCTGCTCGACCAGCAGGATGGTGAATCCACGGGCCTTGAGCTGACGGATGACCTCACCAATGCGCTGCACGACGACGGGCGCCAGACCCTCAGTCGGCTCGTCGAGCAGCAAAAGACTTGCGCCGGTACGCAGCGTTCGGCCGATCGAAAGCATCTGCTGCTCGCCCCCCGACAGCTTGGTGCCCTGGCTCCTCCGGCGCTCCTGAAGGTTGGGAAACAGCCCGTAGATGTCGGCCAGACTCATGCCGCCCGGCCTAACGACCGGTGGCAACAATAGGTTTTCCTCGACGTCGAGACTTGAGAATATGCCGCGCTCCTCTGGACAATAGGCGATGCCAAGCCGGGCGATCTGGTCGGATGGAAGACCGACGGTTTCACGATTCTCAAACCGCACCGAACCCAAGCGCTTCTCGAGGATGCCCATGATCGACTTCAGTGTCGTCGTCTTGCCGGCACCGTTGCGCCCCAACAGGGTCACCAACTCGCCACGACCGATTTCGAGTCCAACACCGTGGAGGACGTGCGACTCGCCGTACCAACCCTGTAGGCCCGCAACCTGTAGAATATTCTCAACCATTGCCGGTTCCGACATAGGCTTCGATCACCAGAGGATTCCTGGACACGCTTGCATAGGGTCCTTCCGCCAGCACCTCGCCGCGCGCCAGCACGGTGATGATGTCACTGAGATCGGCAACCACAGACATATTGTGCTCTACCATCAGGACGGTACGATTTCGGGCAACGGCGCGAATGAGTGCGGCGATGCGCTTGATATCCTCTTGTCCCAACCCCGCCATCGGCTCGTCGAGCAGCATCATTTCAGGATCGAGCGCCAGCGTGGTCGCGATCTCGAGTGCACGCTTGCGACCGTAGGGCAACTCCACGGCGGGCAATTCGGCGAACGAGCCGAGCCCCACCGCTTCGACCAGCTCCAGGGCACGCGCATCGAGATTTTCAAGTACCCTCTGCGAACGCCAGAAGTGGAACGAATTGCCGAGCTTGCGCTGCAGCGCCACTCGCACGTTCTCGCGCACTGACAGATGCGGGAACACCGCCGAGATCTGGAAGGACCGCGCCAGTCCCATACGGGTGATGCCCGCCGGCGTACTGCCCGTGATGTTGCGGCCATTGAAGCGGATCCGGCCCGACGTCGGCGTCAGAAAATGGGTGAGCAGATTGAAGAACGTCGTCTTGCCCGCGCCGTTCGGACCAATCAGTGCATGTATCGTCCGGCGACGCACACGCAAATCAACATTGTTCACCGCGACGAAGCCTTTGAATTCTTTCGTCAGCCCGATCGCCTCAAGAATTATGTCTTCTTCGGCCATCTCCCCCCACGGTGAGCCAAATAGACCGAAGCTCGGCGCCGCTGTCCAGCACTGGCGCTCGGCCATGAACGGCGGAACCCCTCCATCCCGACCTGTTCAATGGAAGTACTGCGGCCCTCCTCGTCCTTGCCACCTCTTTCATGACCGGCTCGCCGCCAAGCCGGTCACGGATGGGCTGAAGTTGAGCCCGGCGCGGTTCGGGCCAATCGGCCCGACCGTACCCGTCGGCAACCGCGTAGCTTCCCACGCGGCAGAGAATCAGTCGGCGCGCATACCCGCTTCCTTGATGACCTCCGCCCACTTCTTTCGGTCGGCGACGATCGTCGCCTTCAGGTCGGCCGGCGAGCCGATGATCGTGTCCATGCCGCTTTCCTCGAAGCGCTTCTGCACCTCCGGCTTGGCGACGGCCGTGCGCAGCGCCTTGTTCCAGAAATCGACGAGGTCGGTCGGCAGCCCCTTCGAGCCGAATACCGCGAACCAGTTGACCACGCTGAAGCCCGGCAGGTACTGCGAGATCAGTGGCAGCTTGGGAAACATCGGCGACTGACGCGGCGCCCCGAAGGCGACCGGTATCAGGTTGCCGCCCGCGATCTGGCCGAGGAATTCCGGCATGTTGCCGAACATCATGCTGACGTTTCCGGAGATCATGTCCTGGATCGCCGGTGCTCCGCCGCGATACGGCACATGCAGGATGTCGACGCCGGCCATCTTCTTGAACAGCTCGCCGGCCAGATGCTGCGACGTGCCGTTGCCGGCCGAAGCGTAGGTGAGCTTGCCGGGATTTGCCTTGGCGTAGGCGATCAGCTCCGGCACGGTCCGATATGGTACGTGCTTGCCCACGACCAGCATGTTGTAGACACCGACAATGTTGGCGATCGGCGTCAGGTCGGTGTCGACGTTAATTGGCAGCTTCTGGCCCGGCATCACCGGCGACACGCACAAGGCCGCCATGGCCGCGAGCCCGATCGTCCGGCCGTCCGGCGGCGAATTGGCCACGATTTCGTTGGCGATGAAGCCGCTGGCACCGGTTTTGGTGTCGACGATGACTTTCTGCCCGACTTCGGGCGTGGTCGCTTCTGCCAGGATGCGGCACAAGAGGTCGGCGGTCCCGCCCGGCGCAAAGCCGCACAGGAAGCGCACGTCGCCAGTCAATTTTTGCGCCTGTGCCGGCCAGCCGGCCACAGTGCCAATCAGGGCGCCGGTGCCGGCGCCCACAAACATTCTGCGTTGCATTTCAACTCCCCCTGGATTGCACGAACCTAGCACAGTTCATTTCAGCGCCAGTCAAATGGCAGCTGACATCTCGCCCGGCGGAACGATCCGCCGGGCCGGCTTTTCAATGCCGCCGCAATTGTCGAGGGAGTCCGCCCCGCGAGGAGGCTGTCGTACTACTTGACCGATGAGAAGGCGGTCGGGGTCAGCATCTGGACGGCAACGTTGGCGACGATCTGGCCGTCCTTTTCCGTCTCTGCCCGCTTGGCATGCCACTCCGGATCGGCCGCAAATGCGTTCCATTTCTTTTCGCGGTCGGCCAGCGAGTCCCAGGCAAGAAAATAGGTGAGTTCCTGGTTGGATTCACCCACCAGCGTCGTGAAGAATCCGGCCTGCTTGATCCCGTGCCTCTCCCAGATCTTGAGCGTAATGGTGGCGAAGCGGTTGAGCAGCGCCGGCAAGCGGCCCGGCAGGCAACGGTATACTCGCATTTCGTAGATCATCTCTTCCTCCCTAGAAGTTGCCGTCGAAGCGCGGCACGAAGCCGCTTCCCTCGTGGTCGATGTGACAGGTGAATGGTGCGCCGAAATGGCAGGGCATCAGCCGCGCGCCGGTGCCGGCGCAATGCTCGAGCGCCTCGCGGCGGCTCTTGCGCGCGCCGATAGGTTCGGCGCAGGCGAAGCTGTTCCACTCCGGGTGATAGACCTGTACCGCATGGTGCAGGATGTCGCCGCAGAACAGCGCCTTCTCACCCTTTGATTCAAAGTTGATGGCGATGGTCCCCGGCGTGTGGCCGGGCGCCGGCGTGACACTGATGTTTTCGTCGAGTTGCGCCGCGCCGTCGACCACCTGCATCAAACCGGCCTCGGCCACCGGCAGCACCGAATCGCGGAACGAGCCGGCGTTGGCCGGCCCGGTCTGGGGGGCGCTGTCGAGCTTGAGATAGTGCTCGTAGTCGGCGCGGCTCCACACGTACTTGGCGTTCTTGAAGGTCGGCACCCATTTGCCGTTCTCCAGTTGCGTGTTCCACCCGACATGATCGACGTGGAGATGAGTGCACATCACCATGTCGACCTGGTCGGGTCTGACACCGGCTGCCGCCAGCCGCTCGAGGTAATTGGTCTCCATGAGATGCCACTTGGGGCGGTGCGGTCGAGGCTTGTGGTTGCCGACGCAGGTGTCGATAAGTATGCGCTTGCCGCCGATCGTGAGCAACCAGCTATGGACGCTCAGCTTCAGGAAACCCGACTCCTTGTCGTAATGGGCCGGCATCAGCCAGTCCGCATGCCGCTCCACGACAGCGGGATCCCAATCAGGGAAAAAAACCTTGGCATCGAAATTCGGCTCGTAGCTCTCCTCGACACGCCGCACCACCGCGGCGCCGAGCTTCACTTCGGTCATGCCTGTTCCTCCCGGCCGCCGGCAAGCTTAGCGTCGCCAACCGGCCCTCGGGAAGGGCGGCGTTTCGCTCTAGGACATCATCTTCGTCATCGCGCGGTGATGCGCGAAGGCGGCGAACGCCGCGCCGCTGAGCGGGGCCACGGCGAGCAGGATGACGAAATGCACGCCGAGCAGCCGGGCATCGAATGTGCCCGGCAGTGCGATCGCAACGACAACGGTCATTGCAAAGAAGACGACGGCAAAGCCCACGCCGCTTACGGCCCCGACCACCAACGAGATGAAGATCGAGGGCGCCCGGTCATAACCAATGTAGTAGCTGAGAGCCAACGCGGCACTGCAAGCGACACCGGCGGTAATGCTTTCCATGATCAACCTCTCCAATACGCTCTCGACTTGCGAGACATCAGAGTCGACACTCGTTACGAGCGATAGTTTGAGACAAGCTGCCCAATCTGGAACCAATCAAAAGCGCATGTCTGAACGCCCCCTTCCGTGGATTTCTGCATCTGCGCTTACGACTCTTTATGCTCGTGGTGCTCTCTCGCCGGTCGATGCGGTTGATGCAATGCTGCTACGCGCATCGGCACTGCAACCACATCTCAACGCTTTCGTGCTGATCGATGCTGAAGGCGCGCGCGCCGCAGCCAAAGTTTCCGAAGCGCGTTGGCGGAACGGTGCGCCGCTATCACCACTCGATGGTGTGCCGACGTCGATCAAGGACACCACGCCGGTCAGAGGCTGGCCGACGCGTTACGGCTCGCGGGCAACCGACGACACGCCCGCCACCGAAGATGCGCCTGTCGCCGGGCGATTCCGCGCTGCCGGCATGGTCATTCTGGGCAAGACCACGACGCCGGAGTTCGGCTGGAAGGCCCTCACCGATTCGCCGCTCCAGGGCACGACCCGGAGCCCTTGGAGCCTCAACCACTCGCCCGGTGGTTCGTCCGGAGGGGCATCAGCACTCACGGCCGCCGGCATCAATCCCTTCAATCATGGCAACGACGGCGGCGGCTCGATCCGCATCCCCGCGGCCCACACCGGGCTGGTCGGCCTGAAGCCGAGCTACGGCCGCGTCGCTCAGCATCCCGCCGATTCACCATTCGCCGACGTAATCAGCCAGGGCGTGCTGTCACGTACTGTGCGGGACACGGCGCTCGCCCTGAACGTCATGGCAGGGCCCGACCCACGCGACTGGCGCTCGCTTCCGGTCGAGCCGCGCGACTACACCATCGGCCTCGACGGAGGCGTGCGCGGCATGAGGATTGGCCTCAGCCTCGACCTCGGCCATGTGACGGCCGAACCCGAGGTCGCAGCCCTGGTCGCCGCCGCCGCGAAGCGCTTCGAGGAATTGGGCGCGCACGTCGAAGAGGTCGGCCCGCTGATCGAGTCGCTGCAGAATGCCTTCGAACCGCTGTGGATCGGCAGCTTCGCCACCCGGCTCCGTCAGATCCCCACACAGCTCCACGACAAGCTCGATCCCGGCTTCCGCGCCGCCGCCGAAATGGGCCTGACCATCACGCTTGCCGATTACGCCAGAGCCTACGAGGCCAAGTCCAAGCTCGCGCGCGATCTCGCCCTCTGGCATGAAAAGTTCGATCTACTGCTCGCGCCCGTGACGCCGACGGCAGCGCCACCAGTGGAAACACTCTACAATTCGGAAGCGTTCCCGCGCTGGACCAAGGGCGCTCCCTATACATTGCCCTGCAATCTCACCGGTCAGCCGGCCGCCTCCATGCCGGCCGGCCTTACGCGCGCTGGCCTGCCGGTAGGGCTGCAGATCATCGGTCCACCACGTGCCGATCACCTCGTCCTGCGGGCGATGCGGGCCTACGAAAGCACGAGCGGGTGGATGTGGCCGCAGGCCAATGTGCTGGAGACGCTGTCGAAACTCTGAGCACGCCGTCCGGCGTCAGCTTAAAGGCTCGCCGGTGATGAAACAGAAGACCCGGCCATAGGTCTCGCAGAGATGCGGCTGGCGATCGGGCGTCGGCATCGAGATGATCTTGTTCTTCGGGACGATCAACCATCCACGGCCATCCCAGGCGCGATACATACCGTCTTCGCCGAGATAGGCGTGGGTCGGGCGGCAATCGCCCTCCTTGCCGTCCTCCGGACCGTTGCAGCAGCTTATCCCAATGTCGGGCTGCTTGAGCCTCTTGTACCAGTCATGGTTCTCGGCATGACCGTCGCCATGCCGGCCGGACGGCGGCGTGGACTGCGCCATTGCTGCGAGCGGCAGCAATGCCAGCACGAGCGCGAGGCGTGTGACCGGCGCAACCATAAGACTGTTAGTCTAGCACTCTGCCGCCGAGACTCCTAAGCACGACCCGCCTCCAGGCTCAGTCGAGATCGAGCCCGTTCATTCCGGCGTTCTTGCGCGCCTTCTTCGCCAGTTCGGTCAGAATCTTGCCGGCTTGGCGCGGATCTTCGATCTGTTCGGCCTGCGGACCTTTGTGCCAGCCTTCCGCCACCGCGAAGATTCCATTGCCGGCCTGGAAGACGCGGCCGGTGATCTCGCGGCTCTCCTCGCTCGCAAGCCAGGTAGCGACCGGCGCGATCCAGCGCGGGCTGCGCGTCTTCTTGTCTTCCTCGGTGTATTCGCGGAGATCCTCCGTCATGCGCGTAAACGCCGACGGAGAGATCGAGTTCACGGTGACGCCGTAGCGGCCGAGCTCGCGCGCGGCGATGACGGTGAACGAGGCGATGCCGGCTTTGGCGGCGCCATAGTTGGTCTGGCCGATGTTGCCGTAGATTCCCGATACCGAGGTGGTGGTGATGATGCGTGCATCGACCGGACCACCCTTCGCCTTGGTCTGGTCGCGCCAGTAGGCCGCGGCGTGGCGGGCCGGCGCGAAAGTGCCCTTGAGATGCACCTTGATGACGGCATCCCACTCTTGTTCGCTCATGTTCACCAGCATGCGGTCGCGCAGAATGCCGGCGTTCAGCACCACGGCGTCGAGCGTGCCGAAGGTTTCCACCGCCTGGTCGATCATGCGCTTGGCGCCGTTCCAATCCGACACGTCGTCGCCGTTTGCGACCGCCTCGCCACCGTTGGCCTTGATCTCGTTCACGACCTGCTGGGCGGCAGAGACGTCCTGGCCGGCGCCCGCGCGGTCGCCACCGAGGTCGTTGACCACGACCTTGGCGCCGTGCTCGGCCAGCATCAGGCAATGCTCGCGGCCCACGCCGCGGGCGCCACCGGTCACGATCGCCACCCGTCCCTCGCACAATCTCGCCATTGCTGCCTCCCGATTCTGGATTGTTTCCGGCGTGTCCGACCCCGCCGTCCTGCGCTAGTCTAGCGGTCTATCGAGGAGGATCGCCATGGACACGCTGCCGCTCGTTGCCCCCGAACAGGTCGGACTTTCCGCAGCGCGGCTCGACCGCGTGCGAAACTGGATGCAGCATCAGGTGTCTGCCGGAAAGCTGGCCGGACTGACCGTTGCCGTGATGCGCCGCGGCGAACTCGCCTTCGCCGAGACCCTCGGCAAGGCCGACCTCGAGCGCAACAAGCCGCTGCGGCCGGATACGATCTTCCGGATCTATTCGATGACCAAGCCGCTCACCACGACGGCGATCATGATGCTCTACGAGGCCGGTCAGTTTCAGCTCGACGACCCGATCTCGAAGTTCATCCCGGCGTTCGCCAATCCGCGCGTCTATTCCGGCGGCTCACGTGGCAAGATCGAAACGGTGCCGGCCGAGCGCGAGATCAATTTCCGCGACCTGATGACCCACACCTCGGGCCTGACCTACGGCTTCATGGAGAGCAACCCCGTCGACGCCGCTTATCGCGCCAAGGACGGCGTCGACTTCCAGACCGCGACCACCAGCCTCAAACAGGTGGTCGAGAAGCTGGCGACCATCCCGCTGATCGCCCAGCCGGGCAAGGCGTGGAACTACAGCGTCGCCACCGACGTGCTGGGCTATCTGGTCGAAGTGATTTCCGGCCAGCCCTTCGAGGTGTTCCTGCGCGAGAAGGTGATCGAGCCGCTCGGCATGATCGACACCGACTTCTTCGTGCCACCGGAGAAGCACGAGCGCCTCGCCGCCAACTATTCGGCCGGCCCGGCCGGCAAGCTTGAACTGCTCGACGATCCCGGCAAGAGTCGCTACCTCGCTCCCCGCAAGGTGAACTCCGGCGGCGGCGGGCTGGTCTCGACCGCGGCCGACTATCTGCGCTTCTGCCGTTTCATGCTGAACAAGGGCGAACTCGACGGGGTGCGCCTGCTTGGCCGCAAGACGGTCGAGCTCATGACCATGAACCATCTCAACGGCGACATGGCCGACATGGGCACGCCGCGTTTCTCGGAATCGACCTATACCGGTATCGGCTTCGGCCTCGGCTTTTCGGTCATGATAGACCCGGCCAAGGCCTTCATCGCCGGCACGCCCGGCGAGTTCGCCTGGGGCGGCGCCGCCTCGACCGCTTTCTGGATCGATCCCGTGGAGGACATGGCCGTGGTTATGTTGACCCAGCTCATGCCGTCCTCGACCTATCCGATCCGCCGCGAACTGCGCGTGCTCACCTACCAGGCGATCATCGACTGACCGGAGCAAGGCCATGCGCAACACCGGTCCCATCACCGTCCGCAAGCTGCATCCGCTGTTCGGCGCCGAGATCTCGGGCATCGACATCACGCAGCCGCTGACGGCCCGCGAGTTCGGCCCCATCCGGGCCGCGTTCGAGGAGCATTCGGTGCTGCTGTTCCGAGACCAGGCGATGGACGACGAGCGCCAGATCGCCTTCAGCGAGAACTTCGGGCCGCTCGAAACCACGGGCAGCGCCAATCCCGCCGCCGGCACCAAGTTCGCCCGCCAGTCCAACCTCGACATCGAGACCGGCCTGCCGATCCCCAATGACGACATGCGGATGATCTACCAGAAGGCCAACTACTTCTGGCATTCGGATTCCTCCTTCAAGCGCATCCCCTCGCTGTGCTCGATGCTGACGGCGCGCATCTGCCCACCGAGCGGCGGCAACACCGAGTTCCTGTGCATGCGCGCGGCGTGGGACGCATTGCCGCCGGCGATCAAGGCGACGGTCGAGCCGCTGGTCGCCGAACATGCGCTGGCCTATTCGCGCGACCGCGTGCAGCCCGGCATCCTGAGCGCCAAGGCGCTAGCCGAGCTGCCGCCGGTCAGGCAGCGCCTGTATCGCGACAATCCGGTCAACGGCCGCCGCGCGCTCTATGTCGGCGCCCACGCCGGCCATATCGTCGGCTGGCCGAAGGCCACCGGCAAGGCCTTCCTCGCCGAACTGATGGAGCGCGCTGCGCAGCCCGAATTCATGCTCTCGCACGAGTGGCGGGAAGGCGACGCGATCGTGTGGGACAATCGCGCCGTCGTGCATCGCGCTACCGCCTACGACACGGTCAAGCACAAGCGCCTGATGCAGCGCACCACCATCGGCGGCGATGAACTGACGGTCCCGCAGTAGTCGATGGCCGACGCACCCCAGGATGGAATGCCGGCGGGCCTGCCGCGCCTGCTGGCGGTGGCCACCATCACCATCGGCCTCACGATGTCGGTGCTGAGCAACTCGATGACCAACCTCGCGCTGCCCTACATCGCGCAGGATCTCAACATCACCGCCGAGAGTTCGATCTGGATCGTCAATGCCAGCCAGATCGCCCTCATGGTCTTCCTGCTGCCGGTAGCGGCGCTGGCCGACATCGTGGGCTACCGGCACGTCTACCGCTTCGGCCTCGCCCTGTTCTGCATCGCCTCGCTCGGCTGCGCCCTGGCACCGTCGCTGCCCTGGCTGGTCGCGGCGCGCGCCTTCCAGGGGCTGGGCGGTTCGGCGATCATGGCGATCCAGCCGGCGCTGGTGCGCTCGATCTATCCCCGTGCCCAGCTCGGCCGCGGGCTCGGCCTCAACACCACCGTGGTTGCCACCTCGCTGGCGGCCGGTCCCTCGATCGGCGCCGCACTGCTCAGCATCACCTCGTGGCCGATCCTGTTCGCCGTCTATGTGCCGCTGGGCATCATCTCCTTCGCGCTGGCCGAACGCTACCTGCCGCACACAACCCACACCCGCCGCCCCTTCGACGTGCTCTCCGCCATCATGTCGGGCTTCACCTTCGGGCTGCTGATCTTCGGGATCGACGGCATGGCGCACGGCCACGCCCTGTGGCTGATCGCGACCGAACTTGCCGGCGCCGTATTGCTGGGCACGCTGTTCGTGTGGCGCCAGACCCGGCTTGGCGACCCGATGATGCCGGTCGAGATCTTCCGCCGGCCGCTCTTCTCGCTGTCGATCTCGGCCGCCGCCTGCACCTTCACCGCCCAAGGGCTGGCCTTCGTCAGCCTGCCGTTCTTCTTCGCCACCGTGCTCGGCCGGAGCGCGACCGACACCGGCATTCTCTTGACGGCGTGGCCGCTGGCGCTGGCCTTCATGGCCCCGATCGCCGGTCGCCTCGCCGACCGGCACCACGCCGGCCTGCTGGGCGCCATCGGCCTCACCAGCATGACCGCGGGCCTGGTGTTGACCGCGCTGCTGCCGCCCGATCCTTCGGCCGCCAATATCATGTGGCGGCTGGTGCTGTGCGGCGCGGGCTTCGGCATCTTCGCCGCCCCCAACAACCGGCTGATGATGAACGCCGTGCCGCGCGAGCGCAGCGGCAGCGCCGGCGGCATCATCGCTTCGGCTCGCACGCTCGGCCAGACCATGGGTGCGGCCCTGGTGGCGCTGGTGTTCGGTCTGTTCGACTTCTCCAGCGGCGGTGCCGCCGATGCGGCCCGCGCCGCGATCTGGCTGGGCGCCGGCTTCGCCGCCCTGGCGCTGGTGATCGGGAGTCTCCGGCTGCGGCACTGATGTCGCGCGAAACGCCACAAAATAAAGTACGACATTGCCTTGGGGACCTGCGGCAGAAAATCGTTCACGTCATTGATTCACCGCCCCGATGTCGCACAGCCCCCGGCAGCGAATGTCCGCCGGAAGCGGACTTTTCGAATACACTAAGGCGCCTCTTCTCCTTTCCCCAAGCTGCCTCGCCACGCTGATCCCAGGCCAAACGAGCCCCCCTCGGCAGGACAATAGTATTTAATAGGAAGTCAGCAGGAAAGTCAAGTCACCCTATCGTATGCATCTCGCGGAACAGCGACGGCGCCATGCCGAAGCGGCGCTCGAAGGCCTGGCCGAGACGCGCCGAGGTGCGCAGGCCGACCTTGCCGGCGATCGCCTTGAGCGGCAGGCCCTTGGCAAGGAGCGTGCGCGCCGCGTCGAGCCGGAGCGCCTCGACGAAGTGGGCCGGCGTCTTGGCCATCGCTTCGGTGAACTTGCGATAGAAGCTGCGCTCGGAAAGGCCGGCACGCGCTGCGAGGGTGGGCACGTCGAGCGGCTTGTCGAGATTGTCCTGCATCCAGTCGATCAGGGCAGCGAACGGCGCATCGACTTCGGTCTGGGCCTGCAGGAGCGGGCTGAACTGCGACTGGTAGCCCGGCCGCCTCGCGTAGAGCACGAAGTGCCGGGCGATCAGGTTGGCGGTCGCGGCGCCGAGATCGGCCTCGACCAGCGCCAGCGCCATGTCGATGCCGGTCGTGACGCCGGCCGAGGTCCAGACCTTGCCGTCGACGACGTAAAGCGCGTCGGCGTCCACCGTCACGGCCGGGAAGCGGTCGGCCAAATGCCGGCAGCTCGCCCAGTGCGTGGCGACCCGCTTGCCGTCAAGCAGGCCGGCCGCCGCCAGCATGAAGGCGCCGGTGCAGACCGAACCGAAGCGCCTTGCCCGGGGGGCCACCTTGCGCAGCCAGGTGCGCACGTCCTCGCGCCGCATCGCGGCCTTCAGCCCCGCCGAGCCGCCCGCGACCAGCAAGGTGTCGGGCGGACTGCCGACTTTGCCGCCGATCTTTCGGCTGTGCAGGGCGACACCGCAGTTGGACGCGACGGCACCGCCATCGGGCGAGAGGATCTCGACATCGTAGACCGGCTTGGCACGGCCCTCGTTGGCAGCACCAAAGACGGCGGCGGGTCCGGTGACGTCGAGGAGCTGGCAGCCCTCGTAGGCGACGATGGCGACTCGATGCGGGTGGGTATGAGAAGAGGCCATTGGCAGAAAATAGATGATATTTGTCATTTCTGCCACAGGCAACGACGCCTAGTCTGTTCGCGAAACAAGGAGACCCCCATGGCAGACACGATCCAGATCGGCATCCTCCTCTACCCCAACGTCACCCAGCTCGACGCCACCGGCCCGGCGCAAGTACTGGCGCGCGTACCGGGCGCCAAATTGCACATGATCTGGAAGACGCTGGATCCGGTGCCGACCGATGCCGGCTTTTCGATCGTGCCGACCACCACCTTCGCAAACTGCCCGCAGCTCGACGTCATCTGTGTGCCGGGCGGCGGCGGCCAAGTGGCTCTGATGACCGACGAGGAGACGCTCGATTTTTTGCGCCGCCAGGCCGCGACCGCACGATACGTCACCTCGGTCTGCACCGGCTCTCTGGTGCTGGGCGCCGCCGGCCTGCTGAAGGGCTACGAGTCGGCCTGCCATTGGGCGTGGCGCGACATGCTGCCGGCGTTCGGCGCCATCCCTGTCGCCCAGCGCGTGGTCCGCGACCGCAACCACATCTCGGGCGGCGGCGTGACGGCCGGCATCGACTTTGGCCTCACGGTGGCGGCAGAACTGGCCGGCGAGGAGGTGGCGAAGTCGATCCAGCTCGCCCTGGAGTACGATCCGCAGCCGCCGTTCGATTCGGGAAGTCCCGAAAAGGCCGGCCCCGAGCGCGTGAAGCGCTTTCGCGATCGGATTTCGGGACTGCTCGCCACCCGTCAGAAGGCCAACGACGACGCCGCGACCCGCCTCGCCTGACATGCTCGAACTCAGACCGACCTGCGAGAACTGCAACAGGGCGCTGCCGCCGGCGTCGCTCGAGGCCCGCATCTGCACCTACGAATGCACCTTCTGCGCCGATTGCGTCGACGGCCTTCTGTGCAACGTCTGCCCGAACTGCGGTGGCGGCTTCATGCCACGACCAATCAGACCTGCGACCAACTGGAAGAACGACAACTTCCTCGGCAAGGATCCCGCCACGACGAAGGTAAAGCATCGGCCGGTCGATGCGGCAGTCCACGCGCGTTTCCTGATGGTGCTGAGGACTCTGCCGCCACAGGACCGGTAATACCGCCGCGGCGCAACCCGGCGGGCACTGCTTGCCCGCCCCGACCTCGTCCCTACGCTGCGCCCATGACGATGCTTGAACTGACGGTTGCCGAAGGCATCGTTTCGTCCAAGCGCAGCCAGAACGATTCCAAGCTGATCCAGACCTCGGCGCCGATCTCGCTAGGTTCGTCGGGCGGCCGCCTGTTCGATGCCCAGGGCCAGCTGCTCGGCATCACCACTTTCTATTTCAAGGCCGGCCAGAACCTGAACTTCGCCGTCGCCGCCGAAGAGTACGCCCGCCCCTACGGGTGGCCGGACTAGGCCGCGCCCGCCGTCGCGCTTTCGATGGTGATCGCCTTGCCGGCGGCCATGTCGAACTTCAGCCGCCGCACAAAATCGAGATCGCGTCCGGTGACGCGGACGAAGCGGCTGCCCTCGGGATAGTCGATCGAATGAATGGCGCCGACATCGTAGACGCCGGCGTGACCGGGCTCGAGCCGGTAGCTCTTGACCTGTTCGAGCTTGGCCTCGCCCGCGTCGGCGCCGCCATCGAGCCGCCTGAATTCGCTCATGTCGGTGTGCTTGATCGCCTGGCCATAGACCGCCCAGGACGGACCGTGGTCGTGCGGCGGGCTCTTGTGCGGCTTGGCATTGCAATGCGCCAATACGACGAAGCCGAAATCCTTGTCCTCGTAGAGCTTGCGCGCGCCCATTGGCGCCGCCGGCCCCACGGCTTCCTCGACGAAGGCCTTGTTGGTCAGCAGCTTCTCCAGGAGTACGCGCACCTTCTCGCGGCCGGCCGGACCGGCATGGGCCTTGAGGGCAGCCTGGGCGTCCTTGACGAAGGCATCGAGCGTGTAGGTCATGGCGGCAAGCTCCCTGGATGCAGGCGAAAATGATCCGCCCCGGCGGCGGCCGGTGTCAACGGTCATCCTCCTCAGCGACCCCCGAGAATCCGCCGTGCGATCACCATGCGGTGGACCTCGGAGGGACCTTCGTAGACCCGCATGGTGCGGACCTTCTGCGCCATGATCGACAGCGGCAGTTCCTGGGTCACGCCCATGGCGCCGAAGGCCTGCTGGGCGTGGTCGATGATCTCGGTCGCCATCTCGGTGGCGAAGACCTTGATCATCGAGGCCTCCATGCGCACGTCGCGGCCGTCGTCCTGCTTCACGGCGGCGTCCATCACCATGAGACGGCAGGCGTGGAGCTTCATGGCGGCATCGGCCACCCACCACTGGATCGCCTGACGGTCGGCCAGTTTCTGGCCGAAGGTGACGCGCTGGTTGGCGTGCTCGACCAGCATGTCGAGCGCGCGCTGCGCCATGCCGGTGCACCAGGCGCCCATCTGCAGCCGGCGCACGGTGAGTCGAAGCTGCATGGGTGCGAAGCCGGCGCCAACCTTGCCCAGCACCTGGCTTTCATGCACGCGGCAATCCTCGAACACGACTTCGTAGGTGCGCTGGCCCGCCAGCATCGGAATCGCGCGCGCCACGACCAGGCCCTTGGTGTCCTTGTCGATCAGGAAGGCGGTGATGCCGCCGCGCGAGCCCAGCGCGGTGTCGGTCACCGCCATGGCGATGGTGAAGTCGGCCTTGGCGATACGGCTGATCCAGATCTTGCGGCCGTTGATCACCCAGTCGTTGCCGTCCTTCACCGCTCTCGTTTTCATGCCGGCCGGATCGCCGCCGGCACCGGGCTCGGAGATGGCAATGGCCGAGCTGGTGAGACCGGCGGCGTAGGGTTCGAGATATTTCTTGCGCTGCTCGGGGCTGGCCGTCGCCAGCAGCATGTGCAGGTTGGGAGAATCCGGCGGAAAGGTGAAAGGTACGCAGGTGTAGCCGATCTCCTCGTTGACGCCGACCAGCGCGACCGCCGGCAGGTTGGCGCCGCCCACCTCCTCCGGCACGTCGAGCGCCCACAGGCCGAGCTCCTTGCACTGCTTGAAGAGCCTGGCGTTCTCCTCGTCGTTGAGCGACGCCGGCTGGCCGGCAGCGAAACGGTCGAGGATGTTCTTCTCCAGCGGCATCAGCTCGTTGCGCACGAACTTCTTCACCAGCTCGCGCAGCATCACATGTTCTTCACTGACCTGGTGCATTGACCATCCCCTGTATCGTCGCCCTCGGGCGGGGTAACCCCCGCCCTGTAGCCTAGCCGAGGCGCCTGTCCTGCCTCGAACATAAAAAGAGGTCCTTCCGCTCTGCGCTTCGCGCTTCAGCGCGGAGGCTATTCCACGCGAGTCGGGACGACGACTACGAGGGCTTTCCGATACCCTTGTTCACGAATTCCAGCGTGTAGGCCCGCCCGACGTCCAATCCCCCGGGCAGGACGTCGACCTCGGTCATCGACTGGTAGAAATTAATCCAGCGCGCGTCGCTCATGGCGCCAATGCCGTCCTTCAGCGCGTCGCCCGACAGCACGATGCCGCGCGCCTTCAGCACCTTTATGGCATAGGCGATGCGGGCGTCGGTCTGGTCGGGATTGTGCTTCTTGATGAGTGCGTTGGCCGCCTCGATGCCCGGCCCGCCGCCCAGGTACTGCGCCCAGCCCTCCAGCGTGGCGTCGACAAAACGCTGCACCAGATCCTTCTTCTCTGCTGCCATCCGGCGCGAGATTGCGATGGTGGTCTGGTAGGCGCTGAAGCCGGCATCGGCGATCAGCAGCACTTCCGGTTGTCGGCCGAGCGCCTCGGCGATCGAATAGGGTTCGGACGACAGGAACCCCTGCTGCACGGCGTTCTTGTCGGCGAGGAACGGCGCCATGTTGAAGGTATAGGGCCGGAGCTGGGTGTCGGTGAGACCATACTTCTTCCGCAGATACGGCCAGTAGGTCACGCGCCCGCCATTGCCGATCAGCAAGGTGCGACCGCTGAGCTTGTCGAAACCATCGAGTCCCGATCCGGGATGGCCGATCAGAACCTGCGGATCCTTCTGGAAGATCGCGGCAATGGTGTAGAACGGCGCGCTTTCGCGGACGAAGGTGAAGGCCTCGAAGCTGTTCGACATGATCATGTCGGCGCGGCCCGTCAGCAGAAGCTGGCCGATGTTGAGGCTGGGGCCACCCTGGCGCAGGTCGCACTCGATGCCGGCCCTGGCATAAAGGCCGGCAGCGATCGCCTGGTAGTAGCCGCCATGCTCGGCCTGGGCCCGCCAGTCGGTCTGGAAGCTCACCCTGTCGAGTGTCCGGGCACGCGGCCGGCGGGCCAACGGCACCAGCAAGGGGCTGGCCAGGATGAGCCCCAAGCCGCCCCGAAGCGCCGCGCGGCGTCCGATACGCCAGGCCCCCGTCGTCATGGCGCCAGACTCCCGCCGCGGCGGTCGAAGGTATTGGCCAGGATCTCCCACAGTGCGCCGGTCGAAACAGAAAGCGCGCCCGCCGACGGCAACCAGTTCTCCCACGAGACCCGCGACTCGGGCGGCGGGCGCCAATCGGTGGGAAAGGCGCCGACCTTCAGGCCGGCTACCCGGGCGAGGCGCAGCGCGCGGGGCATGTGGACGGCCGACGTCACCAGGGCGACACGCCCGTCCTTCACCAGCGTTCGCACATGCCGGATGTTCTCGATGGTATTGAGCGACTGTCCCTCGGTGACGATAGCCGACGCCGGCACGCCGAGATCGGACAGGAATATCCGCATCGCCTCGGCCTCGGTCATCTGCGGGCCGCCGGTTTGCGCCAGAAGCGAGCCGCCGCTGGCGATGACGAGAGGCGCGACCCCGCGATGGTAAAGTCGTGCCGCCTCCCAGATGCGGTCGCCGGCTTCCGTCAGGTCGGGCTCGGGCACCTCGGGCGGCGCGGCCGGCGCGATGCCGCCACCCAGCACCACGATGGCATCGTAACAGCAGGCCGGGGCCGCCTTGGCTGCGGCGCGCGCCTCGACCTGCATCGGCATCATCAGGGCATCGGCGACCGGCGGCAGCGACATCAGCAGAAGTTCGGCAATCGCCAGTCCGACTGCAAGCCTGGCCAGACGACGCAGCCCGACCAATGCCAGCACGCCGGCGACGACGAGCCCGACCACCAGCGACGCTGGCGGCAGGGCCAACTGGCCCAGGAATTTGAGGACGACGAATGTATCCATGCCGATGCACGTCAGGGGCGGCTATAAGGGGCGGTCATACGCGTCCACGATGCCTGCGGCAAAGAGTTCCGACATGATGTTCGACACACCTTCGATTGATGCCGCCCCGCGGGCGGGCGTGCCGCGATGATTTCGCACGTGCATGTCGGCGTCACGGATTTCGACCGCGCCTTCGCCTTCTATTCGCATGTGATGGATGCGCTGGGCTTCCCGCTGAAGTTCTGTGACCGCGAGCGCCCATGGGCGGGCTGGATGCCGACCGCCGCGGCGCGACCGCTCTTCCTGATCGGCCGCCCGCAGGACGGCGAGGGTGCCGCGCCGGGAAATGGCCAGATGGTGGCATTGCTGGCGCCGAGCCGCGCGGCGGTCGATGACTGCCACCGCCGGGCGTTGTCCGGCGGCGGACGCGACGAGGGATCGCCGGGCCTGCGGAAGCACTACCATCGCGACTATTACGGTGCCTACTTCCGCGATCCCGACGGCAACAAGATCTGCGTCTGCTGTCACGATCCCGAGTAGCGCAGAACCCGGGCGGACAAAAAGAAGGGCGGGCCCGGCTTGCACCAGTGCCCGCCCGATCTTCGGCTGGAAACGACCTAGATCGCTTCCTTGAGATCCTTGGCGACGCGGAAGGCAACCTTCTTCGATGCCTTGATCTTGATCGCTTCGCCGGTCGCGGGATTGCGACCCATGCGTGCCGGACGCGCGCGCACCTGGAAGATGCCGAGGCCGGTGACGCGAACCTTGTTGCCCTTTTTGAGATGCTTCACGACCAAACCGATGAACTCATCGAGGGCGCCGGTGGCGTCCTTCTTGGTCATGCCTGTCTTCTCGGCCAGTTCGGCCGCAACCTTGGACAGCGGTACAGTCGGAACAGTGGTTTTGGTAGCCATGGTGGAGGGGTCCCTTACGTTTTTTCGTTACACCAACGTCTTCCTGACGCCCCAGGACAGCGCTGGCGTCCCCAAGGTTATCCACGAATCGTTCCCCCGCAAGCCCGGAACACGCGAAAAATGTCGATTTCTGTGGCTTTTTCGGTCATTTGGGGCGCCATCCACCGACAGCAGAGAGTGCGCCGAGTGCCAACGCCCGATTTTATCCCGACTTTCAGCACCGCCGTGAACACCTGGCAGTGCGATGAAAACGACCATCTGAACGTTCAGTTCTATACCGAATTCGGCCATGAGGCTTCGGCACATCTGCTCGCCAGCCTGGGGCTGGGACCGCGCGCGCAACGTGCCGCAGACCTCGTCGTGGCCGTCGCGGAGGACCATGTCCGCTACCTCCGCGAGTTCCGTGTCGTCGATGCGGTCGAGGTCCACTCGGCGCCGGTCGAGGTCGGCAACGACTATCTCGTGGCGTATCACGAAGTACGCAATCGGGGCGACGGCGCGGTCGCGGCAACCATCCGACGGCGCGTCGTTTGCAACCGACCGTGGCCGGAAATCTTCCGCGCCCGTGCGGCATCGGCGCGGATGGATTTGCCGGCGAAGGCCCAGCCGCGCAGCGTCGGGATTCTGACCCTGCCTGATCTGACACTGGCCGATGCGCCGCGGACCGGCCTGGTCGATATCGGGCGAACCGTGATCACACCCGATGAATGCGACGAGCGCGGCGAGTTCCTGCCGCGCCATCAGTTCGGCCGCTATTCCGACGGCGCACCGGTGTTGTGGAACCACCTCGGTTTCGACCGCGCCGCGATGCAGTCGCGCCAGGAAGGCTCGGTCGTGGTCGAAATGCTGAACCACTACCATCGGCCGCTGCGCGCCGGCGATCTCGCGGTGGTGATGAGCGGCCTCGCCAGCTTCACCGACAAGACGCTGGTCTTCACGCACTTCCTGTTCGAGGCCGAGACCGGCGTACTCGCCGCCTGCGCCGAGGCCGTCGGCATGAAGTTCGACCAGAAGGTTCGCAAGATCATGACCTTCAGCCCCGAAGACCAGGCGCGGCTCGCCGCGCGCAAGCTTCGCCTGGCCGCCTGAGGCGGGGTCGCTAGACGGCGAGGTTGACCGTCACGCTCTTGCGCTGGGTGAAGCTGTCGAGCATGCCCTCGAGCGAAAACTCGCGGCCGAGCCCGCTCTGCTTGAAGCCGCCGTAGGACATGCCGGGCGTCTGGCCGCCGCCCTGGTTGACCTGCACCCAGCCCGATTCGATGGCGTGGGCGGCGCGCAGGCCACGGCCGATGTCGTGCGTCCAGACATAGGCGGCCAGGCCGTAGTGACTGTCGTTGGCCATGCGGATCGCCTCGGCCTCGTCGGTCCAGCGGATCGCCACCAGCACCGGGCCGAAGATTTCCTCGCGCGCCAGGCGCCAGTCGTTCGAGCGGTCGGCGAATACGGTCGGCAGGGTGAAGTAGCCCTCGGAGAGCGGTCCGGTCTTGGGCGGCAGGCCGCCGAACACCAGCCTGGCGTCGGAGCGCTTCAGCCCCTCGTCCACATACCTGCAGACCTTTGTGTACTGCTTGTTGTTGATGATCGCGCCGATGTCGGAGGCCTCGTCGAGGGGATCGCCGATCTTGAGGGCGGCGGTCTTCTTCTCGAGCTTGGCGAGGAAGGAATCGAAGATGTCCTCGTGCAGGAACAGGCGCGAGCCCGCCGTGCAGCTCTGGCTCTGTCGCGTGAAGCGCATGGCGTTGATGATGCCGTCGACCGCCCAATCCTCGTCGGCGTCGGGATAGACGAGCGAGGGGCTCTTGCCGCCGAGTTCGAGCGACACCGGCACGATGCGCTCGGCCGCCGCGCGCATGATCACCTTCCCGACCTCGGTCGAGCCGGTGAACGAGAGCTTGGCGACCTTGGGATGTTTGGCGAGCGGGCCGCCGCACTCCTCGCCGTGGCCGGTGATCACGTTCAGCACGCCCGGCGGCAGGAATTCCTGGCAGACGTCCGCCATCATCAGAACGCCCATCGGCGCGTCCTCAGCCGCCTTCAGCACCAGCACGTTACCGGCGCAAAGCGCCGGGGCAATCTTGAGCGCCCCCAGCATCACCGGCGCATTCCACGGGATGATGGCGCCGACGATGCCGATCGGCTCGCGGCGCGTGTAGGAGAGTACGTGTTCGCCCAGCGGCACGGTCTCGCCCTTGAGCTCCGACGCAAGTCCGCCGAAGTAACGGAAGACATCGGCCGCGAGCCTGGCCTCGCCGCGCGCCTGGGTGCGCAGCGCATTGCCGGTCTCGAGCGCGATGGTGCGCGCCATCTCCTCGGCCCGCGCCTCCAGCGCTTCGGCGATCTTCAGCAGAAGCCTGCCGCGTTCGCGTGGCACCACGCTCTTCCAGGCCACGAAGGCCCTCTCGGCTGCGGCGACCGCAAGATCGACATCGGCGGCGGCGGCGCGCGGCACCTCGGCCACGGCGGTGCGCTTGCCGGGATTCTCGACCGTGATGCGCTGGCCGGAAACGCTGCCGACCCATTTACCGTCGATCAGCATGCCCTTGGGTTGATAGATGCCGGCTGGCTGCGACAGAGGCTCGGTTCGGGGGGCGATCGTCGACATGCGGGCTCTCCTGTTGTCAAAACGGCCGGGAGTTTGGCCCGCGTGTCGCGATGCTACAAGATCGGCAAGATCAGGCCGCCTGGGCCAGCGGTGTTGCCAGCACCTCTTCTGCCGCCAGCGTGCGGGCAACGGCGTGAACCGTCGCCGCAATCCGCACGGCGGCCTGGACCTGCTCGGGTGAGAGCCCGGCCTCGCGGCACACTTTCTCGTGCGCCTCCAGGCACATGCCGCAGCCGTTCACCGCCGAAACGACGAGCGACCACAGTTCGAAATCGACCTTGTCGACGCCGGGCTTGGCCATGGCGGTCATGCGCAGCTTGGCCGGCAGGGTCTTGTAGTCGGCGGCGTGCACGAGATGCACGAAGCGGTAGTAGATGTTGTTCATCGCCATCAGCGATGCCGCGATCTTGGCGCCGTTGAGCGCTTCCGCCGACAACTCGGAACCGAAGATCCCGACCACGGCCTGGGTGGTCGGCCCGTGGTTGGCCGCCAGCGCGGCAGTGACGAAGCTGCCGGCCTTCTGCTGCGGGCTGAGCAACTGCTCGGCGGCCAGGCTCGAGAGGTTGAGCTTGAGGTCGCGCGCGTAGTCGGGCAGCCGGTCCTTCAGGATGTCGAGAGTCATCGCCGTCTCCTCAGGCCGCCTTCAGGACGTCCTCGCCCTTCTGCCAGTTGCAGGGGCAAAGCTCGTCGGTCTGCAGCGCATCGAGGACACGCAGCACTTCCTGGGGATTGCGGCCGACCGAGAGGTCGTTCACCGACACGAAGCGGATGATGCCCTGGGGATCGACGATGAAGGTTGCGCGCAAGCAAACGCCCTCTTCCTTGTCGAGAATGCCGAGCGTCTGGGAAAGCTCGCGCTTGAGGTCGGCCAGCATGGCGAAGGGCAGTGTCTTCAGGTCGGCGTGGTTCTGGCGCCATGCCAGATGCACGAACTCCGAGTCGGTCGAGACGCCATAGACCACCGTATCTCGCTCTTTGAACTCCTTGTTCAGCTTGCCGAAGGCGGCGATCTCGGTCGGGCAGACGAAGGTGAAATCCTTCGGCCAGAAGAACACGATCTTCCACTTGCCCGCCTCGCTCTTGTCCGAGATCTGCGTGAAGGCGGTCTTGGGGTCGGTGCTCACCACCGCCTTGAGATCGAACGAGGGAAACTTGTCACCGATGGTCAGCATGAAACGCTCCGTCTTGGTCAGATTGGAATGTTTCTAAATATGCTGCTTCCATCGTGAATTGCAAGTGACTCCTAGAATTACTGTAAAGAGAGTCTTTTTTCACATCATTTCAGTGGCTTAGTCTTTTGTTTGGCAAGACGTTCTCCGTATTTCATGCCTTCCAGCTTGAGCCCGTCGGGATCGAGAAAGAAGATGGCGTAATAGTCGTCGTAATACTCGGCGGCGGGATCGACGATGCGCACCTTCTCCTTCTCGAGGAACGCCTGCAGTGCGTCGACGTCCGCCCGGCTGCGCAGCTCGAAGGCGTAGTGGTGGAACCCGACATCGCCGATGCGATGCGTCTTCCGCCCTTCCGCCGGCGCGATCCAGTACCGCGTCCGCCCGTTGGTCCAGCCAATGGTGGTGCCGTAGTCGTCCGACAATTCGAAGCCCAGGAACGCAAACAGCTTGGCGTAGAAGGCCTTCGACTTCTCGTAGTCGCTGACCCGGACGGAAATGTGATCGATGCCGACGACGCGGGATTTGTTGCGAGCCATGAGGCGCCTCCTGTAATTCCGGTGGTCACGAAGGTCGGGATATCACATGGTTTCCCGCCCGCCGCAGGATGGGCCAGACAGGAACAGAGATCATGAACGCGATATCGAAGAAGCTCGGCCTCCTGACATTTGCACTCGGTACCGTAATGGGCACCGCCGTTCTGGGCGGCGACGCGCTGGCCGGCACTCTCGACGACATCCGTCAGAGCAAGACGCTGCGGCTCGCCTTCCGCGAGGACGCGCCGCCGTTCGCCTACAAGAATCCCGCCGGCCAACCCGCCGGCTTCATGATCGAACTCTGCCAGGCAGTGGCCAAGGACCTCGCCCGCCAGCTCAAGCTGCCCGACCTGAAGGTGGCCTACGTCCCGGTGACCACGACCAACCGCCTCGACGCGCTCACCCAGAGCAAGGCCGACCTGATCTGCGACTCGCTGACACAGACGGTGGACCGCCGCGCGATCGTGGATTTTTCCGTGCCGACCTTCATCGACGGCACGACCTTCGCCATCCGCAACGACGGCCCGCAGGATCTGAAGCTGCTCTCGGGCAAGAAAGTCGGCGTGGTCGACGGCACGCTGACCGCCGAGGGAACGCGACAATCTTTGGCCGCACTTCACATCACCGCCGACATCGTGGGCTTCAAGACTTTCGAGGAAGCAATGGCTGCCCTGGAAAAAGGCAACATCGCCGCCTATTTCGCCGGCCGCTCGATGCTGGCCTACATGATCAAGGGGCACCCGGATGCCGCCCGCATCCTGCTGGCCAGCACCTATCTCACCTATGAGCCGTTTGCGCTGGCGATGCGGCGCGGCGACGGCGACTTCCGTCTCGCCGTCGACACGGCCCTCAGCCATGTCTACCGATCGGGCGAGATCGGCACCATTTTCTCCAATTCCTTCGGTCCCAAGGACCGCCCGACGCCGGTGCTGCAGTCGCTCTACATCATCTCGACCTTGCCGCAGTAGGCCGCACGCCCTACCTCTGGCGCAATGTCTTCCCTCACCCGTCTGTCCGTCCTCGACCAGTCGATTGCCGTCGCTGGCCGCCCGCAGGATCAATCGATCCGCAACACCGTGGCGCTCGCCCAACATTGCGAGGCGCTGGGCTACGAGCGCTTCTGGGTGTCGGAGCATCACAATCATCCGACCATTGTCGGCACCGCGCCGGAGATCGTGATCGCGGCGATCGCGGCCACCACCCGGCGCATCAGGATCGGCAGCGCCGGCATCATGCTGCCGCACTATGCGCCGTTCAAAGTGGCCGAGGTCTTCCGCGTGCTCGACGCCCTGGCCCCCGGCCGCATCGACATGGGACTGGGCCGCGCCCCGGGTTCGGACGGACGCACGGCGTTTGCGCTCAATCCGGCGGCCAACGAACGGCCCGAGCATTTCCCTTCCGACGTGCGCGACCTCATCGCCTGGGTTCACAACGAGCCCCTGGTCGACCGCCATCCCTTCGCCGCGGTAAAGGCGTTTCCACAGGGCGCCACGGCGCCGGAAGTGTGGATCCTCGGCAGCTCCGACTACGGCGCCCAGGTCGCCGCCCTGTTCGGCCTGCCCTATTGTTACGCTTGGTTCTTCAGTGACGGCGCCGGCGGTCAACGCGCGATCGACCTCTACAAGCGCACCTATCGGCCGAGTATCCGTCATCCCGAGCCGCGTTCCGGACTTTGCGTCTGGGCACTGGCCGCCGAGACGATGGATCAGGCGCAGTACCATTTCACGTCGCGTGCGCTCAGCCGAATCAACCGCGACAAGGGCATACTGTTGCCGCTGGAAGCGCCCGACGTTGCCGCGGCCCAGCCCCTCAGCGTCCACGAGCAGGCGCGCATGGAACAGTTCCGCAAGGACTCCTTCGTCGGCACCGGACCCGAAGTCGCCGGGCGCATCCGAGATCTCGCGGCCCAAGTCGGCGTCGAGGAAATGGCAGTCGTCACCTGGACCCACGACGAGGAAGTGCGGCGCGAGAGCTATACCCAACTCGCGCGCGCCTTCGACCTCAAGGGTTAGCGTACTTCCGTCCAGCTTTCAGAAAAGGCCAGCGCGCAGGTGCTGAAGGGCCGGCCTTCACGCTCACGCTTCCACGGCAGGCCGCGCGCCTGCACGCCATCGACCGTGAGACGGGCGCCGAGCGCCGGCACCAGTACGGTGCAAACGCCATAAGGTCTCGGGTTCGGCGCCTGGTTGGGCTCGGTATGAATCAAGAGCGGATCGCCGACGTCGTACCAGGTAAGGGCCACTTCCGAATCGGCCGCCGAGACGTGCTCGGTCCAGAAATAGCGTGGGTCACCGGTACGGTTGAATTCGGCGTCGATCACCGGAATGGCGAGATCCTTGAGTTCGGGATTGAGCATGCCCTGTACCGTCTGCTGCAGCCAGCGCGCCATGGCGATGTTGTCGGAATAGATGCGCCAATGACCGTGCGTCAGCTCGCTCTTGAGATAGAGCACGTGACCCGGCCCAGCGGGACAGAACAGAATACGCCAGAAGCTGGCGTCGGTGGAGTTGGGATCGCCGTCCTTCTCGCTGAGGCGGATGAACGGATTCTCGCCGGTGACGATCACGCGGTTGGGGTCTGCGACGGGCATCCTTATCTCCCTGTTCATGTTTGCAACGACGTGCGGTCCTTCCTGAGGAACCACCTGGCCGTGGCGACGTTGTCTTTGATGGCGAGCCGCTTCCAACGGCGTGCGCGCGAGCCTATCGAGGAGCAATGGCATGGGTCAATCATTTCGCGTTGCGCTTTGCGCGGCCGCGGGCGTTGTCGCTTTCACCGGCGCCGCCTATGCCCTGAACGATCCGCCGTTGCAGGCCGGGCGCCTCGCCTACACCGAGGGCACCGTCTCCTTCCACGACGACGAGCAGGTGGGCTGGATTCCGGCCGTCATCAATACACCGCTGACCTCGGGCGACTCGATCTGGACCGAGCCCAACGCACGCAGCGAGATCTCGGTCGCGGGCACCCGTGTGCGCATGGACGGCCGCACCCAGCTCAACATGCTAGCGATCGACGACAGCCAGACTCTCCTGCAGGTCGGCCAGGGCCGCGTCGACATTAAGACCTTCTCTCTCAACCCCAACACGCCTTATCAGGTCGTGACGCCGCGCGGCACGGTCAGCCTTCGCCAGCAGGGTGACTACTACGTCGAGGCCGGATCGACCCAGGATGCGACACGCCTGGGCGTGCGCTCGGGCGCCGCACAGATGCAGAGCCTCAACGGCCGGACCGTCACGGTAAATCCGGGCCAGGTCGGCGAGATTTACGGCGATACCGGCGCCCTGCAGGTACGCACCCTCAATACCGCCCCGCCAGCGCAGCCGGCTTACTGGGCCGCGCGCGATCGCCAGATCAACTACGACGTGCCGACGCAGTATCTGTCGGCCGGCATCACCGGCTATGAGGACCTCAACAGTTACGGCAGCTGGAGCAACGACAGCCAGTACGGCAACGTCTGGACGCCGCGCTCCGTGCCGTCGGGATGGCAGCCCTACAAGGAAGGTCACTGGTCGTATGTAAAGCCGTGGGGCTGGACCTGGGTCGACGACCAGCCCTGGGGTTACGCGCCCTCGCACTACGGCCGCTGGGCCCGTCGCAACAATCAATGGGTCTGGGTGCCGCCGCAGCGCGAGACACAGCCGGTCTATGCGCCCGCTCTCGTCGACTTCATCGGCGGGGTCCAACTCGTCCAGGCGCTGCTTGGCGGCAACGCTTCGGCCAGCGCCAGCGCACCCGTGGGCTGGTTTCCGTTGGGACCGCGCGAGGCCTATGTGCCGTCCTACAGCACCGACCGCGACTACTATGCCCGCCTGAACAGCTCCAACCAGGTCCAGGAGCAGGCGGCCGAGGAGCGCTGGCAGCGTGCACAACGCCGTGAAGCCTACATTGCCGGACAGAACTCCGTGATGGCGAACCAGCAGTTCGCGACGGTCGTGCCATCGGCGGTGTTCGTGAGCTCGCAACCCGTCGCACGCGCCGCCCTGCAGGTCTCGGCGGCGCAGATCGCCGCCGCGCCCGTCGCGCCGGTGGCAGCACCGCCTGCGCCGACGGCGTCCTTCGCGGTGACCGCACCCGCCTCGACGCCAGCCGCCAGGGCTGCCGATCCGAAGGCCGCAACCCCGGCACCTGTTGTCGACCCGAAGGCCAAGGCGGATGCCCAGGCCAAGATTGGCGTCACCACCAGCCTGCCGGTTGCCAAGACGGCCATCGCCGACATGCCGACGCTCGCCAAGCCCACGAACACAACGAAGCCTGCAGCGCCAGGCCCCAAGCTTGCGACGGCGCCCAACACGCCAGCCGCCACGATCAACGCGACCGGCAGCGCAACGGGAACGCAGGGCAAGACCGTCGCGCCGCCACTGGTGCCGCGCTCCGGCGCCGCGCCGCCGGTCCTGAAGGACGACAACAAGGCTCCGGCCAAGCCCGCTCCTGCCACGCCGGAAGCCAAGGCGCCGGCGGCGAACGACAACAAGACGCCAAGCGCGCCGGTCGCGACACCGCCGGCAGCGCCTGCCCAGCGGGCAACCCCCGCCGAGCCGGCCAAACCTGCGACACCGCCCGCAGCGCCTGCCCAACGGGCAACGCCCGCCGAGCCGGCCAAGCCTGCCGAACCGGCAAAGCCCGACGCACCGAAGGCCGCAGCGCCGCCGCAGGCTCAGCCCGCGCCAGCCGCCCCGCGCCCGGCGCAAACCCGCACGCCGCCGCCGGCCGATAACAAGGCCCCGGACAAAGGTGCTTCCGTAACACCGCAGGCTCCGGCCGCGGAGCCGCCGAAGACGCCGTCGGCTCCCGCCGAGCAGAAACTGGCCGTGCCCCAGCAGGCGCCCAAGGCGATACCGGCACCGCCGACGACGGCGCCCAAGGCGGCCGCCGAGGCCACGCCCAAGCTCGCTGCCCCGATCCCTGCGCCCGCCGTGGTCCTTACGGATAAGGAGAAGAAGGAACTCCTCAAGAAGGACGAAGAGAAGGGCGAAGAGAAGAAGTAGGCAGGTCTAGAGCACCTGGTTGCGAAGCGTCTTCTCGTCCCGCCACAGGCGGTCGAGATTCTCCATCAGAATATCGAGGACATTGTCCTCATAGGCCCGGGTCTCGCCTGCCGTATGCGGCGTTATGAAGACGTCGGGCATCGTCCACAGCGGCGAGTCGCTCGGCAAGGGCTCGTCGGCGGTGACGTCGAGGGCCGCCGCCCAGATCTTGCCGGCCTTCATGGTGGCGATCAGCGCCGCCTCGTCGGCGACTTTGCCGCGGGCGACGTTCACGAATACCGCCGAAGGTTTCATCGCGGCAAAGGCCGCCGCGCTCATCAGCCCGGTTGTCTCGGGCGTCAGCGCACAGGCGAGCGCCACGAAATCGGCATCGGGCACAAGCTTCACCAGATCGCCCATGCCGTGGATCGCATCGGCACCGTTGGCACCGGCCTTGGGGTCGCGGCGAATGCCGACCACCTTCATGTCGAAGGCCTTGGCAAGCTTGGCGAGATGGCTGCCGATGCGACCCATACCGACGATCAGCAGCGTCTTGCCACCCAGTTCATCCTCACGCTGGGTGAGATCGCCCAACATGCCGCGCCACACTTTCTTGTGCTGATTGTCGCGCGCCTCGGGCAGGCGCCGCGCGACGGCGAGTATCAGCGCAAGGGCATGTTCGGCCACGGCGCGGGCATTGACGCCGGCCGCGCTGGCGAGGCGAATGCCCTTGGCACCCAGCATTTCCCTGGAATACTGGTCCATGCCGGAGCTGATGGACTGGATGAATTTGAGCTTGGGAGCGTGCGCGATCAGGTCGTTCTTCCACATGCCGGAGGCCAGCACGACGTCGGCCTCGCCAATCCGCTTCACCAGATCGTCATAGGCGCGAACCTCGAAGCACTTGATTCCCGTCTTGCGCACTTCGAAACGATCCATCATGCGGTATGCCGCGTGAGCGAAGCAGATTGTAAGACTATCCCTCGTCGGAAACATGGCACTCTCCCTGTACAAGGTGTCAGAGTAGCCTGAACAGCATCCCCGGGGGAAACCGTATGCACCGCAATCCGCTTCGCGAACGTCTCAATGCCGGCAAGCCGACCGTCGGCACGCACATCCTGTCGGCATGGCCGACCCTGGTGGAACTGATCGGCCACTCCAAGCAATACGACTATGTCGAATTCACCGCCGAGTACGCGCCCTTCACCATGCACGATCTCGATAATCTGGGCCGCGCCTTCGAACTCATGAACATGTCGGGCATGATCAAGATCGAGCAGACGCAGTATACCCACCAGGCAATGCGGGCGATCGGTTCGGGTTTCCAGAGCGTACTGTTCGCCGACATCCGCTCGGTCGAGGACGCAAAGGCCGCCGTCGACGCGGTCCGCGCCGAAACAACGATGGCCAAGGGCGCGCGCGGCCGCGGTCGGCTGGGTGTCGGCATGAGGCGCGACGTCGGCACGGTGCGTACGGGTGGTACGCCCGCCTATGTCGATGCCCTGAACGAGGTGGTGATCGCCATCATGGTCGAGAAGAAGTCGTGCGTGGACGACCTCGACGCCATCCTCTCCGTGCCCGGCATCGACATGGTTCAGTTCGGTGCTTCGGATTTCTCGATGAGCATCGGCAAGACCGGCCAGTATGCCGACGCCGAGGTTCTGGCGGCCGAGAAGAAGACGATCGAGACCGCGCTCAGGATGGGCCTGCATCCGCGCGTCGAACTGCGCGATCCCAGCCAGGCCGGCAAGTATCTCGACATGGGCGTAAAACATTTTTGCATCGGCTGGGACGTGCGTATCCTGGCGGACTGGTGGGACACCAAGGGCGCGGAGATGCGCGGGATGCTGGGCGGCAAGGCCGATGCCCCGGCCAAGGTGGCCGCCAAAGCCGGTAACTACTGAACCGCCAGGTGAGCCCGTCGTGAAGCCGCCAATCGCGCCGCGACGCCCCTCGCGGCGCACTCTGCATGGCGTCACCATCACGGACGACTATGCCTGGCTGAAGGACGGGAATTGGCAGGATGTGCTGCGTAATCCGTCCGTTCTCGATCCCGACATTCGTGCCTATCTCGAGGCCGAGAACGGCTATGCCGAGACGCTGCTGGCGCCGACGGAAGCGCTGCAGACGACACTGGTCGCGGAGATGCGCGGTCGCATCGAGGAGGAGGATTCCGGCGTCCCGACACCGGACGGGCCCTTCGCCTATCTGTGGCGGTTTCGTGAGGGCGGCCAGCACCAGCTGATCGGCCGGATGCCGCGCGCAGGTGGCGACGTCCAGATCGTCCTCGACGGCGACGCACTGGCCAAGGCCTCGCCCTACTTCAAGTTCGGCAGCACGCGGCACTCGCCGGATCATTGGCTCGAGGCCTGGAGCGCGGACGTGCGCGGGTCGGAATACTTCACCATCCGGGTGCGGAGGTGGGACACGGGCGAAGACCTGCCCGATATCCTCGAGCAGACCGACGGCAAGGTCGTCTGGGGCCACGACGGGGCGTTCTTCTACTATGTCCGAGTCGATGAAAATCATCGCCCGTTGCAGGTGTATCGCCATCGGCTCGGCACGAGCCAGGCCGACGACGTCCTCGTGTTCGAGGAGAAGGACATCGGCTGGTTCACGCGCGTCGAGGTCAGCGCCAGCCGCCGCTTCTGTATCATCGCCGGCGGCGATCACGATACCTCGGAGCAACGCCTGATCGACCTCTCCACGCCGGACGCCGTGCCACGCCTGATCGCGCCGCGGGAGAAGGGCGTGCGCTACAGCGTCGCCGACCGTGGCGGCGAGCTTTTCATCCTGACCAACCAGGGCGGCGCCATCGACTTTCGTGTCGTGACGGCGCCGCTCGCCACACCCGGGCGTTCGACGTGGCGCGAACTGATCCCACACCGGCCGGGCATCTATATCCTCGAGATCGAGCTCTTTGCCGGCCACCTCGTCCGGCTGGAACGCGCAAACGCCCTGCCGTCAATCGTCATCCGTGAGCTGGAAAGCGGAAGCGAACACGTCATCGATTTCGACGAAACGGCCTACTCGCTCGACATCGCCGACGGCTTGGAGTTCGACACGGCGACGATGCGCTTTTCCTATTCGTCGATGACGACGCCAACCGAAATCTACGACTACGACATGGCGAGCCGCGTGCGCAGCCTGCGGAAACGCCAGGAGATTCCCTCCGGCCACGATCCCGCTCACTATTTCACGACACGCATCACGGCGGTCGCGCACGACGGCGCCGAAGTCCCGGTCTCGATCCTGCACCGCCGCGACCTTGCTCGGGACGGCAGCGCCCCGCTCCTGCTCTACGGTTATGGGGCCTACGGCATGGCCATGCCGGCGTCATTTTCGGCCAATCGCCTGTCTCTCGTCGATCGCGGCTTCGTCTATGCCATCGCGCATGTCCGCGGCGGCGCGGACAAGGGCTGGTCGTGGTACCTTGACGGCAAGCGCGACAGGAAGCCGAATACCTTCGACGATTTCGCCGCAGCGGGCCGTGCGCTGATCGCAGCGAAATATACTTCAGCGCAGCGCATCGTTGGCCACGGCGGCAGCGCCGGCGGCATGCTGATGGGCGCGGTCGCCAACCGGGCCGGCGACCTCTTCGCCGGAATCGTCGCCGAAGTACCCTTTGTCGACGTGCTCAACACCATGCTGGACGCCGAACTGCCACTCACGCCGCCCGAATGGCCCGAATGGGGCGACCCGATCACGGACGAGGCGGCGTTCCGCACCATCCTGTCCTACTCGCCCTACGACAACGTCGCCGCCCGCAACTACCCCGCGATCCTGGCGATGGCCGGCCTTACCGACCCCCGCGTCACCTACTGGGAGCCGGCCAAGTGGATCGCGCGCCTGCGTGCCACCGTGACTTCGGGCGGGCCGTTCGTCCTGCACACCAACATGGGTGCAGGTCATGGCGGGGCATCCGGACGCTTCAACCGGCTGGACGAGGTGGCTATCACCTATGCATTCGCTCTGCGGACGGCCGGGCTGGCAAATCTGCCGGAGACAGGGCACCTTGATCTTGTCGTCGCAGGAGATGTCGCCTCGCCCATCTGAAATACCCGCGCCAATTTTCAGTGGCGTGACGCCTGGTAGCAGGGCGGCCTGCAGTGGCCGGTTCGTTGGCGCTGGCGCGGTTTGGCTGTAGACAGGCCATCGTCGGCGAGGCCATCCTGCCGCAAAGAGCAAAGAAACCAATCCAAAGTGGAGGAAGATTGTGCGTAAATCGTTATTTGGCGTATTCGCCGTGGCATCGTTTGGTGCCGTCGCGCTGGCAGCCTCGCCCTCGTTCGCAGTCGATGGCCCCAAGGTCGCGTGGAATCTTTCGGTCTGGGGGCCGCCGCGCGCCTTTACCGCCGGCATCGCTGCACTCAGCGAATATGTCTCCAAGGAAACCGACGGCAAATTCACCATCAAGATCCACTACGGCGACGCGCTGTCGAAGGGTCCCGACAACCTCGACAACATCAAGCTCGGCTCGTTCGAGATGGCTCAAATCTGCACCGGCTATCATCCCGGCAAGCATCTCGGCATCAACGTCCTCGACCTGCCGGGCCTGCCGCTGGCCAATCCGGAAGTGCACGCCATGGTTCACGATGTGGTCTACAAGGACCCCTATATCGTCGCCGAATTCAAGCGCTGGAATGCCATGCTGCTGATGTCGGTGCTGCAGCCGCAGTCCGAGTTCATGGGCGTGGGTGACGCGCCGGAGAAGATGTCGGACTACAAGGGCATGCGAGTGCGCGCGCTCGGCGGCACGGGCGCCGCGATGAAGAACCTTGGAGCCGTGCCGACGTCGGTGCCCGCGCCTGAAGTGTATAACTCGTTGGAGCGCGGCGTGTTCCGCGCGGTGGCGTTCCCCTACACCTACGCCTTCGCCTCCTACAAGATCCCCGAGATCTCGAAGTGGTACACCACGAACCTGTCACCTGGCGCCAACAACTGCCCGACGGTGGTGGCGCTCGACGCCTTCGGCAAGCTGCCGAAGCAGTACCAGGAGTTGCTCATAAAGGGCAGGTCTGTCGGCTATGCGGCACTGATCAAGGCACACGCCGAATCCGACAAGAAGAACCTCGCGGATTGGGAGAAGAAGGGCCTCAAGGCGATCGTCTACTCGCCGGCCGAACTCAAGATCTTCGAGGAGGTCGGTGCCACACCGGTGTGGAAGGCCTGGGTTGCGGATAACGCCGCCAAGGGCGTGCCGGCCCAGCAGCTTCTCGACCTCATCCTGAGCGAGACGAAGAAGGCCAAAGCCAAGCTCGGCAAGAACTAGTGCCGCAGCCAACGGGAGGCGGCGCCTGATGGCCAGCCGCGCAACATCCATGGGCGGGGCGGCACTGGACCGCCTCGACCGCGGCCTGCAGGTCGTCGAATTCGTCAGCGCCGTCGTGGCCGGAGTTGTGATCTTCGGCGTCATGTGGGTGGGCGTTGCCGAGATTTTCCTGCGTAAGGGCTTCAACAGCCCGCTCTACGGCCAGCTCGACTTCATCGAGCAGACGATGGCGCTCTACACGCTGCTGCCGATCTCCTATTGCTACCGCAAGGCCGGGCATATCCGCGTCGATGTCGTCGCCGGCCACTTCAAGGGCCGCGGCAAATGGATCGCCGAACTCGGCGCCTCGATAGCCGCCTTTGCGCTCGTCGTCGCCCTGCTGCCGGGCATCCTGCATTTCTTCGACAACGCCTATTACATCGGCGACTCGACAATCAACACGCAGTGGCCGACCTGGCCCTCGAAGCTGGTACCGGTCGTCGGATTCACCATTCTTGCCGCCCGCATCGCGCTCGAGCTCTGGGCCTATGTGCGACTGGTGGTCGACCCCGACGCCGAGCTGATCGCCGTGCCCATCCCTGCCCACGTCGTTGAGGACGCCTGATGGAGCCAATTACCATCGGCATCCTCGGCATGGTGGCGCTCACCGTGCTGATCATTGCCGGCGTCCGCATTTTCGTTGCCGCCGGCCTTGTCGGCTTCGTCGGCCTGTGGATTCTGCGCGGCTTCGACAAGGCGGTCGGCATCGCCGGACACGTGCCCTATTCGGACACCACGAACTACGCGCTGTCGGTCCTGCCACTGTTCATCCTGATCGGCCACCTGGCGCATCACGCCGGCATCGTCCAGGGCGCCTACCGCTGCGCCCGCGCGTGGCTCGGCTGGATGCCGGGCGGGCTGGCCGTCGCCACCATCTTCGCCGCGGCGGGCTTCGCCGCCGTCTCGGGCGCCAGCACCGCCACCGCGGCAGTATTCTCGCGCATCGCCATCCCTGAGCTGCTGCGGTTCAAGTACCAGCCCGGCATCGCGGCCGCCGTCGTCGCAGCGGGCGGCACGCTTGCCTCGCTCATTCCGCCGTCGGCCATCATGGTGGTCTACGGCATCATCACCGAAACCTCGATCGGCGGATTGCTGCTGGCCGGGTTCATTCCCGGACTCATCTCCGCGATCCTCTACGCCTCGATCATCGTGATCCGCTTCAAGATCAATCCGGCGCTCGGCGAGGCGGTCCCCGGCATCTCGTGGCGCGAGCGCTTCGTCACCTTGCCCGACGCGCTGCCGATCGTCTTCGTGATCGGCGCGGTGATCGGCGGCATGTACACCGGCTGGGCAACGCCGACCGAAGTCGGCGCGCTGGGTGCCTTCATCGTGTTCGTCATGGCACTGCTCAAGCGCTCACTTTCCGGGCGCGGCCTGCTCGACTCGCTGCTCGACACGGTGAAGCTCACGGTGATGATCTTCTCGATCATCTGGGGTGTGCTGATCTTCGTGCGGTTCCTGGCCTTCGCCGGCGTCTCCAGCTCCTTCTCCGACTGGATCGTCGCCATCGGCGTCTCGCCTTACCTGGTGCTGCTGTTCGTCATCGTGCTCTACACCGTCCTCGGCATGTTCATGGACGGCATCGGCATGCTGCTGCTGACCCTGCCGGTGATCTTCCCGGTCATGAGCAAGCTCGGCTTCGATCCGATCTGGTTCGGCATCATCGTCGTCAAGATGGTCGAGGTTGGACTGCTGACACCGCCGGTCGGTCTCAACTGCTACGTCGTGAACGGCGTACGACCCGACATTCCGTTGCAGCAGATTTTCCGCAATGTCTGGCCATTCGTGCTGATGGACTTTGCCTGCGTCGGACTGTTCACTCTGTTTCCGGGCATCGTCACCTTCTTGCCCAACCTGACAATGGGCAGCCCTTGATCGACTGACGCCACAACCAGGAGGAACGCCATGAAAGCGCAAGCGGACAAGGTTCTGAAGGAAGCGGTGAACAGGGGAGACGTTCCAGGCGTGGTCGCGGTGGCGACCGACCGCAAGGGAACCACCTACGAGGCGGCTTTCGGCAAGCGGGTGCTGGGCGAGGCCGCCGCCATGACGCCCGACACCGTGGCGTGGATTGCCTCCATGACCAAGGCGGTCACCGGCGCCGCCGCCATGCAACTGGTCGAACGTGGCAAACTTTCACTCGATGCACCTGCCAAGGCCGTGATCCCCTATCTCGGCGAAGTCGGCGTGCTCGAGGGATTCGACACCGCGGGCAAGCCCAAGACCCGCAAGCCCAAGCGCGACATCACGTTGCGCCATCTGCTCACCCACACCGCCGGTTTCTCCTACGAGATCTGGAACGCCGACATCGGCAAGTACCAGGAGGCGATGGGCGTGCCCGGCATCACCGGTTGCGAGAACAAGGCGCTGACCACGCCGCTGCTGTTCGATCCCGGCGAGCGCTGGGACTACGGCATCAACATCGACTGGGCCGGCAAGATGGTCGAGGCCGTGAGCGGCAAGAAGCTCGGCCAGTATTTCCGCGACGAACTGCTGGGACCTCTCGGCATGGACAGCACCGGCTTTTTCATCACGCCCACCATGCGCGAGCGCCTGGCCAAGATCCATCACCGCGGCGCCGACGGCACGCTGGCGCCGGATCTGGCGCTGGAGATCCCGCAGGCGCCGGAGTTCGAGATGGGCGGCGGCGGACTTTATTCCACCGCCGGCGACTATCTGAAGTTCGTGCGCATGATGCTGAACGAAGGCAAATCCGACCGCGGCCAGCCTGTGCTGAAGCCAGAGACGGTGGCGGCCATGTCGAAGAACGCCATGGGTGCCACCAAGGTAACGCTGCTCAAGACCGCGATCCCGCCGCTGTCAAACGACGCCGAATTTTTCCCCGGCATCGACAAGCAGTGGGGCCTGTCCTTCATGATCAACAATGCCACAGCGCCGACCGGCCGCTCAGCCGGCAGCCTCGCGTGGGCCGGGCTCGCCAATACCTACTACTGGATCGATCAGAAGAAGGGCGTGGGCGGGGTCTACGTAACGCAAATCCTGCCCTTCGCCGACAGCAAGTCATTGCCGTTGTTCTACGCTTTCGAAAAGGCAGTATATAGCAACTAGAGCATCGAGCTTGAAATAGGAATCGAATGAGGATTCCCAAGGAATCAGA
>CALFRN010000429.1 GCA_937919085.1 uncultured Reyranella sp.
TTCCGCCTTCGTTGAGTCGGCGGCCAGGAAGCCGTGAACGGCATCGCCGAGGGCTGCCATATTCGGAGAGCCGGTCAGCGCCAGGCGCGATCCGAGGGCAATGCTTTCGACGATACGCGCTGGCTCTTCAGCCTGCTGGCTGTGATCGCTGGGCCGGAAGCGATACGGCAGATGGGGCACGGCCATGTCATGCCGCGGGGACACGAGGCCGTATACTGGTTTAAAATCATCTCCCACGGGCCCTTCGGCAGACGCCTCTTCCAGCGTCCATACGCGACACGCATGATTTGCGTTACCGGCGCCCAACGGCTGGTCGAGTGAATGTGGCAATTTCAGAAGCGGCGCGCCCGCGCTGTCGACAAGACCATCGAGGGCCGCAGCCTTGAGATCAGCCTTCGGCCGATCGACCGCCAGGATGAGATAGTCTCGTGCGCGCGTCATGGCCACGTAGAGGAGACGGACTTCCTCGCGCTCGGCTCGCAGCGCTGCGGCCTGGCCGGTTTCGGACTGCTCGGCGTGCCCGTCGAGGCCGACATTTTTCGACTGAGCGCCATAGGGCCACGGCCACAGGCGCAACCAGCGCCCCTTGAGAGGATCGTCGAGATCGATGCCGCCGACCGCGCCTTCGGCGATGACCTGGTTGAACAGCCGTGCTTCTCGGGAAAAATTCAGCTCGAACAGGAGAGTGACCGGCCACTCCAATCCCTTGGCGGCATGATAAGTCGAGATGACGACGGAGTGATCGTCGCCCGATGCCGGCTTCTCGGCTCCGGCTTCCTCGAGCCAGCCGACGAGGCCGCCTGGCGTCGCCGGCTGACGGGACTGTCGCCGGTCGTCCTCATAGCCAACCGCGAGTGCCCGCAGGGCGTCGATATTGACAAGGCGCTGCTCTGGATTGCCCCAGCTGGTGGCCAACCCGACGACCGCGGCCGCGCCGATGGCGGCGTCCAGAACTTCCGCCGGCGTCATCGACAGAAGGCCCGGACGCAACGCGTCCAACGCCACCGGAATTGGGCCCGCCCGCAGCCGGGCGATGCCATCGGCGTGCTCGAGCGCGGTGCTGAACCAACCCGGCTGCGCGCCGTCGACTGCCGCGTTCGTCAGGTGCGCGATCTCCGCCAGGGCCAGCGTATCCGATGGATCGGCAAGCCAGCGCAGGCAGGCAAGCGCCAGCGCACATTCGGCGGACTGCAGCAGGCCATCCCGCCCCAGCGCCACCTGGAGACCGGCTGCCTCGAGCGCGGCTGCAACTTCCCGGCAAGTTTCCTTGGTGCGGCAGAGAATGGCGACGTCGCCGCCGCGAACGGGGCGGGCAACGGCCTCGCCCTTGGGCACGATCGACCAGGGGCCGGGATCGGCCAGCATGGGACGAACGCCGCCCGCGAGTGCCGCCACACGCGTCTCCTTGTTGCTGCCGGCTACCTGCCAGACGGCGAGCGGAATGGCCTGCCCCGGGGCGTCGGCGCGCTCAGCGTCGCGGCATTCGGATTGCGGGCGGGGGATTCCCTGGGGTTCGAAAGCGGGAATGAAGACATCGTTGAACAACTGCAGAAGCCCGGGCCGGGCGCGATAGGACTTCGTCAGGGTTTCGCGCGAGCCACCCGACTCCGCGGCGATGCGGCCAGCCACGGCCGACATGAGGTCGGGATCGGAGCCGCGAAACCCGTAGATCGATTGCTTGGGATCCCCGACCCAGAAGTTCCGGCGCGCGATCCGCGCGATGCGCAGAAACAGGGCGAGCTGGATCGGGCTTGTGTCCTGGAACTCGTCGATCAGTGCCAGATCGAGGCGTTGGGCAAGAATGCGTGTTACTTCGGGACGCTCGAGCAGGCGCAGCGCCTCGGCTTCCTGATCGGAAAAGTCGACCAGCCCACGCGCCAGCTTGTAGTCCCGGTAAGCCACAAGGGCCTCCGCCGCACAGTCGAAGACGCCCCCGATCATGGCTTCAAGGTCGTTGCGCAACCGCGGATGACGCGCGTGCGCCGCCGCCGCGGCCCTGACGCCGTCGAGAAGCGGATCGGTCGCCACCGCCGCCTTGATCTTCGCCATCTGGGCCCATTGCTGCCACGGCAGGGGGCGACCCGAGGCGAGTGCTGCCCCGACCTCCTTCAATCGTTGTAGAGCAGTCAGGGTAGCCTTCGTTCCATCTCCTGCGCCGGCTGCCTGTATCGCGACTTCGACGGCCGCCGCCAAGGCCTTGTCCAGATCCTCGGCGGTTTCTCCCTTGCGAGCCTGCCCGAGCAGAGGTTCGAGCCCGAGCCAGGAGCGATCCCTGCTGTCGCCAAGCTGTTCGGCGGCAATGCCGTTGGCCCGCGACAAGGCGACAACCTGGGAAACCAGATCGCGCCACGAGATATGCCGGCCGCCGCCCTCGGCATAGCCCAGTCGTTCGGCAACGGCCTGAAGCCGGCCGGCGTAATCGCCGATCGCCACGTCGGCGGCCATTCTAAACAGGGCCTGCGCCCGTTCCTCGGGGATCACCTCGCTGACAGGAGACCGGCCGCCTTCAAAGGCAAACTCCCTCAACAGCGCGCCGAAGACGGAATTGACCGTCCCGAACCGACCCGCCAGCAGAAGCTCCGCATCCTTGCGTCTGCCTGCTTCCACCAGCATGGCGCGGGCCCGGCTCATAAGCTCGGCGGCGGCACGCGTCGTGAATGTCGTCGCAAGCACCGCGGATGCCACCGTGCCGGCGCTTACTGCGGCGCCTACTTCGGTGGTCAGACGATGGGTCTTGCCGGTGCCCGCCGATGCGGTGACGACATGGACCGGGCCGAGCCGGCCGCCGCTCACAGCACCCTCGCATGGCCGCAGAGCCTGGTCTTGTCGCAGAAGCGGCAAGGCGGATCCGGACGCAGGGCGACCTCTTCATCGCCGGCATCGTCGCCAATTCCGGCCAGGTCCTTGCTCAAGGCGGTCACACGCCCTCGATCGAGGTGGGCCATGCGCGCCCGCCACGACGCCTGCGTGTTCGACCACACCTCGGCAAGGCGCGGCGCCCCCGGACCCGCCGACGGACCGAACAGATTGTCTCCCACCGGCAGCAGGCGCGCCTGGGACAGCATGAAGTAGGCACCCGGTACCGGCGCTCCGTCGGTGCCGAGAATGCGGCCGTAGACGGCAAGCTGGATGGAGTGGCCTTGCTGAATTTCCGCGCGGCGATAGTGATCGGTTTTCGACCACTTCATGTCGATGATCGCCGGTTCTCCCGTCCGCGCGCCGATCAGCAGGTCGAGACGGCCATTCAGGGTCACGCCCGGCGCCAGCGCGTCGGCGCAATCGCGTTCAATCTCCGCCCCGATCACGGTCGCGCCCAGATCTGTAAGCCTTTGCGCAAGCGTTTCCATGGCGACCGGCAGACGGGAAAGAGCGCGTGCATAGTCGGCCGCCGCGCCCGGCAGCTTCAGGGGCGACGCCATTTCATCGACAAGAGCCGGCAGGCGTTGCTGCGCCCGGTGACGCGCCTGCGCTGGCGACGGCGGCGACCCGGGCTGAAAAATCTCGGCGGCGAGCGCGTGGGCGAGCAACCCCAGAAGTGTTTCCCTCTGCGGCAGCTCGCTGCGGCGCGAAGGCCGCAGCGAGCCCGCATACTGGAGCGACCAGGCGAAGGGACAGCCGAGGAGAAGACCGATGGAGGTCGCCGCGTCCACAGGCCTCGGCTTGATCGCGCCAACGGCGACGGACCAACTCCTGCGCGGCTGTGGCAAGGGCCGACGCGCGGCAGCAGCACGCCTAATCTGGCTGCCCGCGAGTTCGATGCCCTCGATTTCGAAGAGCCTCTCTGCGTCAAAGTAGATGCCGTGCGGCGCCTGGGACAACAGAGGTGCCAGTTCGTGCACAAGCGGATGTGCGCTCTCCTCGCCACCTGCCCCCGGCGGGGCCACCAGCAGAACCCGATCGCGCGCCTTGAGAACTGCGCGCCGCCAGCCCGCCGATTCGCGCGCGAGAATCTCTACCGGATCGTCCGGCAGGCATCCGGCAGCGCGTAGCGCCGCTTTCTCCTCGTCGGTCCAGGTCTGGGCCTGGCGCGGGGTTGAGGCCGATCCGAAGCCCCACCACAGCACGGCCCCGGCCTCGCCCCAGACCTGTGCCGGATGGAAGACATGGGACCAGGCTGCGGCCTCCGCCTCGGCATGCTCGCCATCCACGCCCTCGGCCACGACCGCATCGATCATTCGTTCCAACTGGATCCGCGGGACTGGGTCGAGGCCCGCTTCGGCGATGACCAGGGACAGGGTCGTCGCAAACCCTCCGACTGCGGCCACTGGCCCTTGTTCCCCAGATGCCACGCGCGCCGACCATGCGCCGACGCGACCGCAGATGTCGCGGGCCACCGCGGCAGGCATGCCCGGCGCTTCATCGAACAGATCGCCGTTCAACCAGGGCAGCCACCGTTCCGTATCGCGTCGCATACGACGCGCCAGGTCGGCCCCCGACAGCCCCTGTTCCTCGAAGCGTTTGTTCCGCCGCTGCCGGCCTGTCTCGATGGCCTTCTTCCAACGTGGTCCGTCGCGCCCCGGCGCCTCCGTCAATGCGGCGGCAAGGGCGCGGGCCACGGCGGAGGGGACCGGCGATTGCGGCAAGGACAGGAGATCGAGCAGCGGCGCGGGGTCGAACGGTCGCCAGCGGATGGCGAAAGCCAGCGACAGCAACTGGACCGCGCCGCGAAGCGGCGAGGCCGGCAAATGGGCAAATCGCGGTAATCCACGTCGCGCAAGTGCCCCGTCGAGCATGCCGGACGGGGCTCCGAGGATGACAACGGTTTCGGCATCGTCCGGGCGGGCGGCCAGCCAGTCCGCAACGGCCTCGGCTTCGGCACTCTCGCTACGGCCGTGCAGAACGACGAATGTGCCGTCGCCCACCAGTGGTTCAGCCTGCCCGTTCGCCAGCCAGGACTGGACCTTGGCGAGATCGGTTTCCTGTCGACATGCCCCGGTGCCTACAGGTCGATACGAGACTTGTACGCCACATTCCGCGACCGCACGCAGAAGGCGGCCCATGCCAGGGTCGATCGTCTCGGGTGGATCTACGACGCTGATTTCCTGAAACGGGAGGTCGATGCCGGATCTGAGGGCATCGACGGCCGTTGCCAGGCGATCCGCCCGGCCGGGCAGGATGATCGGCTCGATCAGCGCCTCGAGGTCCGCGAGGTCGGCCAATCGACCGGGCGGACTGGCGATAGCCGTCGCGGTCCATCCTGCCTCGACCAGTTCGTCCCGCCATTTCAGGATTTTACGGGCGACGGCCCATGGATCGATCGCAAAGCTCGTCGACCAGAAGCGCTGGTGGCCCATCGATGCCGCGAGCCGCCGCCGCATGAGGGGCAATACGACGGGCGGCGGGAACGGGCGGACCGGAAAGACCAACGAAAGTCTCGACCAGCGCCAGGAAGCCGGCAGGCCCGACGGCGGCGAACCCGAGTGATTTACTCTCCGGCGACGGTGGCCAGGCGACACCGTCCAGTCGCTCCCCGTAGACGATACGTAGACCGCTCATGTCCCGCCAGTCTCCCGTGTGCCATGTGAAGCATTGCATCCGGGATGGGAACCCACAATGTGACTCCATAACGATCCGCCGCTTTTCGTTGACGAGCAATCGCCC
>CALFRN010000430.1 GCA_937919085.1 uncultured Reyranella sp.
TGCAAGGTGATCGGCTGACGTCCCTTGATCTTGGTGGCGCGGGCATGCGGGCTGTGGTCGAGTTGGCTGTGCAGCTTGTCGGTCGGCTGGTCCGACAGCATGTGCAGCGGATAGCGCTCGGCCTTCTTCGAGCCCAGCCATTCGATCGGCTCCAGCCACACCGCATGCGGCGGGCAGTCGTCGTAACCGAACGAGGCGATCTTCTCGGAATGGATTTCGATCTTGCCCGACGGCGTCTTGAGCGGGTGGGCCGTGGGATCGGCGCGGAACGAGGCCAGCATCACGGGATCGCGGTTCTCGCCCTTGGCCTCGGCGATGCCGGCTGACCAGAATTCGTCGAAGGCCGGGATGGTGACGCCGGCAGCCGCCGACTTTTCGCGCGACAGTCCGTAGAGATGCGACAGCCACGCCATCGTGTCGCGGCCCTCGGTGTAGGCGTCGCCCTGGCCGAGGCGCCGGGCGAGCTGGGAGAAGATCCAGTAGTCGTCGCGCGCCTCGCCGATCGGCTCGCGCGCCTTCTTCATGGCGATCAGGAACGGCTCGCGGCTGCCGTAGCCGATGTCGGCGCGCTCCAGCGTGGTCGTCGCCGGCAGCACGATGTCGGCCATCCGCGCGGCCGGCGTCCAGAACTGCTCGTGGAAGATGATCGTCTCGGGCTTGCGCCACGCCGTCATCAGGCGGTTGAGATCCTGGTGATGATGGAACGGATTGCCGCCCGCCCAGTAGACGAGCTTGATGTCGGGATAGGTGAGGTTCTGGCCGTTGTAGGGCACTTCGCCGCCGGGATTGAGCAGCATGTCGGTGAAACGCGCGACCGGGATGAAGTCGCTGACCGCATTCTTGCCTTGCGGCAGGGTCGGGCCGGAATATTTCGGATGGGCGCTGCCCATGAGATTGACCGGACCATAGCCCACGCCGAAGCCGCCGCCGGGCAGGCCGATCTGGCCCAGCATGCAGGCCAGCGTGATCAGCGCCCAGAACGGCTGCTCGCCATGATGGCTGCGCTGCAGTGACCAACCAATGCTCACGGTCGTGCGCGTCGCCGCCATCTCGCGCGCCAGCGAGGTGATGCGATGGGCGGGAATGCCGGTGATCTTCTCGGCCCAGGCTGCGTCCTTCGGCTGGCCGTCGGTCTTGCCGCTCAGGTAGGGCGTGAACCTGTCGAAGCCCACGGTGCAGCGGTCGAGGAACTCGCGGTCATAAAGCTTCTCGACGAACAGCGTGTGGCAGAGCGCCAGGATCATGGCGGCGTCGGTGTTGGGTCGGATCGCCAGCCATTCGACGTCGCCGCCGTTGTCGAGGTCTTCGCCGGTCGGCGTCACGTTGACGAAGCGCACACCCGCTTCGCGCATCGAATAGAGTCCTGACTTCACATGGTGCAGCGTGGCGCCGCCGGCGTTGATCTGGGCGTTCTTGCGCGGCACGCCGCCGAAGGTGACGAAGAGCTTGCAATCCTTTGCCAGCACGTCCCAGCCGGTGTGCATGGACATCAGCTCTTCCATCGTCGCCACGATGTGCGGCATCAGCACGCGCGCCGCCCCCAGGCTGTAGGAATCCTGGTGGCGGACGTAGCCGCCGATCGCATTCAGGAAGCGATGGACCTGGCTCTGGGCATGATGAAATCGGCCGGCGCTCGACCAGCCGTACGAGCCGCCGAAGATCGCGCGGTTGGAATGCTGCGCCTTTACACGCGCGAGCTCCTTCGAGACCAGATCGAGCGCCTCGCCCCACGGCAGTTCGACGAACGGGTCCTGGCCACGGCGCTCGGGATGGCTGCCGGGGCCATGCTCGAGCCAGCTCTTGCGCACGGCCGGTCGGCGCACCCGCAGGCGCGCAACTTCGTCGGACAGCATGTGCAATCCGATCGGAGACGGATCGGGATCCTTGGAGAACGGGTGCAGACGCATGGCTTTGCCGTCGTCGTCGTACTCGACCTCGTAGACTCCCCAATGGGCGGTGGTAAGGGTTCGCTGGTGGGTCATTTATGCCTCACGCTGCCTTGGCGATGGAGAGGAACCGATCGACGTCGGCGGACAAGGTGTTGAAGGCCGTGACCAGCCGGAAGGCACGCTCGCCGGGGCGGTCGGACGTCCAGGGGTGATACTGCGCGCCGGCGGCCTGTAACGCATCGTGCACGCGCACGGGCAGGACCACGAATATCTCGTTGGCATCGACCGGGTAGAGAAGCTGCGTGCCCTTGAGCGCGGTCAGGCCGGCAACGAGGCGGCGCGCCATCGCATTGGCGTGACGGGCGTTGGCGAGCCACAGGCCATCGGTCAGGTAGGCATCGAACTGCGCCGACAGAAACCGCATCTTGGACAGGAGATGTCCGCCGCGCTTGCGGCGGAATGCGAAGTCGCGGGCGAGATCCGAATCGAAAAAGATCACGGCCTCCGCTGCAAGTGCACCGTTCTTGGTGGCGCCGAAGCTCAGCACGTCGACTCCTGCTTTCCACGACAATTCCGCCGGGCTGCAGCCGACGAACGACAGTGCATTGGCGAAGCGCGCGCCATCCATGTGGAGCTTGAGTCCATGGCGGCGGGCCGACGCAGACAGGGCGGCGACTTCCTCGGGCGCGTAGACGGTCCCGCATTCTGTCGCCTGGGTGATGCTGACGGCGGCGGGCTGGGGATGATGCACGACGCCGTAGACCGGCTGGGCGAGCGCTGAGGCGAGTTTGCGGGCGTCGATCTTGCCGGTCGGTCCGTCTATCGGACAGAGCTTGGCGCCGGCTGTGAAGAATTCCGGCGCATTGGCTTCGTCGACCATGATGTGCGCTTCGGGGTGGCAGTAGATGGCACCCCAGGGCGGTGTGCAGCAGGCCAGCGCAAGCACGTTGGCGGCGGTTCCGGTGGCGACCGGGAAGGCGACCAGGTCGGGCTTTTCGAACAGGTCGCGCAGGCGTCGTTCCACCCGATGCGTCCAGTCGTCGTCGCCGTAGGAGGGCGCGGTGCCACCGGAAAACGCTCGGCTCACGGCCTCGACGATGCTGCTGTGCGCGCCGACTTCATTGTCGCTGCGGAAATTCATACCGTGTCCTCGGGCTGGTGCGTGACGGCTTCGATGCGATTGCCGTCCGGATCGCGCACGAACGCTCCATGGTAATCCGGGTGGTAGGTCGGTCTGAGGCCCGGCGATCCGTCGTCGGTGCCGCCGTTCCTGAGGGCGGCGGCGTGGAACGCACGAACTGCTGCCCGGGTTTGTGCCCGAAAAGCCCAGTGGCGGTTGTCTGGCGACAACGAACCCGTGGACAGAAAGACGGAGATATAGGGCGGCGCATCGGGCCCGCGCTCGCGTTCACCATAGCCGATGGCGCCGATGCGGCGGTTGACCCGCGGATAGCCGAGCGCGCCCAACGCGGCGTCATAGAATGCCTGGGCCCGGTCGAGGTCGGTGGTCGTGATCGACAGATGATCGATCATCGCTAGCGGGCCACGCCGGGTGGGAACTCGACGGTGCCGAGCAGGGCGCCGCTGCGCGGATCGACGATATACGCCGCCGACGGCCCGCCCTGGGTTTCGACATGGACGAAGAGGCGATCGCCGACAGCATTCATCGAGACCACGCGAGCTCCCGACGGCAGAGCAATGCGCTCGGTGAACGCGCTGGACGCGGCTGGCGGGCGACCGGCGTTGGGCGTAGACATGCGGCGGGCGATTTCGGCCGCGATGACGACGAAGCCGGCCACGATCAGCAGGCCCATCACGATAACCAGCACCTTCAGCCAGAGCGGTGCGGAGGCCTGAGCAGGAGACGCCAAGTAAACTCCATGAGTGATGCCGGCCGCCACTTCGTGACCTTCGATGAAAGCGCTTCCGGCGAGCGGCTGGACCGTGCGCTGGCGGCCGCCTTGCCGGCCCTCACGCGAAGCCGCGTGAAAGCACTGATCGAAAGCCGCCGGGTGGCGCTGGCTGACGGTCCGACGATAGAAGAGCCGTCCCGCAAGGTCAAAAAGGGCGAATGCTTCGTGGTCGACATTCCCGAGCCCGAACCCGCGGTGCCGCTGCCGCAGGCCCTGGCGCTCGACATCCTGCATGAGGATTCCGACCTGCTGGTGCTGAACAAGCCGGCGGGGCTGGTCGTCCATCCGGCACCCGGCAACCCCGACCATACGCTCGTCAACGCCCTGTTGGCCCATTGCGGCGACAGCCTGTCGGGGATCGGTGGCGTAAGACGCCCCGGCATCGTGCACCGCCTCGACAAGAACACGTCCGGCGTCATGGTGGTCGCCAAGAACGACCGGACCCACCAGGCGCTGTCCAAGCTGTTCGCCGCCCATGACCTCACCCGGGTCTACCGCGCGCTGGTCTGGGGCAAGCCGATGCCGCCGGCCGGCACTGTTGATGCCGCCATCGGCCGCCATCCCGTCGATCGCAAGCGCATGACGGTCCGCAAGACGAGCGGCCGGCGGGCGGTCACCGAATACTGGCTGGAGAAGCATTTTGGGCCCGCCTTGCGCCCCCTGGTGAGCCTGGTCGGTGCCAAGCTTCAGACCGGGCGTACGCACCAGGTGCGAGTCCATTTGGCCCATATCGGCTGCCCGGTTGTTGGTGATCCCGTCTATGGCCGCAAGCCTCGCAACGCGCTGGTTCCGGAGGCGTTGACGACATTCCCGCGCCAGGCATTGCATGCAGCGGTCCTCGCATTTCGTCACCCAGGCACCCGCAAAGAGATGAACTTCGCCACAGAATTGCCTCAAGATTTCAAGAAGTTAGTGATGGGCCTGTCTGTCTCCGACAGGTTACCTTAAATACCTGAGGTCATTGCTCGGAATTATATTGACCTCACGGGTTCCCGACCTCTAGAGTCGGTCTTAGCAGTCGACGGGTGAGAGTGCTAAACGCCCGTTCATGACCAGCATGGAGTACGAAAGAGAGCCGCCTATGAGTGCAGCCACCGCCAACCTTCCCACCCTGCCACCGTCGTTGACGCCGGAAGGCAACCTCAGCCGCTATCTGCAGGATATCCGGAAGTTTCCCCTGCTCGAGCCGCAGCAGGAATTCATGCTCGCCAAGAGCTGGCGCGAGCACGGCGACACCAAGGCCGCCCATCAGCTGGTGACGAGCCATCTGCGCCTCGTGGCCAAGATCGCCATGGGCTATCGCGGCTATGGCCTGCCCGTGGCCGAACTGATCTCCGAGGGTAACGTCGGCATGATGCAGGCGGTGAAGCGGTTCGATCCGGACCGTGGCTTCCGGCTGGCGACCTATGCCATGTGGTGGATCCGCGCCTCGATCCAGGAATACATCCTGCACAGCTGGTCGCTGGTGAAAATGGGCACCACAGCGGCGCAGAAGAAGTTGTTCTTCAATTTGCGCAAGCTCAAGGGTCAGATGCAGGCCATCGAGGAGGGTGATCTCTCGCCCGAGCAGGTGACCAAGATCGCGACCCGACTGGGCGTGCCCGAGTCCGAGGTGGTCAATATGAACCGCCGGCTCGCCGGGCCGGATTCTTCACTCAATGCCCCGGTGAAAGCCGAAGGCGACATGGAGTGGCAGGACTGGCTGATCGACGAGAGTCCGAACCAGGAAGCACGTCTGGGCGAGAGCCAGGAACTCGACCAGCGCAAGCATATGCTGGCCGCGGCCCTGAAGCAGCTCACCGACCGGGAAAAGCACATCATCGTCGAGCGCCGCCTGGTCGACGAGCCCAAGACCCTCGAGGATCTGTCGGCAAAGTACGGCATCAGCCGCGAGCGTGTGCGCCAGATCGAGGTGCGCGCCTTCGACAAGCTGCAGAAGGCGATGAAGAACATGGTGGTGGAAGCTGCCGCCAAGCCGACCACTCAGCCGGGGACCCAGCCGGCCCCCGCGCACGGCTGAGCGACGCGGAACGTCCAGTACGGTAGGCTCCCGGAACACCCGGGAGCCTACCATGACGATCTCGCCCATTTTCTACGAGACGCTGCCGAACGGCATCGCCCGCATCGTCCTTAATCGCCCGGAGGCCCGTAACGCCCAGGATACGGCGTTCCTCTATGCCTTGAACGAGGCCTTCGACCGTGCTGCTCATGACGACACCGTGAAGGTGATCGTGCTGTCGGCCAACGGGCCGCATTTCTCCTCCGGCCACGACCTGCGCGAGGTCGATGGTCATGGCAACATGGCCAAGCACGACACCGTCTCCACGTGGGGCGGCTTCGGCAAGCAAGGCGCCGAGGCGCAATATGCGCGCGAACAGGAAATCTACCTCGGCTTCAGCGAGCGCTGGCGCAACATCCCCAAGCCGACGCTGGCCCTCGTCCACGGCAAGGTAATGATCGGCGGCCTGATGCTGATGTGGCCCTGCGACCTCATTGTCTGTTCGGAAGACGCCGAGTTCCTCGACCATTCGGTGGCGATGGGCGTGGGCGGCGCGGAATTCTTCGCCCATCCCTGGGAGATGGGCATCCGCAAGGCCAAGGAATTCCTGTTCACCGCCGACTGGATCGGCGCACAGGAGGCGCACCGGCTCGGCATGGTGAATCATGTCGTGCCGCGTGCGGAACTGGAGCCGTTCGGCATGGCGATGGCCGAGCGTATCGCGCAGAAGCCGCTATTTGCGCTCCGGTTGGTCAAGCAGGCGATCAATGCCGCCCAGGACGCACAGGGCCGCGTCGGCGCCATGCAGACCTCGTTCGCGCTCCATCACCTGGCCCATGCGCACAACATGCTGGCGCACGGCAAGCTGGTCGATCCGACCGGACTGATGCCGGCTATCAAAAAGCACGAAAAGGCCGCCGAGTAGGTCCGCCCGTCAGCTCTTGACCATCACCTCGATCAGCGTCGGCCCGTTCGTCCGGGCCAGCGCCTTGTCGAGCGCCGAATCGAAGCCGGCTGCCGTGTCGACACGCTCGGCGGCGAGGCCGAAGCCGCGGGCGATGGCGGCGATATCCATCGGCGGATCGTTGAAGTCCATGCCGATCGGCGTGTCGTTGCCATGGAACAGCTTCAGCCGGTTCTTCAGGATCTGGTAACCCTCGTTGTTGGTGATGATGAAGATCACCGGCAGTTTCTGGTTGGCCGCCGTCCACAGCGCCGTGATCGAATACATGGCGCTGCCGTCGCCGATCACCGCCACGACCCGGCGCTTCGGTTCGGCGATCTGCACGCCAACGGCCGCCGCGATACCCCAGCCGATGCCGCCGCTTACATTGCCGAAGAAGCTGTTGCGGTCGCGAAACGGAAAATAGTTCATCAGCGTCGCCGTGCTGGTGAGGCCTTCCTCGACGACGATGGCGTCCTTGGGCAGCTTGTCGGTCAGGCGCATCATCGCCCACTCTGCCTGCAACGGCTTTTCGCTGGCGGGCGCGGTGAGCTTGGCTGCGCGGGCCTTGCGCTGGGCATTCCAGTTGCGGGGCGCGATCTCGGCCAGCGACGCCTTGGCGCGCTCGGCGAGCTGGGCGCCACCCAGTTTCTTGAGCAGTGGCACCAGCGCCTTCAGCGTCTCCTTCACGTCTGCACGCAAAGCAATTTCGGCCGGGAAATTCTTGCCCATCTCCCAGTCGCGCAGGCCCACCATGGCCACCGCCGTGGTCTCGGGCAGCGGCTCGGTCTCGCTCCATACCGACATCTTCAAGACGTCGGAGCCGACGCAGAACATCAGGTCGTAGTCGCTGAGCACGCGTCGCACATATTTCTGGTCGCGGTTCAAAGCGCCGAGATAAGCGGGGTGTTCCGACGGGAAGTGTGCACCCCAGGCCACGGTCTGCTGCAGTACCGGCGCGCCCAGCGTTTCGGCCAGCGCCGTGGCTTCGGCGAAGGCATCCGCTGTGGCGATCTCGTGGCCGGCCAGGATCACCGGCTTCTTGGCGGCAAGCAGACGCTTTGCGAGATGTTCGAGCGCGGCATCGGACGGCCGCCCGGCGGTGTCGACCCGGGTCACCTCGCCCATGTCGATGGCGGCCTCGTTGTTCAGGATGTCGCCAGGAAGGGAGATGAACACCGGGCCGGTTGGCGCCGTGGTGGCGATCTTGGCGGCGCGCCGCAGGATGCGCGGCAGGTCTTCGATGCGGCTCACTTCCGTCGCCCATTTCACGACCGGCGTCGCGATCGGCACCAGTGGCGCGTAGAGCAGGGGTTCGGTGAGCCCATGGCCCTGTTCCTGCTGGCCGGCCGTCACGATCATCGCCGTGCCCGACATCATCGACGTGTAGATCGAACCGATGGCGTTGCCGAGCCCGGGGGCCACATGGACGTTGCATGACACCAGCTTGCCGGAGGCGCGGGCGTAGCCGTCGGCCATGGCGATAACCACGGCTTCCTGCAGGGCGAGCACATATCCCATCTCCGGAGCCGAGGAGAGCGCATGCATGATCGGCAGTTCGGTCGTTCCGGGATTGCCGAACATCTTCACGACGCCTTCGTCGCTCAGGACGCGAAGAAAGGCGTCACGGCCGGTGATGGTGTTGCTTACGCGCGCGTCGGGCATTCATTTCCTCCTGGAAGACCTCTACGTTAGCATATGCCATGGCGAACGACGGCCTCGAGGACAAGCTTGCACGCCTGCCATGCTGGCGCGGGAAGGTGATGCTTGAGCCCCTGAAAGGTGGCCTCACCAACACTTCCTTTGTCGCGACCGACGGCGACGCCAGGTTCGTCGTGCGATGCGGCGGCGATATTGCAGTTCATCATGTCTTCCGCGACCGCGAACGTGCCGCCTCCATCGCGGCCTTCGAGGCCGGCCTTTCGCCCGAAGTCGTCCATGCCGAACCTGGCATCCTTGTGCTGCGCTTCGTCGCTGGCCGCACCTTTGGTGAACCCGACCTTGCCGCCAACATCGGCCGTATCGTGCCGTTGCTGAAGGCCTGTCATGCCGAAGTCGGCAGGCGCGTGCGCGGACCGGTCAGTGCCTTCTGGGTATTCCACGTCATCCGCGATTATGTGCGGCTGCTGGATGCCGATCCCAAGTACCTGGCGCTGGCCGACAAGCTCGAGCAGGCGCAGGCGCCGCTGCCGACCGTCTTCGGGCATCACGATTTGCTGCCGGCCAACATCATCGACGACGGCAAGAGGCTATGGTTGATCGATTGGGAGTACGGTGGCTTCGGCACGGCGATGTTCGATCTTGCCAATTTGTCGTCGAACGGCGGTTTTTCGGATGCCGATGATGCTCGCCTGCTCGACCTCTATTTCGGGCGGCTGCCGTCGGCCGAGTTACGGCGCTCGTTCCTCGCCATGAAAGTGGCGAGCGCCTTGCGCGAGGCGCTGTGGGCCATGGTGTCGGACATCTACCTGAAGACTCCCGGTGTCGATTATGCGTCGCACGCCCGCAATTACCTCGCCCGGACCGACGAGGCGGCCCGCGGCCTGGATTTCTGAACCGGAGAGGGTGTCCGCTATCCCATCACGATCCTGGGCAGCCAAAGCGCTACCGACGGCCAGATCATCAGCAGCCCGATCAGCGTCATCATCAGGCTGACGAAAGGCAGCGAGCCCCAGATGACGTCGGCGATGGAACCGCGTTCTCGCATGCCTTGCACGACGTAAAGATTGAGACCGACCGGTGGCGTGATCAGGGCCGCCTCGATCAGGATGGTCAGCACGATACCCCACCAGATCGGGTCCCAGCCGAGATTCTCGATGATCGGAAAGATGAACGGCGTCGTCAGGATCATCATGGAGATCGTCTCCATGAAGCACCCGAGTACGAGGTAGAAGACCACAATCAACAGCAGCGTGCCGTACTTGCCGAGGCCGAGGCCTTCGATCGCCTTGCCCATGCCGTCGGTCAACCCGATCGCGGCGAGCACAAAATTCAGGAACTGCGCAGCCATGATGATCAGCATGATCAAGGCCGTGGTGCGCATCGTGCTTTCCAGTACCGCCCGCATCACCGCCAGGCTCAATCTGCGCTCCCATGCGGCCAGTATCAGCGCGGCAATTACACCGAGCGAAGCGGCCTCCGTGGGCGTCGCCCAGCCGGCATAGATAGATCCGACCACGACGAAAAAGATGAGCAGTGGCGCAACCAGATCCTTGAGCGAGTAGAGCCGCTGGCGCCAGGTCGTCTGCAGCTTCAGCCCGCCCTTGCTGGGCGTGATCAGGCATTTCACGAGAACGTAGAGCATGAAAAGGCTGGCCAGAATGATGCCCGGCACCATGCCGGCCAGATAGAGGCGCGGCACCGAGGTGTTGGTCAGCAGGCCATAAAGTATGAAATTGATCGAGGGCGGAACCAGGATGCCGAGCGTGCCGCCGGCCGCCAGCGTTCCCAGGAACAGCCGCTCATCGTACTTGCGCTGTTCGATCTGCGGCAGCGCAACGAGGCCGACCGTGGCCGCCGTGGCGACGCTGGAACCGGACGTCGCGGCAAACATGGCGCAGGTGCCGATATTGGCATGCATGAGTCCGCCGGGCAGCCATGACAGCCATTGCGCGATCGCATTGTAGACGCGCTCGGCGATTCCGGAACGCAACAGGATTTCCCCCAGCATGACGAAGAGAGGGATCGCGATCAGGATATATTCGGAGTTCGAGTTCCACAGAATTTCGCCCATCGCGCGATAGAGCGGCATCGCGGAATAGAACTGGTTGAGGGCAAGTCCCAGCACGCCCATCACAGCGGCGATGGGCACACTGATGGCGAGCAGAACAACCAGCAGGAGAAGGGCGGTAACGAGCAAGGAGACTACCTGTTGTTGCTGGACGGTGGTGCCGGTTGGCCCGCACCTCGCCGGCGACCGAAGGCGATGCCGAGGGCGGCAAGTTCACTTTCGATCTCCTCGTCCTGGGAGACCACACCCGCCGTCTGGTTTGCGGTGATGTAGTCGCCGCGGCGAATGGCGAGCAGTGTGCGCAGCATGGCGATGACGATGGAGAAGAAGAACAGGCCGAGGCCGAACAGCCATGGGATCTGCGCCAGGGCCAGCGGCGTGCGCAGCGGGGTATTGGCGCGATTGCCCTCGACGAAATTCGCCTGCACGAGATCGAAGCCGCTATCCAGCAGGGTGAAGGCGACGATCCCCAGCGTGAGGAGTGCCAGAATGTCGAAAGCCGCGCGCACGCGCAGGGGCAGGCGGCCGTACAGGGCGTCTATGCGCACATGGCCGCGCGTTACCAGGGCATAGGCCAGCGACCAGGTCGTGCCGACCGCGAACAGGTAGGCGGCCACTTCATCAGATCCCGAGTAGACGATGGTCAGGATTTTCCGGGAGATGACTTCGCTCGAGACCAGGCCGGCAGCGGCGAGCAGCAGGACGCCGCCGAGGCAGGCGAACACGCGCGCGGCCTTTGAGGTCGCATTCCAGATGGTTTCCATTGGCACGAAGGAACCTCGGCATCCGGAGATGCCGAGGTCCACTCTCCTGGCTGGCGCGGCGGCTTACTTGGCTTTCGCCGAGAGGCCGTATTTCTTGCCAATCATATCCGTCCACGTCTGGGCGCATTCGGGGCCGCAGCGGCTGGCCCAGCTGGGCAACACCACGTCGACCAGTACCTTGTCGCGCGCCGTGAGATCGTCCTTGGAAGGCACGACGAGCTTGAGCTTGCCGGCCGGGCCGACGGAGCATGCGCCTGTACCTGTGGTGCAGGCGACCCCTTCATTGGTCTCGGCCTCGACAGCCTTCCACGACTTCACGGTCAATGCGTCCATTTCCTTCTGCAGGAGCGCCTGCGTGGCCGCATTCAGGGAATTCCATGTCTTCAGGTTCACGGCCCAAACGGCAACCGAGAAGCCGACCGGCAGACGGAACAGCGTGTCCGTCACCTCGTGCCACTTCGCCTTGTAGGCGGGCATGGTGCCGGTGATGCCGCAATCGACGACGCCCTTTTCGAGGGCCGGTACCACCTCGCCGAACGGCAGGGTCACGGCCGAGCCACCGAGGCCTTTGACAAGATCGGCCTGAGAAGTGCCCTGAACGCGGACCTTCTTACCCTTGAGATCGGCGATGCTCTTTATGTCGCCCCGACAGTAGAAATTCTGTTCCGGAAAGGGAAACGACCCAAGCACCATGGCGCCATGCCTTTCGCGCATGACCTTCTGCATCTCCGGCTTCCAGATTTCGATGATCTCGCGGCCCATTTGGAAGCTTCGGGCGACACCGGCGATGTCCACGGCTTCAACGATCGCGGCACCATCTTCGACATAGATGGGCAGCGCAGCGGCAAAGTCGAACACGCCGGTCTTCAGCAGGCGCAGTACTTCCGTGCCCTTGAGATTCAGTTCGGTAATGGATTTGAGGTTGGCGGTAAGCTTGCCGCCCGACGCCTTGGGCAGCTCCTCGGTCCAGAACGGAACCTCCAGATCCTTCCAGTTGGTCAGGAAGCTCCAGGTTCCGACGACGTTGAATTTCTTCTGATCGATCGTCTGGGCCTGCGCGGTCGCACCGGCACCCAACGTTGCGGCCATGGTAATAGCTGCGATAAATCTGCGCATTGTCGCCTCCCGACATTTTTTTATGTGAGCCAAACTCTTACGAGGTTTGACCATTCCCTAACTCGGGCCGGCATGCAAGGCCAAGCGGGCATATCGTAGGGAGCGGCTTTTGAAATTTCTGGGCTTTTGACGCGCAACCCACCTCATTCAAGGCAGATTGAAGCTGACTTGTTCTGGAGTGCGCTGCATTGAAGGCTGCCGTTCGTTAATTTGTCGT
>CALFRN010000431.1 GCA_937919085.1 uncultured Reyranella sp.
CGACCATCAGGCGCGGCCGGCGGCCTTCTTCCTCGGCGAACGCCGCGATGTCGGTTCGAATCCGGTCAAGGCCCTGGTCGCCTTCCCATTCGCCGACGTAGACGCCGGAGATCGAACGCACCGTCGCCTGGTAGCGGCCATAGACCCCTTCGAGGGCCGAGGAGATCTCGCCCACCGTGGCGCGCGCACGCGTGGCCTCGATCGCCAGACCCAGCAGGTTGCCGGTGCCGCTGCGCGCCGCATCGCCCAGCGCCTTCAGCGCGGCCACGCACCTGGCTTCGTCGCGGCTCTTGCGAATCCCGGCGAGACGCGTGACCTGCGCTTCGCGCACCACGTCGTTGTCGATGTCCAGCACCTCGATCGTCGTGCCGTCCTTGGGCTGGAACCTGTTGACGCCCACGATCACTTCCTCGCCGCGATCGACGCGGGCCTGGCGGCGCGCCGAGGCTTCCTCGATGCGCATCTTGGGCATGCCGGCCTCGACCGCCTTGGTCATGCCGCCCAGCGCCTCGACCTCGCCGATCAGCTTGCGCGCCTCGGCGATCAGGCTCGCCGTCAGCGATTCGACGTAATAGCTGCCGGCCAGCGGATCGATGACCTTGGTCACGCCGGTCTCGTGCTGGAGGATGAGCTGGGTATTGCGCGCGATGCGCGACGACGTGGGGGTCGGCAGGGCGATCGCCTCGTCGAACGAATTGGTGTGCAGCGACTGGGTGCCGCCCAGCACCGCCGCCATTGCCTCGTAGGCCGTGCGGATCACGTTGTTGTAGGGATCCTGCTCGGTGAGCGACACGCCGGACGTCTGGCAATGGGTGCGCAGCGACAGCGAATCGGCCTTCTTGGGCTCGAACGGCTTCACCAGTTCGGCCCACAGGAAGCGCGCGGCGCGAAGCTTGGCCACTTCCATGAAGAAGTTCATGCCGATGCAGAAGAAGAACGAGAGCCTGGGCGCGAAGGCGTCGATGTCGAGGCCCTTGGCCCTGGCGGCGCGCACGTATTCCAGTCCGTCGGCCAGCGTGAACGCCAGTTCCTGGACCAGCGTCGAGCCTGCCTCCTGCATGTGATAGCCGGAGATCGAGATCGAGTTGAACTTCGGCATGTATTTGGCCGTGTGCTCGATGATGTCGGCGACGATCCGCATCGAAGGTCCGGGCGGATAGATGTAGGTGTTCCGGACCATGAACTCCTTGAGGATGTCGTTCTGGATGGTGCCCGCGAGCTTCTCCTGCGGCACGCCCTGCTCCTCGGCCGCCACGATATAGCCGGCCAGCACCGGCAGCACGGCGCCGTTCATGGTCATCGACACGCTCATCTTGTCGAGCGGGATGCCGTCGAACAGGATCTTCATGTCCTCGACCGAATCGATCGCCACGCCCGCCTTGCCGACGTCGCCCACGACGCGCGGATGATCGGAATCGTAGCCGCGGTGGGTGGCGAGATCGAACGCCACCGACAGGCCCATCTGGCCGGCCGCGAGATTGGCACGGTAGAACTTGTTGCTTTCCTCGGCGGTCGAGAAGCCGGCGTACTGGCGCACCGTCCACGGACGGCCGGCATACATGGTTGCCTTGGGTCCGCGCATGAACGGCGGGAAGCCCGGCAGCGAGCCTCCCCCGTCGGCGCCCCCGCTGTCCGCACCCAGCGTCTCGAGCTGTTCGAGGTCGGCCGCCGTATAGAGCGGCTTCACCGCGATGCCCTCGGGCGTCATCCAGGTGAGGTCAGCCACGGGCCGCTCGCGCAGCTCCCTGGCAGCGAGCTTTTCCCAGTCGGCGAGGGTCTTGTTCGGAAAGTCAGCCATACCCACAATGTACTGCGGATTTGCGCCCAGAAAAGACGCTATTCGTTGGCCAGAATCGTGTTTCGCACCAGGGGGTAGATCTGGCCGGCCCAGCGGCGCCCGCTGAACACGCCATAGTGGCCGACGCCCGCCTGCATATAGTGTTTCTTGCGATAGGGTCGCAGGCTGGAACAGAGGTCGTGGGCAGCCACCGTCTGGCCGACCGCGCAAATGTCGTCACGTTCGCCCTCGACCGTGAACAGGGCGGTCCGCCGGATCGCCCTGGGATTGACCCGCCTGCCCTTCCAGTCGAGTTCGCCCCTGGCCAGCCGGTGCTCCTGGAACACCCACTGCACGGTCTCGAGATAGAACTCGGCCGTCATGTCGAGCACGGCAAAATACTCGTCGTAGAACGCCTTGATGGTGGCGGCCTGCTCCTGCTCGCCGTTCGCCAGGTGGCGGTAGAGATCGACCTGCGCCTTGATATGCCGCTCGGCGTTCATGCTCATGAAGGCGGTGAGCTGGACGAAGCCGGGATAGACGCGGCGCATCGCCCCGGGATAGCGCAACGGCACGCGGGCGATCAGGTTCTGTTCGAACCAGCCGATCGGCTTGCCCATCGCCAGTTCGTTCACCTTGGTCGGGCTCACGCGGGTGTCGATCGGCCCCGCCATCAGCGTCATGCTGGCGGGCTGGGCGGGATTGTCGTCCTCGGCCATGACCGCCGCCGCCGCCAGCGTCTGGACACAGGGCTGGCACACGGCGATCACGTGGGCGCCGGGGCCCATCGCCTCGAGGAACCTGATCAGGTGCCCGACATATTCGTCGAAGCCGAAGCGGCCGTTCCACATCCCGACGTCGCGGGCATTGGCCCAGTCGGTGATGTGCACGTCGTGCTCGGGCAGCAGGACGCGCACGGTATCGCGCAGCAGGGTCGCGAAATGCCCGGAAAGCGGCGCCACCAGCAGCACGCGCGGCTGCGGCGGCGCGCCTTCCTTGGCAAACCGCAGCAAGGTACCGAAGGGCGTGGTGAGCACCTCCTCCTCGTGCACCGGCACCGTTTCGTTGCCCATCCTGGTTTCGGCGATGCCGAACGACGGCCGGCGGTGGCTGAGGGTGGCGCGGCTCATCATCTCGCACAGCGCGCCGGCGGCCTGCCAGCTCTGGCGGCCGCCGCCCGTCCCCATGCCGCCGCCCGCCAGGGTCTGTCCGGTGGCGTTGGCCCAGGCCCGCATCGGCAGCATCATGTCGGCGGCGGATTGGTAAAGCGCATACAGCATAAGCGGCCACCGGCTCGGAAATTGCATTCCACGAAACGCCTGAGACAACGACTGAACCTGCCGAATCGAGAAGGTTGGCGCCATGGCCGAGGCTTCGCTCACCGTCAGTAGCAAGAACTATTCCTCTTGGTCGCTTCGCGGCTTTCTGCTGTGCCGAATGGCCGGGCTGGACATTGCAGAGCGGATGGCGCCGCTCGACGATCCGGCCACCCGGGCCGAATTGTTGCTGCTGTCGCCGTCTTTTCTGGTGCCCTGCCTCGAACATGGGCAGGTGACGGTCTGGGATACCCTGGCGATCGGCGAATATCTGAATGAAATCAAGCCGCAGGCCAACCTGCTCCCGGCCGATCCGGCGGCCCGTGCGCATTGCCGGGCAATCTGCGGCGAAATGCACTCGGGTTTCGCCAATCTGCGCTCGGCGCTGCCGATGAACCTCAAGGCCCATCACCCCGGCTTCAAGGTGTGGGCCGGCGCCCAGGCCGATATCGAGCGGGTGACGGCGATCTGGCGCGCGTGCCTGCAGCGCTACGGCGGCCCCTATCTGTTCGGCAAGACCCCGACCATCGCCGACGCCATGTACGCCCCGGTCTGCGCCCGCTTCGCCACCTATGATGTAAAGCTCGATCCGGTCTCGGCGGCCTATCGCGACCTGATGCTGAAATTTCCCGCCATGCTGGAATGGACGGCGGCGGCCAAATCCGAGCCCGAGGAAGTCGAGGAACTCGACGTCGAATTCTAGAGCGTGGTGAAGTCAGGCCGAATAGACCGAAGGAAAAGGAAATCCCGTCGTCTCAGGGCGGAGGAAAAGGAAATCCCGTCGTCTCGACTCGTGCGGAGTAATCTCCGCACTGGAGCGCGCAGCGCGGAGTGGAGAGACCTTGTTTCCACGATTTGCCGGCTTCTGGTCGAAAAAAGGTCTCTCCACTCCGCACCTTCGGTGCTCCGGTCGAGACGACGGGTTCCTCTGTGTCCACTCCGCGCGGAGTAACCTCCGCCCTGAGACGACGGGTTCCTCTGGGTTCCTCTGTGTCCACTCCGCGCGGAACCTGCCCCGAGGGCACCCGAGGGGCGCTCCGGTTCGGGCGGAGTAACCTCCGCCCTGAGACGACGGGATTTCCTTTTCCTTCGGTCGATTCGGCCCGACTTCATCACGCTCCGGCCCCTCTTGCCTGCGACCTGGCCGCCCCGCAGACTTCCGTCAACCGACGGAAGTACCACGGGGAGGACCAAGAGATGC
>CALFRN010000432.1 GCA_937919085.1 uncultured Reyranella sp.
CTAGGCAGCAGGCCAGCGCCTGCTTGCCGGGCGTGCATCTGACAGCGGCCTCCTTCAGCTTCAAGGCGCAGGTCGGCAATCGAGTACTGCCGGAGCGCTGCTCAATATCGGTAGCCGCTCGGCCTTTCTTCCGCTCTATGCCTGGGGCGGTCCCTGGCGGCGCACCTTCAGCTGGAACCTCGCCACACTCGGTCTGGCTCTGGTCATGGCTCAACTGCTCCTTTGATCTCGACGCGGTCACTCGTCGATCGGCAACCCAAGGATCAGATAGCTGAACGACTTGCCGTGCGAATCGAGATTGAGCGAGGTGTTGACCCCGCCTTCGAGCGCGTCCAGCAGCACGAAATTGAGCCCGTGGAGATGGTCCATCTCGTAGCGCGTCACTATGCCAGTGAAGAGTCCGGGAAACGCACGCTTTATGCGCTCCGCCGTGAGCTGGCGCTTGAGCAGCGGGTAGTCGGCGGGATCGTAGGCCCAGACCGAGATGTTGGAGGTATTGCCCTTGTCGCCGGCACGGGCGTGGGCAATGTCATGGATGCGCCGCGGCGGATTCATGCGACGAACATTTCGAAACTGGGCTTGATGAGATCGCGGGCGATCAGCGTCGAATGGGTGACGACGCAAGGCGTGACCTGGCCGCGATAGCCACCACCGCCGGCCGGCCCGCAGCACAGCAGCGACTCGACTTCCCACAACATGAAATCCACATCGTCGCGTTCGGAGGAACGGACCGCCACGCGCAGCCGGATGTCCTCGCTGGCGCCGGCCGGCACCTGCGCCGTGGCATGCAGCGAATTCAGTCCGACCAGGTCGACGCGCAGATCGCCGCCGAAGCCGTTGCGGCGGGTCAAGCGCTGGCGCACGACGTCGGCGGCAAGTTCGGCGCGGGCACGGGCGTTGGGGCCGGCGTAGCTGACGCCACCCTCGCCCAGAAAGCCGCCGTCGAAGCCGACGGTAACCTTCAGCTTTTCCGGCCGGGCCCTGCCGGACGCTCCGGTTACCCGCACGCGATCGTGGCTGACCTGTTCGACCGCCACGCGGCTGAAATCTGCCGTCACGTCCGGCGTGAGATAGCTTGTGGGGTCATGGACTTCGTAGAGCAGCTGCTCCTTGACCGTGGCCGGTGTCACGCAGCCGCCGGTATCGTCGAGCTTGGTGATGACGAAGCCACCATCGCGGCCGACCTCGGCGATCGGAAAGCCGCAGTCGGCGAGCCGCGGTACGTCCTTGAAGCCCGGATCGGCAAAATAGCCGCCGGTGATCTGCATGCCGCATTCCATCAGATGGCCCGCGAGCGTGCCGCGCCCTAGCGCGATCCAGTCGTCGGGGGCCCAGCCGAAGCGGTGCGCCAGCGGCGCCAGAAACAGCGCCGGGTCGGCGATGCGGCCGGCGATCACCACGTCCGCGCCGGCCTCGAGCGCCGGCAGCAGGGCATCGATGCCGAGATAGACGTTTGCCCCCACCATCCGCAGCCCGACATCCCCGACCGTGCCGGGATGGTCCATGAAGGCGGTGTCGGCGTCGACCAGATTGCCAACATCGTCACCCTCCACGCAGGCGACCTTAAGGCCGTTCAGTCCGAGTTCGCGGGCGATGGCCACGGCAAGCGTGGCGGCGGCGCGCGGATTGGCGACTCCCATATTGGTGACGATCCGCGTGCCGTTGGTCCGGCAATGGCCCAGAACCGCGCGCAGGCGCGCACCGAGCTGCGGGTTGTAGCCGCGCGCGGCGTCGAGCATGCGGTCACGATGGCCGAAGGCCATGGTGCGCTCGCCGATGCACTCGAACACCAGATAATCGAGGGCGCCGCGCTGG
>CALFRN010000433.1 GCA_937919085.1 uncultured Reyranella sp.
CCGCAATAGGTCTTGCGCAGCCGGTCCCAGATCTGGCGCAGGGTGGCAGACTCGCCCAGGCCCAGCGAGCCGAAGATCAGAATGGGGCGCTCCCAGTCGGCCTCGCCGAAGCCATAGGTGGCGGGATCGAGTTCGCGATGCAGCTCATGCTGAATCAATCCCAGCGGATCGAGGTCGGCCTCGAGATGGCCACGGATACGATAGGAGCGAATCAGTAGAAAGGCGCGCGATGTGTCGTGCGCGGCGGCGCGGATTTCGGCTTCGGTTCTGCCGGCAAGCGCCGTCGCCGCAACGCCATTGCCGCCTTTGACATTGCGGTTGGCCGCCGGCCGTGGCGCTTCCGCATCGGCAGCACCGATCACGCGCACGCCGTTGGGCGCCCAGCTCGCTCCCCGGCTCTCCGCCAGCACGTCGGCCTTGTTCTCGGCCAACGCCTCGAAGAAGGTCCGCCAATCCCGGTCGACCGAATTCGGATCACCCTGGAAGCGGGCGTAAAGCTCCTCGATGAATGGCGCGTTGGCGCCGAACAGGAACGATGTCTGTTCCGCTCTCATGGCTCTATCCTCCTTGAGCGGACCTCCCGGCTGTCGCTCGGCGGAGCGCGCGGCCGATCAGCCCTTCATCGCCTTCAGCATTTCGTCACCCAGGGCAGCCGGCGAATCCGCCACCTTGATACCGACCGAACGCATGAAATCGACCTTGAACTCGGCAGTGTCCTGGCCGCCCGAAATCACCGCGCCGGCATGGCCCATGCGCCGGCCCGGCGGTGCTGTGCGACCGGCAATGAAGCCGACGACAGGCTTCTTGATCTTCGAAGCCTTGATGAACTCCGCGCCTTTGACCTCGGCATCGCCGCCGATCTCGCCGATCATGACGATGCCCTGGGTTTCGGGGTCGGCAAAAAACATTTCCAAGCACTCGACAAAGCTTGTGCCGTTCACCGGATCGCCACCGATCCCGACGCAGGTGGTCTGACCAAGGCCGACCGCCGTGGTCTGCGCCACGGCCTCGTAGGTGAGCGTACCAGACCGCGAAATGATGCCGATCTTGCCGCGCTTGTGGATGTGGCCCGGCATGATGCCGATCTTGCATTCGCCGGGCGTGATGACGCCAGGGCAGTTGGGGCCGATCAGGCGCGATGCAGAGCCCGTGAGCGCGCGCTTGACCTTCACCATATCGAGCACCGGAATACCCTCGGTGATGCACACCACCAGGGGAATCTCGGCATCTATGGCTTCGAGAATCGAGTCAGCCGCGTAGGGCGCCGGCACGTAGATCACCGTCGCATTGGCACCCGTCTGCGCCACCGCCTCGGCAACGGTGTCGAACACTGGCAGGTCGAGATGTTGTGTACCGCCCTTGCCCGGCGTTACCCCGCCCACCATCCTGGTGCCGTAGGCGATCGCCTGCTCGGAATGGAAGGTACCCTGCGAGCCGGTGAAACCCTGACAGATGACCTTGGTGTTCTTGTCGACCAGCACGGCCATCAGTTGGACTCCTTGACGGCCTTGACGATCTTCTCGGCGGCGTCGCCGAGGTTCTCTGCCGACGTGATCTTGAGGCCCGATTCCTTCAAGATCTTCTTGCCGAGATCGACGTTGGTGCCTTCCAGCCGCACAACCAGCGGCACGTGCAGGTTCACCTCGCGCGCCGCGGCGACCACGCCTTCGGCGATCACGTCGCAGCGCATGATGCCGCCGAAGATATTGACCAGGATGCCCTCGACGTTGGCGTCCTTGAGGATGATCTTGAACGCGGCCGTGACGCGCTCCTTGGTGGCACCGCCGCCGACATCGAGAAAGTTGGCGGGCGCCGAACCATAGAGCTTGATGATGTCCATGGTGGCCATCGCGAGGCCGGCGCCATTCACCATGCAGCCGATCTGGCCGTCGAGTTTGACGTAGTTCAGCGCGTACTTGGCGGCTTCGGTTTCGGCCGGATCCTCCTCGTCGAGGTCGCGCAGCGCCTCGAGTTCGGTATGCCGGTAGAGCGCGTTGTCGTCGAAGGTCATCTTGGCGTCGAGCGCAACCACGTCGCCAGCGGCCGTGACAACCAGCGGATTGATCTCGATCAGCGAGCAGTCGAGTTCGGTCATGGTGCGATAGAGTCCGCCCAGCAGGGTGGAAAATGCGCCAACCTGCTTGCCGGAGAGGCCGAGCGCGAAGGCGATCTTGCGGCCCTGGTAGCCCTGGTAGCCGGCCGCCGGGTCGATCGCCTGCTTGACGATCTTCTCCGGCGTCTCGTGCGCCACGGTTTCGATGTCCATGCCGCCCTCGGTCGAGGCGATCACGGCGATGCGCCCCACCGCGCGATCGACCAGCAGCGAGACGTACAGTTCGCGCTTGATGTCGCAGCCCTGCTCAATATAGAGGCGCCTGACCGTCTTGCCGGCTGGTCCGGTCTGCTTGGTCACGAGCTCGTGGCCAAGCATGGCCGCGGCGTTGGCACCGACCTCTTCGACGGTTTTGGCGATACGCACGCCGCCCTTGCCGTCGGGGTCGTTCTTGAAGCGGCCCTTACCACGCCCGCCGGCATGGATTTGCGACTTTACGACAGTGACAGGACTACCCAACTTGCGGGCAACGTCCATGGCCTCATCCTTGGTGTAGGCAACACCGCCCTTAAGCAGGGGGACGGCGAATTTGGCCAGCAGGACCTTGGCCTGATATTCGTGGATGTTCATGAAGTCCTAATTGCTGGGGTCTGAGGTGCAAGAAACGTGCACAACCAGTTAGTTGTGAAACGCAACTGACTGATAGTTGTGGCATGTTATGGATGCCACAACCCATTGGCAACGACGGACTGAGGACCATTTCGGGTCATTCGACCAAGGTCTAAGGCCGTCCCCTGCTCAGGCACGACCAACGATCTTGTTGGTGGCATCGATCAGCGACTTCACCGCCGCGACCGACTTGTCGAACATCGCCTTTTCCTCGGCATTGAACTCGACCTCGACGATGCGCTCGACGCCGGCCGCACCGATCACGACCGGAACGCCGATGTAGAGGCCCTTGACCCCGTATTCGCCGTTCAGCATGGCGGCGCACGGGATCATGCGCTTTTTGTCCTTGAGATAGGACTCGGCCATGGCGATGGCGGAGGCCGCCGGGGCATAAAATGCCGAGCCGGTCTTGAGGTGCGCCACGATCTCGGCACCACCGTCTCGGGTGCGCTGGACGATCTGCTCGAGACGCTCCCGGGTCGTCCAGCCCATATCGACCAGATCATGCAGGGAAATGCCGCCGACCGTCGAATAGCGCAGCAGCGGCACCATCGTGTCGCCGTGGCCGCCCAGGACAAAGGCAGTGACATCTTCGACCGAAACGTTGAATTCCTCGGCGAGGAACAGGCGGAAGCGTGCGCTGTCGAGCACGCCGGCCATGCCGACGACGCGCGCCGGCGGGAAGCCGGTGACTTCCTGCATCAGTCCGACCATGGCGTCGAGCGGATTGGTGATGACAATGACGAAGGCGTTGGGCGCATGCTGCTTGATGCCCTTGCCGACCGCGTCGATGACCTTGGCATTGATGCCGACCAGATCGTCGCGCGTCATGCCGGGCTTGCGCGGCACGCCGGCGGTGACGATCACGACGTCGGCACCCTCGATGTCCTTGTAATCCGACGTACCGCTGTAGCGCGCATCAAAGCCTTCGACCGGACTGAGTTGGGCGATATCGAGCGCCTTGCCCTTGGCAACACCCTCGGCGGCCGGGACGTCGAACAGGACGACATCGCCCAATTCCTTCTGGCCGGCGAGTAGCGCCAGAGTGCCGCCAATCTGTCCAGCGCCGATCAGCGCAATCTTCTTGCGAGCCATGTAAAACCCCCGTTCGTGAACGCGGCGCGTGGTAGCGCGATTCTTCCGGACCGGCAAGGCACGCAGGATTTCAGACCGGGTGCTTTCCGATATGGGCCAGCAACAGTTCCGTAGCGCGGGCGGGCGCCTGGTCCATGATGAAATGGCCAATGCCGGGCAGCACTTCCATGGCATAGGCCGCACCGACAAAGTCGCTGGTACCATGCGAGGCATCGGGTCCGACCGTCACGTCGGCATCACCCCAGATGTAGAGCGTCGGGACCTGGATCGTACCGATGTCGGCGGCCAGGCCCTTGTTGGATCTATACCACGCAAGTGCCGCCTCCAGCGCCTCGGGATTGCCCAGCACGCCGAGATGCTGCTCAAGGGCGGCTGAGGGCACGCCTTGCCCGAACAGTCCGTCGCGCAGGCGCTTGGCGTTGTCGGCCAGCAGCAGCTTGCCTGTCTCAGGCTCGAGGAAGGCACGGTGATGCCGCGAACGATGCTTCTGATCGCCGTCTTCCTTCAGAAGCGCGCGGCGAAACGACTTCGGATGCGGCCGCGACAGGATCGCGAGCGAGGCGATCCGTTCTGGATGCTTGTCCGCGACACCCCACGACACCTGCCCACCCCAGTCGTGACCGACGAGGTGGAACCGCTTGCCATCGTGGCCAACGGCCGCGGCGATCTCGACCGCGTCGTTGACCAGTTTGTCGAAGGCATAATTCGACAGGTCGGCGGGGTCGGGCCGCGCCCCGGCGGAATAGCCGCGCTGGTCCGGCGCGACGGCCCGATACCCGTGGGAGGCCAATGCGGGCAATGCCTCGCGCCAGCTGTGCCTCGATTCAGGGAACCCATGCAGCAGCAGCACGAGCGGTCCATCGGTCGGGCCCGCGACATCGGCGGTGAATGTCAGGCCCGAAGGCGTTTTCAGACCGGTGGTCTCGACCATCCGTCGATCAGCCGACGCCGTTGGCCTTGAACCAGGCGAGCGCACGCTTCCAGCCGTCCTCCGCCGGTCCCTTGCGATAACTCGGACGATAGTCCGCGTTGAAGGCGTGCGGCGTATCGGGATAGGTGATGATCTCCGATTTCATCGCGGCAGGCGTACCGGCAGCCTTCAATGCCGCACGCATCTTGTCGACCGACTCGTTGGGGATGCCGGTGTCGGCGCCGCCGTAGAGACCCAGCACTGGGCCGTGCAGGTTCTTGGCGAGGTCGATCGGATGCTTGGGCGTGAGTGCCGTCGACGCACCCTCGACGCGACCGTACCAGGCCACGCCGGCTTTCACTGCCGGGTTGTGGGCATCGTACAGCCAGACGATGCGCCCACCCCAGCAGAAGCCGGTGATGCCCAACTTGGCGGTATCTGCCTTGCCCTCGCCCTTGACGAAGGCCACCGAAGAGTCGAGGTCGGCCATGACCTGCTCGTCGGGAACCTTGGATACGAGTTCGCTGAGCAGTTTGGGGATGTCCGTATAGCTCTTGGCATCGCCCTGACGGAAATAGACCTCGGGAGCGATGGCGCAGTAGCCGGCCTTGGCGAAACGCCGGCACATGTCGGCAATGTGCGCGTGCACGCCGAATATCTCCTGTACGACGAGAATCGTGGCGAAGCCGGTTCCAGTTGCAGGCATGGCACGATAGGCGTCCATCTCCTTGCCGTCCTTGGTCTTGACTTTCACCGCTCCGGCCGTGAGACCATCGGCAGGCGTTGTGATCATGGTCTGCGCCTGCACCGGCTGGACCGACAGCGCAAAGGTCGAGCCCAGTGCCGCTCCGCCCGCCACCATCGCACCGCGCCGCGACATCGCCACATCGTCCAACGAAAGCATGCGATCACCGTCCATGTCGTTCCTCCTGGGAATTCACTCGCGGGCGAACCCTAGGCTGCCGCCAGGCCGGCCCACAATCACAATGCAGAGAGCCTCAGGCGCTGTGCTCCAGGGCCTGATATTCCGGGCTCTGCATTTCCATCAATCGCGAGACGGTACGCTGGAACTCGAAGGCGCCATCACCGTCGACGTAAAGCCCCGCGGGCGCCGTTGCGGCCGAGCAGATGAACTTCACCTTCTTCTCGTAGAATTCGTCGATCATGGTGACGAACCGCGCCGCCTTGTCCTGGCTGTCGGGCCCCATCCGGGGGATGTCGGCCATGATGACGGTGTGGAAATTGCTGGCGATGCAGAGGAAGTCAGCCGCACCCATCGGCTTGGCACACCAGTCGAGATAGTGCGCCATGGCAACGCCAGGGGCGGCCCGCGGGACATCGACATCGCGGCCCTGCGCGCGCAGCACCCGCGGCTCGCCGTCGGCGCCGGCGGCAAGCGCGCGGAATGCCTCGTCGAGCTTGGCATTGGCCCAGGCGCCGAGCGGCGTGAGATAGACGTCGAAGTTGCGCAGCCTGTCCATGCGATAGTCATGGTCTCCGCCCAGCTCGAGGATCTCTAGGCGTTGCTTGACCAGATCGATGAACGGCAGGAAACGGTCGCGCTGCAGACCGCCCTTGTAGAGATCGTCGGGCGCGCGGTTGGAAGTGGCAATCACCGTGATGCCCTGGTCGAAAAGGGTTTCGAACAATCGGCCGAGGATCATCGCATCGGCGATGTTGGTCACCTGGAATTCGTCGAAGCAAAGCAGGCGCGTCGCTTCCGCGATCTCGCGGGCGATCGGCGGAATGGTGTCGGCCTCGGGCGGCGCGCCCTCAGAAGCAAGCTTCTCGCGGCGGCGATGCAGGCGCTCATGGACCTCGAGCATGAATTCATGAAAATGCACGCGGCGTTTCTTGACCACCGGCGCATCGGCGAAGAACAGATCCATCAACATCGACTTGCCGCGGCCGACCGGTCCCCAGATGTAGAGGCCGTGCGGCCCGGACGGCGGTTTGGCCGCGTGCCCCAGGCCCAGCCGCGCCAGCAGGCCAGGACGGGCCGGATGGGCAGCCATCGCCACGAGCTGGTCGTGCACGGCTTGAAGCCGCTGGACGATACGCTCCTGCACCGGATCGGCGTGGATTTCGCCCGCGGCACGCCGGGCGGCAAGGTTGGCGAGTGGCCCCTTGTTCATGCTTCGAGGGGCGCCAGTCGAGGGGGAATTTGAATCCATTCTGCCGCCATAACTAGCTCACTGCCGTGCGGCTGCCTATAAGGTGCGTCGATGAAGCTCGCGTTTCTCGGCACGTCCGCATTCGCCGTACCGGCACTCAAGGCGCTGGTGGAGGCTGGCCATGATGTGGTGGCCGTCTATACCCGCACGCCCAAGCCCGCAGGCCGCGGCCAGCAGGAGCGCCGCACGCCCGTGCATGATCTTGCCTTGTCTCTGGGACTCACCGTCCATACGCCCAGGACCCTCAAGAGCGAGGATGAAGCCGAGGCCTTCCGCAAGCTCGACCTCGATGCGGCGGTGGTCGTGTCCTACGGCCATATCCTGTCCAAGGCCTTCCTCGATGCACCGGTGCTGGGCTGCATCAACATCCACGGCTCGCTGCTGCCGCGCTGGCGCGGCGCGGCGCCGATCCATCGCGCCATACTGGCTGGCGATGCGGAGACCGGCGTCACCACGATGCACATGGATGAAGGACTCGATACCGGTCCGATGCTGTTGGCCGAGAGCACGCCAATCTCGTCGGCCGACACCGCCGAAACAGTGCACGATCGACTGGCCGAGCTCGGCGCCCGCCTCATCGTGTCGACGCTCGACGGGCTCATGCGCAGGACCATCGAGGCGGTGCCGCAGCCGGAGAGAGGCGTCACCTATGCCCACAAGCTCGGCAAGGAAGAAGGCACGCTCGACTGGCGGCTGCCGGCGGCCGAACTCGAACGCAAGGTCCGCGCTTTCCATCCCTGGCCAGGCACCAGCTTCGAGGCGAACCGAGAGCGCATCAAGGTGCTGGCGGCGGGCCTGACGCTGGCGGGTGGAACACCAGGCACGACAAGCGTTGCCCGTGACGGCTTTCCGGTGGTCGCCTGCGGCATCGGCGGACTGAAACTTCTGAAATTGCAGCGGCCGGGCAAGTCGGCGCAGCCGGCCGATGCTTTCCTGCGCGGCTTCGCGCTGGCTGCCGGCGCGGTGCTGCCACTGCCCAACGTCGCCTCTCTGCCGCCAACCCGGCCCGCCTGACGCCGTGCCACGCTACAAGCTCATGGTCGAGTACGATGGCGGCCCGTTCGTCGGCTGGCAACGCCAGCCCAACGGTCCGACGATCCAGGCCGCGCTTGAAGATGCGATATTCGCCATGAGCGGCGTGCGCGTGGGCGTGCAGGGCGCGGGCCGCACCGACTCGGGCGTCCATGCGCTGGGTCAGGTCGCGCATTTCGATCTCGTCGACGAAATGCCTGCCGCCAAGGTGCAGGCGGCGCTCAATTTTCACCTCAAGCCCAACCCGATTTCCCTGCCTTCGGTCGAGATCGCACCGGCTGATTTCCATGCCCGCTTCTCCGCGACCTGGCGGCGTTACCGCTACCGCATCCTCAATCGCCGAGCGCCGCCTACCCTCGATCGCGGTCACGTCTGGCATGTGCCGGCAGGGCTCGACCTGGAGGCGATGGCCGAGGCCGCAAGCGTGTTGCAGGGCCATCACGACTTCAACAGTTTCCGGTCGACCGCCTGCCAGGCGCCTTCGTCGATCAGGACGCTCGACCTATTTCGCGTGCGACGCGACGGCGCGGAGATCCATATCGACGTCGGCGCGCGTTCGTTTCTGCACAATCAGGTCCGAGTCCTCGTCGGCACGCTGCGGCTGGTCGGACGCGGCCAATGGTCGAGGCGAGACGTCGAGGAGGCGCTGGCGGCCCGCGACCGCACACGCGGGGGTCCAACGGCCCCGCCGGAGGGATTGTGCCTGATGGACGTCCGCTATGATCTAGGCGCCGACCAAGGCGGTGATGCCGAGATAGCGAGCGACGAGGAATGAGATGAAAGTGAGCGGGACCCAGCTCACGATCAGCAACATTGCCGAAATCAGCCAATCGGTCCCGAGAATCTGCCGCGTCACCATAAGGAACCAGTAGAAGAACAATCCCTGCAAGCCGATCGTGACCAGACTGCCGATCGCCGGTGGCGCCAGATGGGCGAGCGGCACGAAGACAACGGCCAGGATCATACCCGGCAGGCTGACCCAGTTGAGGGCACCGATGTAGCGCGGATAGCGGTCGGCCCAGCCCTGACGGCGGGCGATCTCGTAGAAGACCACTGGGAACAGCAGCCATTCGACGACGTAGCTCAGCGTCTCCGCGACGAAAATATCCATGTCATCGGCGGCCACCGACACATCGGAGTATCGGACCATCAGCAGGATCGCCTGGAGCGGCGCCACCAGCGCCATGACCCGGAACGATCGCAGGCAGGCTTCCGCCGTATTGTCGAAATTCAGCGCCGCCTTCGGATCACGCCGCAGGAACCCCAGCGCACCCTGTACGCCTCGGGCGATTTCGCCGGCGCTGAGCATGGCCGGCCTTCAGGCCGGGAAGAAACGGTCGAGTACCGTCTCGTAAACAGCGGCCAGGGTCCGGAGGTCGGCGACCGCGCTCTTCTCGTCGACCTTGTGCATGCTCTCGCCCACCAGCCCGAACTCCAGCACCGGGCAATAGGCGCGAATGAAGCGAGCGTCGGACGTGCCGCCCGTCGTCGAGAGTTCGGCCTCGACACCGGCAACGTCGCGAACGGCGCCGGCCACAAGGTCGCTCAGCGGGCCGGGCGGCGTGTAGAACGACTCACCCGAGACTTCGGCGGTGAGTTCGAACAGGCCGTTCCCGCCCAACGCCGCATTCGCGCGCTCCAACCGCTCCGTGAGATGCGCGAGCAGTGCCTTGGAGGTCCAAAGATCGTTGAAGCGCGTATTAAAGCGCGCCTTGACCACGCCCGGCGCGATGTTGGTCGCCTTGTTGCCGACGTCGACGGTGGTGAACTGCAGCGAACTCGGCTGGAAGTGCGTGCTGCCCTTGTCGAGCGGCTCACGCACCAAAGCCTCGATCAGCGCCGACAGCCGGTGAACGGCATTGTCCAGCCGCTCGGGATAGGCGACGTGACCCTGCACGCCACGCACCACCATATCGACGGTCATGCTGCCGCGCCGGCCGATCTTCATCATGTCGCCGAAGCGCCTGGAGCTGGTCGGTTCGCCGACCACGCAGGCGTCGATCGTCTCGCCACGCTCGGCGAGGCGCTTCAGCATCTTGACCGTGCCGTTGACCGCGGGCCCTTCTTCGTCGCCGGTGATCAGGAGGCTGATCGACCCGCCGAAGTCGCGGCCCCGCCGGGCCAGGAATCGAGCCGCAGCTTCGGTGAAGGCAGCGATCGCACCCTTCATGTCGGCGGCACCGCGGCCGAACAGATAGCCGTCCGACAGTTCGGCCGAGAACGGACCGATGGTCCACGATGAAAGATCACCCACCGGCACAACGTCGGAATGGCCCGCGAAGCAGAAATGCCGGCCGCCTCCATCCTTATCCTGGCCGATGCGGGCATAGAGGTTGGCAACGTCGTCGGTGCCGGCCTGGGTGAAATCCATCCGCTCGCACCGGAAGCCGAGGGGTGTCAGCGTGCGCTCGAGCAGGCCCAGCGCGCCGGCCTCGCGCGGCGTCACACTCTCGCAGCGCACCAGTGCGCGCGTCAGTTCGATCACGTCCGTGACGTGAGGAGCAAGGGCATCGGGCATGGCGGGACACTACATCCCGGCCTCGCCAAAGAGAAGGGCGCCGGCTTAATCCAGCCGGCGCCCAGTCGATGAGAGAGGAAGATAGTCTTGTTGCTTATGGACCTCAGGCGACCATCCGGTCGGCTTCCTTCAGATTGACCGAGACGAGCTGCGAGACACCCTGCTCCGACATGGTCACCCCATAGAGCCGGTCCATGCGCGCCATAGTGACGCGATGGTGGGTGATGATCAGGAATCGCGTGTCGGTGCGGCCCGCGATGTCATCGACCAGGGCACAAAAGCGCTCCACGTTGAGATCGTCGAGCGGTGCATCCACCTCGTCCAACACGCAGATCGGCGCCGGGTTGGTCATGAACACCGCGAACAACAGCGACAGTGCCGTCAGGGCCTGTTCGCCGCCCGACAGCAGCGACATCACCTGCAGCTTCTTGCCCGGCGGGCTGGCGTGGATTTCCAGACCGGCTTCGAGTGGATCTTCCGACTCGGTCAACCTGAGTTCAGCCTTGCCGCCTCCGAACAGCTTGGTGAAGAGCTGCTGGAAGTGGCCGCTTACCTGTTCGAAGGCAACGACGAAACGCTCGCGGCCTTCGCGGTTGAGGCTCTGGATGCCTTGCCGCAACCGGCCGATGGCGGCGACCAGGTCGTCGCGTTCGGAAGTCATGCCGGTGATCTGCTGTTCCAACTCGCTGGCTTCTTCCTCGGCCCGCAGGTTGACCGCGCCCATGGTCTCGCGCTCGTGGACCAGGCGCTCGAGCCGGTGTTCGGCCTTGTCGATCTCCGGCAGTTCGTCGAGCGACTGGACTTCGGCCAGCGCCAGCACACCGTCGGGCTCGCACCGCAACCGTTCGGCGATGCGCTCGACAATGGCCTCGCGGTCCTTGGTCGCCTGCTCAACCTGGCCCTCGCGCCGTACCCGGCTTTCGCGCGCACCCGCCAGTTCGCCTTCGGCCTGGCGTAACGCCTTGTCTGCCTCGCCAAGCCGGGTTTCACCCACGGCCAGCCGGTCGGCCGCCTGCTGACGGTTGCCATCTGCCTTGGCGATCTCCTCGCCAAGGGTCAGGCGGTTGGCCTCGATCTCGGCAGGTTTGGCTTCAAGCTCGGCGATAGCCGCCGCGATCTGCTCGCGGCGGGCATCGAGTTCGAGTATCTGCCCATCGGCATCGCCGAGACGCGTACTCCAACCGGCGTGATCCTGGGCGATCTGGCCGAGCCGCTCGACCCGCATCGCGGCTTCACGGGCGAGACGGTCGCAGGTTCCCTCCGCGTCGAGCAGCGCGGCACGCAGTTCGGCGATGGAAACGCGCAGGGTGCCGGCGGCAGCACGGTCGGCCTGGGTGTCCGAAATCGCCGACAGCCGGGCCTCGCGGAAGGTCCGGCGCATCTCAGCGTCGGCGATGTCACCCGCGATTTCGGCGCGCGTCCGTTCGATGCCGGCGAGCCGCGTGCGGAGTTGGTCGGTGCGGCGCGCCACCTCGGTGTGACGGTCGCGCGCGGTGGTCGCGGCCCGCTCGGCGCCAGCTATGGTGGTCTGGGCGGCCCGCTCGGCTGCCCGGGTTGCCTCGCCGGCGTCCTCAGTCTTGCGCCGCGCAGCCGCGGCCACACTGCGTTCGTGCTGACGGGCCTGTTCGATGCAGGAACGTTCGGCATTGCGCGCTGCCGCGAGCCAGCCTGCTTCGGCGTCGGCGCGGGCCTGTTCGGCGGCCTGCTCGATCACCACCGCATCGATCTGCTGGCGGATCTCGGCAAGACGGTTGCGCTGGCTGAGCCGCACGGCAGCGGTCGACGGCGCGCCTGCCCGCATCGTGTAGCCGTCCCAACGCCACACCGCGCCTTCGCGCGTGACAAGCTGCTGGCCGGGCTCAAGCGCGGCCTGCAATGCCTCGCCAGTGGCTTCGTCGGCAACGATGCCGATGAAGGCAATGCGGCGCGCGAGTTCCGGCAGCGCCTCGACATGGGCACCAAGCGGCGTGGCTCCAGACGGCAAGGCAGGCGCCACGGCGAACGGCGCGAGCTGCAGCCAGTGGGCCGGGGCGCCCCGGTCGGACGAGGCTTCAAGGTCGTCACCGAATGCCGCACCCAGAGCCTTTTCGAAGCCCGGCTCGACGGTCAAGGCATCGAGCAACGGCGGCCACAGCGAACCGGCGGCCGACTTCAGCGCTGCGGCGACGCCGGCTTCCTCGGCACGCAGCTTGGTCAACCGTGCGTTGGTCTTCTGCACGATTTCAGCAGCAGTGGCGTGGCTCGCCTCGGCGGCCTGGCGCTCGGCGGCGCGGGCGCGCTCCATGTCGATACGCTCTGCCTCGGCCTTGGCCACCGCCAGACGGGCCGCGTCGGACTCGTAGCGGGCAGCCTCGCGGGCGGCCTCGATCGTCTCCTGGCCATGGCGGCGCGCGGTGTCGAGGGACGCACGGGCGGCCTCGAGTGCGGCCTCGACCTCCGGCAGTGCCGGCAGGCTCGCCAGCTCGGTTTCGATCTCGTTCTGCTGGACGACGACCTCGTCACGCCGGACCACAAGCCGGCGCAGCCGCTCCTGCAGTTCGGCAATTTCACGACCGACGCTCTGACGCAGCGCCTCGTCGTCGGCGATCTGGCGGGTCAGGCGGTCGTGCTCGGTCTCGGCCGAGACCGTGTCGGCCTGGGCGGTGTCGCGCGCCATCTGAGCAGCGGCGGCACGATCCTCCTCGCCCACCTGATCCTGCTCGAGCCGGCAGCGCTGGCTGGACAGATCGGCGATCGCGGCTTCGGCATCGCCCTTGCGGCCACGCTCGCGGGCAAGGTCCGCGTCGGTTTGCTGCAGGCGGGTCTCGGCGTCCTGCTGGGCGTGGGCAACCCGTTCGGCCTCGGCGGTCAGGGCATCGTGCGCCACGCGCAGGCGCTGGAGCGCCGCGGCTGCAGCCGCCTCTTCGTTGCGCAGTGGCGGCAGTGCGGTAGCGGCTTCGGCCTGTGCCGTCGTTGAAAGCCCGACCAGTCGGGTGAGATCGGCGACCTGGGCTTCGGCCTCGCGCAGGCGCTCACCAGATTCGGCAAGTTCGCGCTCCGCGGTGGCGAGCTTCAGCGCCAGCACTGCGGCTTCGGCGCGGCGGATATGGTCGGAAAGATTGCGATAACGACTGGCCTGGCGGGCCTGGCGCTTCAGTCCCTTGTGCTGTTCTTCCAGTGCCACCAGCACGTCCTGGACGCGCGCCAGGTTCTGCTCGGCTGCACGCAGACGCAGTTCGGCCTCGTGGCGACGGGCATAGAGACCGGTAATACCGGCGGCCTCGTCGATGATGGTACGGCGATCGGCCGGCTTGGCGTTGATGATCGCGCCGATACGGCCCTGACTCACCATCGCGGTCGAACGCGATCCGGTCGCGGCATCGGCAAAGAGAGTCTGCACGTCGCGGGCGCGGATCTCGCGTCCATTGACCGAATAGGCCGAGCCATGGCCGCGTTCGATGCGGCGCATGACGTCGAGCTGATCGGTGTCGTTCACCATGGCCGGCGCGGTGCGGGTCTTGTTGTCGAGCGTCAGCATCACCTCGGCGATGTTGCGCGCCGGGCGCGTGCCGGCGCCGGCGAAGATGACGTCCTCCATTTCGCTGCCGCGCATCTGCTTGGCCGAGGTCTCCCCCATTACCCACTTCAGCGCCTCGACGAGGTTCGACTTGCCGCAGCCGTTGGGGCCCACGATCCCGGTCATGCCGGATTCAATGGCGAGTTCCGTCGGATCGACGAAGGACTTGAAGCCGGAGAGCCGGAGCTTGTCGAACTGGACCATCTACACCACGCTTGCTGTTTACTTACTTGACGAGTTTGCTGATCGCGCCGTCGATATCCTCGACCGAACGCGACCCACGATAGAGCTGACCACCGATGAACAGGGTCGGCGTCGCATTGACACCGAGCGTCTCGCCGCTGCGATAGTCGGACAGCACGGCGTTGAGCTTCGCGTCGTTGGCGAGGCAGGCCTTGATCTCGTTCTCGCCGAGACCGGCGATGCGCAGCGGCTTGCCCAGTTCGGCGATCGGATCGGCCGCAGTGGCCCAGGTCGGCTGGCCGCGGAAAATGATGTCGAGAACGGGAAAGAACCGGTCGTTGCCGGCGCATTCGGCGATCTGGGCGGCCTTGACCGCCACCTGGTCGAGCGGAAAATCGCGATAGACGAGCTTCACCTTGCCGGAGTCGATCCACTTCTTCTTGATCTCGGGCAGGATCTGGGTGTGGAAGTGCGCGCAATGCGAACAGGTCAGCGAGGCATATTCGATGATCGTGACCGGTGCCTTGGGATCGCCCAGGACGTGATCCGTCGGCAGTACGGCCAGGAGGGCAGCCTTGTCCGGCGTTGCCGCCACGGCTGCCGGCGGCGGGCCTGCCGCGGGCGGGCGGGTACCGAAATAGACGCCAGCCACAATCGCGGCCACTGCCACGGTCCCGCCGGCGACGATCAAGATATTCCTCATTCCGTCTTCCTCTCCACTACATCTTGGGAATTTCACCTGTGGGGAGTCAAACGATTACCGTCCCACCTGGCGTAAAATTGCGGCGATCTCGTCGATCCCGCCCGGATTCCCGTAAAATTGCTCGTTGATGAACAAGGTGGGCGTGAAAGTAACGCGCAGCGCCTGGCCGGACTGCACATCGGCCACGACTTTGTCCAAAGCACGGTCGTCGGCGAAGCAGGCCTGGGCTGACGCCGGCGTCACGCCCTGGGGTGCCAGGACCTTCACCATCTCGACTTCCGGATCGTCCGCGGTCAGCCATTCGACCTGGCCGCGAAACAGCGCCTCGGTCGTGGCGTAGAACCTGTCCGGGGGAACACATTCGGACAGCAGCGCGGCGCGGGTAGCCACCTGATCCGAGGGAAAGTGGCGGTGGATCAGGCGCAGTCGGCCGGTGTCGATCCATTCCTTTCGCAGCGTCGGCAGGACGGCGATGTAGAAGTTGGCGCAGTGCGGACAGGTGAACGAGGCATAATCGATCAGGGTGTTGGGGGCATCCGCCTTGCCCAGGATGTGATCGCCGGGAAGCGCGGTGAGCAGCTTGGCGCGGGCCTGATCCTGGGCCCGGGCGTCGTCGGCCACGAACAGGGCGCCGATTGCCGCGGCAAGCACGCCGCGCCGCTTGAGCGATATGCGGGCGCCCAGCCGAGCCAGCGCCGCCCTCAATTCGGGATCCTGCACGGCCGCAGCGCGGGTCGCGACTTCGGCCACGACTAGCGGATCCGGCTTGGCAATCGGCGGCGGGCCGGGCGGCGGGCCGGCGATCGCGCCCTGCACCAGGCGAATGTCATCGATCATCTTGTGTCCGAAATAGGCATTCACGCGTTCCACGAGTTGTCCGCTCTTGTGCTGTATTTCCAGGGCGGCGGCGCCAGAGACACGAAGCCGCAGCGCCTTGCCGGCACCGTGGCCGCCCGCCTGGACGCTGCGCGCGCCCCGGCTGGCCAGCAGGGCGTCGGGATGGGTCACGCGGGCAAGCTCCGGGCCGACGATAGCCGACCACTCGGCGCGCAGACGCGCGATCGACGTCCCCTTGGCCGCCCCTTTGCCCGCCTTGGCGCGCCCCTGGGCGATGCCCGACGTGAGCCGCTGGGCAAGACCGCCGATGGCACGGAAGCCGTTTTCCCGAATCGGCCCTTTCAAATCCTGTTCCTTATGGTGGGCCCGATGGTACGTGAGGGGCCCTTACATGACCATGACCCCCGCCCCCGATCACGCCGGCCGCCTGCTCGCCTGGTACGACAGACATCGCCGCACCCTGCCGTGGCGCGCCCGCGCCGGGGAACGCA
>CALFRN010000434.1 GCA_937919085.1 uncultured Reyranella sp.
GAGCGGGTAGTGTACGAGGTCGAAGCGGTAAGCCCTGGTAAACGGCCATTGTTCAATTCGCCAAACCTGCGCCGCATGTCTATCAATATGCGATCAATACCGCTCGCTGCCCGCTGGGCAGAAATGATCAGCGAGGGGAGCCTGGCCACAGGCCTTATTCGTGCAGTATCAAGTACCACCGACGATGAATGTGATCATCTCCGGGAAAATAGTCAGAAATACCACCAGCACAACGTCGACCATGATGAACGGCATGACACCGCGGAAAATCGTATGAAGGGAAATATCGGGGCGCACGCTGTTGACGACAAAACAACACAGACCGAAAGGCGGCGTGAGCAGGCCAATGCCGCAGAGTTTAACGACGATCACCCCGAACCAAATCGGGTCGTAACCAAGGCCGGTGATCAATGGGAAGACGATCGGCAGCGTCAACAACATGATGCCCAAGGCATCAATGAACATTCCAAGCACGAGAAACAGTGCGTACACCACAAGCAACACTGCCAGCGGGGGTATATCCATTGACTGCACCCATTTCGCGATGAACGCGGGCAGGTCGGCATAACCGAGGAACAACACGAAAATCATGATGCTCCAGACGATGGTGAAGATCACCACCGTCAGCTTTGCGGTGTCGAGCAAGGCATCCTTGAAGTCACGAATCTTGGTGCGCTTGATCAGGGCCAGCAAAAATACGAAGGAGGCCGCGAGCGCCCCGGCTTCGGTGGGAGTGGCCCAGCCAAAATACATCGCCGTGAAGATGGTCGCAATGATCATGACGATTGGAATCAATCCTGGAAGGCTCGCGACCTTCTCGTTCAAGCTGTAGCGCCGTGTGCGCGGCGCAATTTTGGGATTGCGCAGGGCCATCACCATCACGATGCCAGCGTAAACCAGCGCCGTGAAAATGCCTGGAGCAAAACCCGCTATCAACAGCTTCGATACCGATTGCTCGGTGATGATTGCATAGACGACAAGCAGCGTGGACGGCGGAATTATCGAGTCGAGTACCGAACCGGCGGCGACTGTTCCAGCCGCCAGTGCCTTGCTGTACTTTTCGCGCAGCATCTCCGGAATGGCGAGCCGGGAAAAGACCGCCGCAGCCGCAGCACTTGAACCGGAAACAGCGCCGAAGCCGGCGACCGCAAAGATGGTTGCCACCGCCAGACCGCCCGGCAACCGCCCCAACCAGCGTCGACAGGTTTCGAACACGCTGTGCGAAATGCCGGCGTAGTGGGCGAGATAGCCAAGCAGAATGAACATCGGCAGCACAGACAAGGAGTACGAGGTGCCCTTCGCATACGGCACGGTACCGGCGGTTCGCAGGCCGCCATCCCAGCCCAGCATGACGACGAGTCCAAGCGTGCCGACTAGCCCCGATGCATAGGCGATACGCATCCCGAGCAAGCCCAACATGAGCAGCAACAGGGCGCCTGCAGCACCGATTTCGAGTGGCGCCAGATTCATCGCAATGCCCTTTCTGTGGTGTGCGGTGCCGCGATGCAGAGATCCCTGTGCTCAGTCATTGGTTCGAACGCTTATGGCGCGCCCAAAACTGATGGCGGTTAAGGTCAGCCGCAGGCACAGCAGCGCAAGCGAAACGACCAAGACCAGCTTTCCGGGCCAAACCTTCAGCTGCACGTCCATCGTCGAATCGCCCAGCTGGAAGGCGCGCATGAAACTGAACCAAGTGGCATAGGTCAGAAAAGCCGCCATCAACAAGGCCAGCAGGGCCAAGAGCAGTTCAAGTGATTGTTGCCAACTCCCCGATAAGTGGGCAGGTAGAAAATCCATCCGGATGTGGGCACCAAAACGTTCGGCGTAACCGATGGCGACAAATGCGGCCAGTGTCATCATCAATTCGACATAGTCAATGTAGCCAGGGATGGGAAGATTCCAGATCACGCGGATCACGACCTGGACAACACCGATCAGCATGATCGCCAGGATTGCCAGCCCGGCAATCCCGGCCAGCGCGTCTTCCACCCAGGTAAGCAACTTGTCGACTAACCCGCTTGGCACGGAAGGCGGAGACAGAGAATCTGGCATCTTCGGCATCGGGTTCATCAGACGTCCTTGTTCGAAAGTTGCAATTGCATGGCCGTTCGCGTCGACGCGGCTTCAGACCCGTTCGTCTACTTCTTCTCGCTGGAAAGCTTGAGAATGAAGTCCAACAGGTTCTGACCATCCAGATTGCGGCCCTTCATTGACTTGACCCATTCGTCCCATACCGGCTTGCCACCGACCGCCCTGAACTCAGCCAGATCCGTGTCACCAAACTCGATCAGCTTGGCCCCGGCGCCCTTGATCGTGGCCAGCGCTTTCAAGTCATCTTTTTTGAGGACTTCCTTGTGCGCCCTGTACGCAACTTCGCGCGCCTGCAGCAGTAGTTCGCGGTATTGCGGCGGCAAGTCATTCCAGGCTTTCACGCCGAAGACGACTGGAAATGCTGTCGTCCCGATGGCCAGATTGGTCGTCATCCACGAACCGAGTTCGTAGGTCTTGAACGAGACATGGGCGTAGTAGGGGAAGGCAACGGCCGTGATCAACCCGCGATCCATTGCGACGTAAGTCTCCGATGCGGGCAGGTTGGTCGGCACAGCGCCGAGCTTGGCGAGTGCCTTGCCTGCACCGCCCAGCGCGCGAAGCCGCAATCCATTGAGATCGGCGAGCTTTTTCGGCGCATTGCCTTTGCCCAGAATCTCGTACTGCGGCAGCAAGCTTGACATGAACGGCATCGAATTCCAGGCTGCAAACTCGGCCTTGATATCGGGTCGAGCGTGGACGGCCTCATGCACTCTGCGCTGGGTATCCGGATTCTTCAGAGGAAGGAACGGCAGATCCAGCGCCGTGTACAGCGGCAGTCGGTCGACCGACAGAGAGGCCTGGACGGTCGCGCCCTGGATGACGCCGATCTTCAACAGATCGAGGAATTCCTTGGCCTCGCCGAAGGTACCGTAGCCGAGCGTGATCGAGAACCGACCGTTGGTCTGTTCTTCCACATATTTCTTCAGCACTTCGATATGGGTGGTGCCGCTGCGCGGCTTGCCGGAGGTAGCGATCCGCCAGTTCACGCTTGGACCGGCGACCTCGGCGGCTACCGGCGCGCTGAACAGCGCGGCGGCGGCCAGAGAAAGGATTGCTGCGAATTTCATATCTTATGTCTCCTGTCGTGTGGCAGTGCCATTGGCACTTGGTAATGGATAAAACACAACCGAGACTTCCTCTCGCAACGCGACTGCAGTTCGCTCCGGGCAACCCGGTTCGCGTTGTGCAGACGTCGCTCGCGCTGTCGTTTCGGCAGCGACCCCGGCCTGATCAGAGCGCATCTTGCTCGCATTCAAATTGAATAAAACGAACAAGATTTTTGACTGACCGAATATACTGTATCATAATAGTTAGACAATTGGAAATATCGATTTCACCTAGACACCTCAGAATGGTCGCGCCGATCCGCACGACCCCCCGGCCACCAGTGGCCACGAACCGAATCGAATCTACATGCAACCTAAGAACTGGCCGACGGTGATCTACAGCGAAGAGGTTATGCGTGAAGGCTTCGGTATCGAAGACGTCACCATCCCGCTGCAGACCAAGCTCGAATTCCTGGAGGCCCTTTCCGACACGGGGCTGAAGCGGATCACGCTGGGCGCCTTTGTCAGCCCGCGCTATGTTCCGCAGATGGCCGACTTCGAGGATCTGCTGCGCGCCATCAAGCCCAAGGACGGTGTCAGCTACCTGACCTTTGTGCACAACCAGAAGGCGCGCCAGCGGGCACAGACCTTTTCACCACCGTTGTCCATCGAAGACGAGATCTTCACGCTGTTCATCGACATCTGCGACGTTCATCAACGCAGGAACGTCAATCGATCGATCGAGCAAGCGATGCAGACTTGGCCGGAACAGATTCTCGAGGCCCAAAGCCGCGGCATCGACAAGGCCAGAGTCGCCATCTATTCCGCCTGGGGATCCAACTTCGCCGGCAAGTTTTCGCAGGCCTATCGCCTGTCGATGATCGAGCGCCAGATCGATCTTCTGCAGGCCGCCGGTTTGCAGGTGATCGAGATCGGCCTGCACGATTCGCAGAGCTGGTGCCTGCCGCACGAGATGGAACAGGATCTGCTGGAAATCAAGCGCCGCTGGCCAGCAGTCACACACTTCCATCTGCACATGCACGACGCCCGAGCGATGGCATTGCCTTCGATCTACGCCGCACTGCGCAGCCTCGATTCGAGCGACACCGTGCTGATCGAAGGGACTCTCGGCGGCATCGGCGGCGGCCAGTATTGTGGCAACGGCCAGGCATCCGGAATGGTGGCCACCGAGGATCTGATGCACATGCTGGGTGGCATGGGAATCGATACCGGAGTCGACCTCGACAAGCTGATCGAATGCGTCTGGAAACTCGAGAAGATCATCGGCCGGCCCGCTTTCGGCCATGTCTCCAAGGCCGGCCCGCGGCCCACCGATCTCGATCACTTTTACGACCCCAATCTTCCGGCAATCGAAAGCATGGCGTCGGCCCGGCACTTCAAGCTCGGGCGGCAAGCCTATGAACAGGAGGGTTATTCCCCCTGGAAACACCCGATCTTGGGACCCTATTACCAGGGTCAACGAGAACCCACCAAGGCTTAATCAAGGAGCGCAACAATGGATTTCAGTTTTACCGACCACCAAGAAATGATCCGCGATTCGGTGCGGCGTTACGCCGAGACCGAGTTGCTTCCGAACTACCAACGCTGGGACAGAACCGGCGAGTGGTTGTCCAAGGATTTCATCGACAAACTGGTCAACATGGGTTTGCTCAAGCTGCGTCTGCCTGAAAAATACGACGGCCAGGGCTACTCGTTTGTCGATTGCGGAATCGTCTGCGAAGAGATCGGCCGTTGCGACCATCAGATCAGGTACATCATCTCGAACGCAATCCACCTCGGCGAGATGGCATCGTCGATGCACCCGGATCTGCAGGATGAGTGGATCCCGCGCATCGCCAATGGCGAGATGATGTCGCTCGCGTTCACCGAACCACGCGGCGGCGCCGATGCCGGCAACATCACAACCAAGGCGGTCAAGGATGGCGACGAATACGTCATCACCGGCGAGAAGACCAGCATCACCTTCACCGGTGTCTCGAAGGTCGTGTTTGTATCAGCGCGCACCGGCAAGCTGGGCCCACGCGGCCTGTCGTTCTTCCTGGTGCCTACCGATACCCCGGGATTGTCGACCAGCAACTTCGAGCGCATGGGTCAAAAGCTCGATCGCGGCGGCAGCATGTTTTTCGACGAAGTCCGGATCCCTGCCCGCAACATGATCGGGAAGGAAAACGAAGGCTTCATCTGGGCGATGACCATCATCGGCTACAACCGCAATTTTGTTCCGCTGGCATGTATCGGTGCAGCCCAGAAATCGCTCGACGAAACCATCGAGTACCTGAAGACCCGGCAGATCATGGGCCGTTCGGCGTCGAAATGGCAAGGGGTCGCCAACGAGCTCGCAACCGAGGCGACCAAGCTGGAGGCGGCCCGGATGTTGTGTTACCGCGCCCTGTCGCTGAAGGACAAGGGCCTGCGTCACGACGCCGAATCGTCGATGGCCAAATGGTGGGGAGTCAAAGCTGCTAACGAGGTCTTGTATACCTGCATGCGCCTGAACGGACACTACGGCTGGGCGAAGGACCTGCCGCATGAACAGCGTCTTCGTGACTGCCTCGGCATGGAGTCGGCCGACGGCCCGCGCGAAGTCCACCTGGGCATCATTGCGCGCGAACTGCTCGGCAAGGAATACGCGCCGTTCTAAGCTGGACCCCGCAGCAACCCTTTCGCTTCAACTGGCAGGCACAAACATGGGTCCTTTGCATGGCTTGAAGGTCATCGAACTCGCAGGAATCGGGCCGGGTCCGATGGCTGCAATGCTGCTCGCCGACATGGGGGCCAGCGTATTGCGCATCGACAGGACCGAGCCGGCGGGTCTCGGCGTGCCGCGCCCGCCCCGTTTCGATCTGCTGTTGCGCAATCGGCGCTCGATTCCGCTTGATCTGAAGCAGGCTGATGCGGTGGAATTCGCGCTCGACCTGGTTGCTCGCTCCGATGTCCTGATCGAAGGATTTCGCCCCGGCGTCACCGAGCGACTGGGTCTCGGTCCGACGGTCTGTCTGGGACGAAATCGCCGGCTGATCTATGGCCGCATCACCGGTTGGGGTCAAGACGGCCCGCTGGCCAATGCGGTCGGACATGACATCAACTACATCGCGCTGACCGGCGCGTTGCATGCCATCGGCCGCGCCGGGCAGGCGCCGGCGGTGCCGCTCAATCTGGTTGGCGATTTCGGTGGCGGCACGATGTACCTGGTGATGGGAATTCTTGCCGCGCTGCATGAAATGAAGACCTCGGGCGTGGGTCAGGTGGTCGATGCGGCAATGGTCGACGGCGTCGCGTCGCTGATGACGCAGCCGCACGGCACTTTCGCCGCCGGCATGATGTCCAACGATCGCGGCACCAACATCACCGACTCGGGGGCGCCGTTTTATGACGTCTACGAATGCTCGGATGGCAAGTGGGTGTCGATCGGTGCGGTCGAGAAGAAGTTTTATGCCGAAGTGCTACGTCTGCTCGGGCTCGACGAGCTGCTTGCCGATCAATGGAACCGCGACAAGTGGTCGACCGCAAAGGCGCAGATCGGCGTGAAGATAAAGAGCCGAACCTGCGCTGAATGGTGCACGATCTTCGAAGGAACAGACAGCTGTTTCGCACCCGTCCTGACGCTCGACGAAGCGCCGCATCATCCGCATCTGCAACAGCGCGGGACCTATGTGGAGATCGACGGTGTGACGCAGCCAGCGCCGGCGCCGCGATTCAGCCGATCAGTTTCCCCCGCCCCGCTGCCCTTCCGGCCATGGGACCCCGAACAGGCGCAGGAGATCCTGCAGCCCTGGCTGAACAGTTCGGAGGTCGGCGCTGCGCAGGCTGCCGGCTTGTTCGGATAGAAGCTGAGTGGTCTGATGCTCAAGACACAATCCCTGCAGCAGGCACGATCGGCCCGGCGCGCCTTGTCGAAAGATACCTTCGAAGGTTTTGTCACCGACCTGATCGGCTCCCATCTGGAGAGGCAGACTGGCGAGCAGGCTTTTCTGGTCGAGCAGGCCGCGAACTGGGTCACGCCACCGCACTATCACCTCGAGCACCAGTTCCAGATCGTCATCGCGGGCAACGGAACCATCGGCCGGCACCAGGTCGGGCCTTTGAGCGTGCACTATGCAGCGCCGGAAACCGGCTACGGGCCGGTGGCGGCCGGCGAATTCGGCCTCACCTATCTCAACCTGAGAGTGTCCGCAGACAGCGGCGCATGGTATTTGCACAAGCCCGGATCACGCGAGCGGATGCAGCGCGATCTGCAGCACGAACAGAGCCATGCCGCATCGCAGAACCGTTTGAGTGGCGAGGCGCTGGCTGGTTTGTCGCAGACTTCGATCGAATCCTTGATTGAGCCGCGGGCCGATGGACTCGCGGTATTCCTGATCAACCTGGCCCCGGGTCAAGACCATCAGTTCGACTGTCAACCTGGCTCCGCAGGTCGGTTCTACGTGATCACGCAGGGCGAGGCTGCCATCAGCGCATCGACGCTGCAGTCACTGGCAGTTGTCTATTGCCCTGCCAGTGATCAGATCTCGCTGCAAGCCGGCGCTGCCGGCGCTGAAGTGCTGGTGCTGCAGTTTCCGCTTCAAGCCGGCACGACCCTCATGCAGAGGGTAGCACATGGCGCCTGAACTGATCGATCGCGCGCCGCTCGCCGACCGGCTCGTTCAGCACATCGATCGTCACCGGCCCCTTGTAGGCCATCAGGATCAGGTCACGCGTTTCTTCCAGGTGCGCGCGCCAGAACTTTTCGGCAGCGGCGGCTTTGCCGCTGCGTATCAGCGCCACAGTCTTCTCGCGGTGGCGCAAGCTGTTTTCGCGCAGCTTGCCGACGCTCGCCCTCATCGACGTTCGCGCGGTGATGTGTTGGTGCTGCAGCCGGATGATGTCGTAGATCAGCGAAGACAACAGATGAATCGTCTGGTTGCCGCAGTGCCGGGTGACCAGCTTCGAGAACTCGGCCGTCAGATCGGCGTAGAGGATCAGATCAGTCTGCAAGGCTTCGCGTGCTGCGGCGATATTGGCGTCCAACTCATCCATCACCGCGGGATTGCGCAGCGCGGCCAGCATACCCACCGCAGGCGGCTCAATGATGGTGCGGGCGAACCACACATCTTTCAACGTCGTCCTCTCCATCTGCAGGAAGATGCCGACCTGGTTAGACACCGAAGTCAGATCGATGGAAGTCACGCGTGCTCCGCCGTGTTTGCCGCGGCTGATCGTGATCAGCGACTCCGCCTCGAGCAGACGAAGCGCTTCGCGCAGAGTCGGGCGAGAAATCGCAAACTCCACCTGCAGAACTTTTTCGGGGTGCAGCTTGTCGCCCGGCTTGAGCTGGCCAGTGACGATCTGATGGCGCAACTCTGCGGCCGCCAACACCGCAGCCTTCGGGCGTTTCGGGGCTGCGGGTTTCGGTGCCGCACGCCGCGAAGTGGTGGAGGTCGTCATGCTTGGGAAATTGGCTTTTTCGGTGCGGAGGGTAAATGCGAATGGAAGTATAGTATAGAGTCGAATATTGCGATAAAGACATTTCATTGGCTTGATCAGAGAACAACATGAAACCATTGAACGGCATCAGGGTGCTCGACTTTTCAACTGTCTTTGCCGGTCCCCATTGCGGGCAACTGCTTGGTGACTATGGCGCGGACATCCTCAAGATCGAACCCACTTCGGGCGACGATTCGAGAAACTGGCAACCCCTTCATCGACGTCAAGCCGGAGCCGGAACGCTGTTTCTTGTCGTCAACCGAAACAAGCGCAGTGTGGTCATCAACCTAAAAAGCAAGGAGGGCATAGACATCGTCCGGCGCCTGGCCAGACAGAGTGACGTCGTGCTGCAGAATTTCAGCGCCGGTGTGATGGACAGACTTGGCTTGGGCTACACGCAACTGCGCCAAGAAAACAAGCGGCTCATCTATTGCAGCATCTCGGCGTTTGGTGAGGTCGGCCCGATGGCCAAGGCGCGAGGTTACGACCCCGTCATCCAGGCCTTCAGCGGGATGATGCAGATCCCCGAGGAAGGCGGACCTCCTCCGGCGCGCCTGAACATTCCGTTGATCGACTTCACGACCGGGCAAAACGCTTTCGCCGGCATCCTCGCCGCCATCATCCAGCGCGGAGTGACTGGCGAGGGCGCTTTTCTCGAAGTCTGTCTGGCCGACTCGGCAGTCGCATTGCAAGCCTGGGGACTGCAGAGGTTGTGGGGTACCGAAGGCGTAGTCCTTCCTCCGAAGACCGGACAACATGTCATCTCCGACAACGTCCCCTATGAATCGTTCAAGGCGAGCGACGGCTTTGTCTACATCGCCTGCGGCAACCAGAAATTGTGGGAATTGTTCTGCACCGCCATTCAGAAACCTGATCTGAACGCCAATCCCTTGTTCAAAACCAACCCGGCGCGCCGGAAAAACTACGCTGCACTGATGGACATTCTTGGCCCCCTCATTGCGAGCAAGTCGCGTGTATTTTGGGAGCGTGTCCTTGTGAAAGCCGGGGTCCCCATTGCACCGGTGAACGACTTGTCCCAGCTGTCGGAGCATCCCCACATTTCCGCCTCCAAGATCGTCCAGCAATACACCAGCCCACATTTCGGCACGTTGAACACTGTCGCCCGCGCCGTCAGGTTCGATGGCGAAGTATCCCCTGTCGGCCCACCACCACCAAGGCTTGGCGAACACACCAGGGCTATCCTGCTCGAGGCTGGATACAGTGACGATCAGATCAATGACTACCGCGACACTGGAGTTGTCGGCATAGCCTGACGACGCGGCAGTTCTACGAGCATCTGCTGCACCAGCACACGCCGCAAAAAAATCTGCAACCTGTATTCGATCGCAAGACTGAACGTGTTGCATTGGTCGCCGCTTGCAAGCCAAGTCTCACATTCGGTGCTGTTGCTGCACAACTGTTCACCAATGAGCAGGCACGTGTGCAGCGTGGCGAGTTCGCATTGGGCAGCTTGCAGGTACTGCGCAACAGATTAGATGCACACATCTTGCCGCAGTTTGCCAAACGCTCAATCAACAGCATTGACTACAGCGACTTGCTGGCGTTCAGCCAACATTTGAGCAGTAGCCTGACCACAACCACTGTGAGTCAGTACTTGGTGGCTGTTCGCAAAGTATTCACCCATGAAATGCAAACAAAGATCATCACTGCTGCGCCCACAGCATTCAAGGCGGTGGTTGTTTTGATGCCAGCTCAAACACCCAAGCAACGTAGGCAGCAAAGTGGTGTGCTGCAGGGCTGGCTTGAGTGGGAAATGATCATGGTGCAGGGATCGACACCAGTTGGCCCCCGCCATGAACTGTCGGTTCACCCGACACTTTGTGACATGCCCCTTGTGATGGAGTGTCGGTTATTGCGGTCAGGACTTGACCTTGAGCTGCAAAATGGCATTCCCCCAAACCCATAGACACTCTCACCGCAACAGATTTTTCCATCCACT
>CALFRN010000435.1 GCA_937919085.1 uncultured Reyranella sp.
AGAACGGGGCTGAATGGTCGAGCCTTTCGACCGGGGCGGAGCGATCCATCCATTTCGCCGCTCTCAACAATGCCCGGGCGGCACTGGAATGGTGTTTCAGCGCCAATGGCAACGTGGCCATCGGCGTCGGGCTTGCCGCCGCCGCGACGCCCGTTTTGCTGGCGATGTCATTGCTTCCGGAATGCCACCGTTGGTCGGAGCAGGCACTTCGCGCGCTCGACGACACGACCCGTGGAGCCAGCGAGGAGATGCATCTGCTGGCCTGCCTCGGGACGGCGTCGCTCTACATGCACGGCCAGAACGAGGCGGCGCGCGAAGCCCTGGTCAAGAGTGTCGCCATTGCCGATGCCCGCGGCGACGGCCTCAACCGCGTGGGACTCCGGAGCTTGCGTCACATGTTCCATTTTCGCGGCGGCGAATTCAGCGAAGCGATGCAAAACGCAACGCAATGCCGGGCCATTGCCGGCACCGTCGAGGATCCGGCGGCGCTGGCGCTGGCCCATTCCATCCTGGGCAGGTCGCTGCACATGGCGGGCGAACACGGCGCCGCCCGGGTGGAACTCGAGGCCTTGATGGCGCAGCGCACGCGCACTCGCCAGGCCAGCACCATCTACCTGGGCTACGATCGCCACTACCGGGCGGAGATTGCGCTTGCCCGTACCTTGTGGCTGCAGGGCCATCCGGACAAGGCTGCGGAACGCACGCGTCAGGCCGCGAAGGATGCCGAACGTCTGGACCGCCCCGAATCGCTCTCCGTCGTCCTGACGTGGGCAGCGTCTGTTTTCCTTTGGACTGGCGATCTCGGGAACGCCGAGGAGCTGATAACGTCATCCATCTTCCACGCCGAGTCCCAATCCCTCGAACCCCTTGTCGTGCTCGGACAGGCCCGCAAAAGTGAATTGGCGATCCGCCGAGGCGATGCGCGAGGCGGCGTGCAGAGCCTGAAGGCCTGCCTCGATAAGATTCATGCCATGAACTACGGCCTGCTCGTGACGGAGTTCGAGATCTCACTCGTGCTGGGGCTGGCGGCGCTCGGTCGGCTTCCGGAAGGCCTCGCGCAGGTTGACGCGACAACACGGGCGGCAGAGACAAGGGGAGACCTTGTGTACATGCCCGAGTTGCTGCGCGTGAAGGCAGGCCTTCTCTCGTCGGTGTCGCAGACCGGCGATAACGAGGCGGACGGATGCTTGCGGCAATCGCTCGACTGGAGCCGGCGCCAGGGCGCGCGATCGTGGGAACTGCGCGCCTCAACCGACCTGGCCGCACTGATGGCCGCCAAGGGACAGTCCGGGAAAGCGCGGGCGCTTCTTCAGACCGTGTTCGATCAATTCACGGAGGGCTCGGATACGGCCGACCTCAAGGCAGCCGAACGCCTGCTGGCGACCCTCGCGTTGTGACATCTCTTCATCAGGCATGGGCGGCCGTTCGGCCCAAGCTGAATATATTGGACCCGCTGCCGCTCTCTCCCGGCCATTGGGCGCTCTTTGAACACCTGCATGCAAATTTCAATGATCGCGCAACGTATATGTACTGTTCATAGGGCCTCAATAGCAGCGATTGCAATCTGGCCAATATCAACCATTTCGAATCGGTGTACTCCCAGCGCCTCTGAAGGCTCTGCAGGAAGAGGAGTATGAGCATTCAGTTCAGCAAATACCGTTGCGGCCGTGCTTGAGAAAGGCCGGACGCGTGCTGAGGCGTTCGTAGTAGGCCAGCACGGCCGGCAACGCCGGCCGTTCGATCGGCGTCATGAGCCAGCGATTGACCGACAGGCCGATAGGGATGTCGGCCAAGGTGAAGCCGGCGCCGGCCACGCAGGCCTGCGTTGTCGCCAGCCGGTCATCGAGGATCGACATCATGCGATTCCAGTTCGTCGTCGAGGCCGCGATCTGGCGCGGGTCGTCGAAGGCAGGATCGCGGCGGACCAGCGCCATGAAAGCATAGCGCCAGGAAGAATTGAGGTCGGTCGCCTGCCAGTCGATCCATTGCTCGACCCCGGCCCGCCGTCGCGGTTCCTGCGGCAACAGATCCGTCGCGCCGTAGCGGCCGGCGAGATAGCGCAGGATGGTGTTGGATTCCCACAGCACGAAGTCGCCATCGACGATCACCGGCACCAGCCCGTTGGGGTTGAGGGCAAGCTCCGGGCCCTGATCCTGGCGTTCATATACGAGGCCGATCTCGTCGCACGCCCATAGCACCTTGCGGACGTTGATCGAGCTTGCCTTGCCGATGATGCGCAGTGCCATCCGGGACCTCTCTTCCCGCCGCCAGCGATACAAGCTCGGCTGGCGAAATGCCATCGGTGGATCGACCCGAGTGCCCCGCCATGTTACTCATTTTCGGTCGTCCCGAGTCGCGCGGGGTCATCCCCGCGCTTTGGCGAAGGACATCATCGAACGACCGGACAGGGACCTGTGCCACCAGCGTTAGAGCCTTCGCTGCGCTCAGGATGACCGACAGGAGACTCCCCATGGCACGACTCGGCTTTGGCG
>CALFRN010000436.1 GCA_937919085.1 uncultured Reyranella sp.
AGTTACTACAAGTCGTTTTGGGCGCTGAAGGATGTGAGCTTCGACGTTTGCCGTGGGGAAAGTCTCGGCATCATCGGTCGCAATGGGAGCGGAAAGTCTACCTTGTTGCAGATCATCTGTGGCATGACTCGCCCGACCAACGGAGAGATATGGGTCAAGGGGCGTGTGGCGCCAGTCTTGGCGCTCGGCGGAACCTTCGATGCGGAGGCGACCGGTTGGGAAAATATCATGATTGGCGGGGCAGTCCTGGGCCTTAAGCGCGAAGACATTTTGTGCAAACTCGAGTCCATTGCCGAATTTGCAGGCATTGGCAGCTACATGAGCCAACCGATCAAGCTGTACTCGACCGGCATGCGCTTGCGCCTGGCGTTTGCCCTTTGCGCTCACATTGATGCCGAGATCTTGGTTATAGACGAGGCGTTGTCTGTGGGCGATGCCGCCTTCCAAAAGAAGTGCGTGGATTGGATCGACAATTTTCGGAAGAAAGGGACTCTGCTTTTCGTAAGTCATTCCCCGACTGAGATGATCCGACTCTGCCGAAACGTCCTGTGGATCGACGACGGGAAAGTGCGCGCAGAAGGTCATCCACGAGACGTTACCAAGGCTTACGTTCAATTCACGAAGGCTGTGAAGGACGATCCCGGTCGTTTTTCGGCGACATGACGTGGTGTCTTCGTTCAGATTCGGGTCCGCGAATTGCAAGCCTGCTTTGTTCTGTGTACCACTTCGTTGATTGCCGGGTGGACATGTCTGCACTGTCGGAGCGCTAAAAATTGGCTGAATCTCAGGACCTCTATCGTCGATTATTCCGGACGTCGCTGCTGATCCGATTGATTGAGGAGCGAATCATCCAGTTGTACCCGTCGGACCGAATCCAGAGCCCGGTCCACCTTTCGATTGGTCAGGAAGCTGTAGCGGTTGGGGTATGCGACGCGTTGCGCACAGATGATATTCTCTTTGCCACCTATCGCTCCCATGCCTTTTATATCGCCAAAGGGGGACGCCTGGATGCGATGTTTGCCGAACTCTACGGGCGTTTGGGCGGTGGTTCGAAAGGCAAAGCGGGCTCAATGCATTTGTCTGCTCCAGAAGTTGGTCTTATGGGGTCTTCTGCCGTGGTCGCCAGTACCATCCCGCACGGCGTTGGAGCGGCGATGTCCTTTAAGCGCCGAGGCCTTTCGCGAATCGCCGTTACGGTGTTTGGAGACGGCGCTACCGAGGAGGGCGTCTATCATGAGAGCCTCAACTTCGCGGCGCTGAACAAGACGCCAGTGCTATTTGTGTGCGAGGACAATGGCCTCGCCGTTCATAGCTTTCGCAAGGTACGGCAGAACTATCGTCTCCACGAACATGCGGCGACCTATGGCGTCACATCGATGCGCGTGGAAGAGGGCTGGGACCCACTGATCGTGCGTGAGGCAACTTTGAAAGCCGCAGCCAAGGTCAGGGCTGGTGAGCCAGTCCTGCTCGAGATCGCCACGGCACGTTACAAGGAGCATGTGGGTGTGGGCGAGGACTTCCACTTCAAGTATCGCACGAGCGAAGCGGTCGATGTCTGGAAGCGTCGCGATCCGCTCATCGTGGATGCCCAGCTAGCCGAAACACTACGACCCGAGCTGGAGCGTGAGATCGATGCTGCGGTGGCCTTCGCCGAAAAGAGCCCAGCTCCTGGCCGCGACGAATTGCTGACCGACATAATCTAATTGTAAGAAGGTCGACACATGAATGTCGTTCACGCGCGCGACCGTACCGTCGAGACTGGGACACGGGTTCTCTCCTATTCCGGGGCCCTCTTGGAAGCTATGGACGCCGGCCTCGAGGGTCATCCCAATGCCTTCATCATGGGGCAGGGTGTTGACGATTTTAAGGGCATTTTTGGATCGACGACTGGCCTCGTCGACAAGTATGGCGCGGCGCGTGTGTTCGATACACCGCTGATGGAGGAGGGCATGACGGGAATAGCCATCGGGGCCGCGCTCGTTGGCGACTATCCAATTACGACTCATATCCGCGCAGACTTCTCTTTTTTGGCAATGAACCAGATTCTCAACCTTGCGGCCAAGTATAGGTATATGTTCGGTGGTACAATGAGCTGCCCGATGCTCATCCGCCTCGTTGTTGGGCGCAGCTGGGGGCAGGGTGGTCAACACTCGCAAAGCCCGCAGGCGACGTTCGCGCACTATCCTGGCCTGACAGTGATAATGCCGGCGACCAGTCAAGCCATCCTTGACATGTACTCGCAGATCATCGGCCGGAGTCCCGGTCCTGTCATCAGCATCGAGCATCGTCTTCTCTACAATCTCGATTTCTCAGTGTCAGGCGGCCCCTCAAGTATCCCAATGAGTAGTTACGTGGCACGGGAGGGCCGCGATGTTACCGTTGTCGCCACGTCGGTGATGGTTGTAGAGGCGTTACGTGCGGCACAGTACGTCAAAGAAAAGGCTGGCGTCGAAGTCGAGATCATCGATCTCAATTCGATCAGCCATCCGGATTGGGAACTTGTGGCCGATAGCGTGCGAAAGACCGGCAAGCTGGTGATCGCCGATACGTCATGGCTCGAGTATGGCGTGGCGGGCGAAGTTTGTCGGCAGCTGATGATGCGTGACCCCGGCTTGCTGCGGAAGCCGCCGACGATGCTTGGCATGGCGCCCGCGCCATGCCCCACGGCCAAGAGCCTAGAGGATCTCTACTATCCCAGCCAGCATGAGACGGTGGAAGCGATTCTCGCCCAGACGAAGGGCCCTGGACATGGCATCTCGTTGCCAGACGAGCACTCGATGACGGAAGGCTACAAGAAGTTCCGCGGCCCATTCTAATACGAGGTGCCTGTCAGAGAATTTGCCGGGACCGATACCAGGCAATTGTACGCCGAAGGCCGTCAGCTAGTGGCACCTTTGGTTCGAAGCCGAAGAGGGTTCGCGCCAGGCCGCCGTCCATCAGACGCGCCGGGATCGTGCTCGGTCGCGATGGGTCGAACCTGACGTCAGCGTCGCTGAAGCCGTCGACCTCGAGAAGCGTTTGCAGTACTTGCCGGACCGAGTGGCCGCGTCCGGCGCAGATATTGACCGCAAGGTAGGGCAGGTTCGTCGCAAACGCTCCAATGAGACCGTCGATAAAGTCGTCGATATAGATAAGATCGCGGATGTCGCTGCCAGTGCCCCATACTTCGACGGGTGTGTGGCGCTCGACGACGCGGCGGAGCAGAGCCGCGGTTACGTGACTAACAGCGAAGTCGAACTTGTCGTAAGGCCCATAAATATTGGATGGTCGGACCACCACAGTCCGCATGGGCGAGGCGATTTTCTCGCTGTATGTTCGACAAAGAATTTCAGCATAGCGCTTCATCCAGCCTGCGGCAAAGTAGACGTCGTGCGGGTCGCCGTTCATCGCTTCAGTCTCTGCAACGGGACGAGTGCCGGTGTCGGGATAGATCGCGCCTGTGGAAATGAAGCAGAGCTTGCTCACGCCGGCGCGATGAGCCGCGTCAAGCACAAGGGTGTTGATGAGGACGTTGGGGGTGATATGGGCGAGGGGCGTGGTGCGTATGACAGCTGCGCCCGAGGTGTGGGCAGAGCAAATGAAGACGTAATCGATCCCCTCGACGGCACTTGCACAGTCTTCGGCACTCCGTAGGTCAAGTTTCAGGACTTCTGCCTCTGGAAACGCCATCTGAAGTGGTTTGTCGTGTATCGTAAGACGCAGTCGCGCACCCAATGTTGCAAGGCGAGCAGCTAGATTGGTTCCAATGAAGCCTGCCGCCCCCGCAACCAGCACCTTCTTGCCCAAATAGTCCATTTTTCCCTCGGAACCGATTGAACGCGTGCGCCGTACTATCACGTTCGCGACTTCCGAATGAGACTGATTCTAACTCAAAAGAAGGGCATCAAGTTTGTTCTAAGGGATTGGAGACAGCAATGTCAGCGCAACGTGAGAATGTCCCCTTTTAGCA
>CALFRN010000437.1 GCA_937919085.1 uncultured Reyranella sp.
CAGCCAGCCTTTTGCCGCTGGCGAACTTCATCGTGATTTTTGCGCTGTCATGTTTGCGGCTGGTGCGGCCGCATGCAATTGCTCAGCATTGAGCATGTTCGCGAAGATCGCCTGATCCTGGGGCGTCGCCTGCGCATCGTGCCGATGACGAAGGGTCGATCTCAAAAAGGGGCTGTCGGACATGGTTGCCGAAGTAGCCGTTCTCGTGGTCGGCGCCGGCCCGACTGGTCTATTGCTGGCGTCGGAGCTTTATCGCCGGGGAGTCGATTGCCGGGTCATCGACGCTCATCGGACGCCGCTGCAATGGGACCGTGCAACGGTCGTGCATCCTCGCTCCCTCGAGATCTTCGGGTCGCTGGGAATTCTCGAGCCGCTGCTTGCCGCCGGCGTCAAGCAGCGGGTGGCTCGGCTGCATTCGGCGGGCCGCGTATTGGGCGAGATCGACCTCTCGATCTGCGGCAGCCGATACGGCCTCAACATCGCATCTCGGAAGAGGTGACGGAGGGGCTGCCGGCCTGATGGACACGTCGGCCTGCGCGCCGGTCGCAACCACGTGAAGGCTCTGGTTGCCTACCAGACGCGCCTTGTGTCAGGGCGGGCCTAACTGGACGGCCTCGCCTGTCGTCGGCTCAGGACTGCAGCAGAATTGGCAGTGCCTGCCGGTAAGCGATTTCCGCGCGGGCCTTGAGTTCCGGCAAGGTGCAGCTGCCGATAGGATGCTGAACCGTGAGGAAGGGGTAGTCGGGCAGGCCCAGGACACGGGCGATGTTGCGCGCCGTCACCTCGAACGGCTGGGTGCAAAGCACTACCGCCCGCTTGCCGAGTTGTTCGAAGCTGATGCCATCGTGCAGACTGCACGTTGAGCAGGAACCTCAATCACCCAGGCCGGTGATGAGAAAATCAACCTCCTGCGCGACCTTGACCAGGGTCGCGGCCGGGGCCGGTGCGCTGGCGTTGCGCTTGGAAGCCAGGGTGCGGATGGTGCAGCCGTGGCGCTGCACGAACAACGCGCCGACTTCGTTCAGCATCTCTTCGGCGTTGAGCTTGCCGTTCTCCAGGATGCCGAGCCGCATGCCCTCCAGGTTGGCGAGGGGAGGGGCGCGGAACGCTTTGCGTTTTGCCGCCGTGGACGTGGGTGCGTAGAGCTGCATGCGCGATATCTCCCCTGTTCACTTCCGCCCGAGGTTGATCGGGCCATGCTGCATGATCGAGCCTCGGCCGCGGCTCCACGATGGAATGAAGCACGAATGGCCCCCGGCGTCGCCGCCCCCCATCGTGATCAGGATATCGTCGGGCGAAAGCCCGCGATGCACGAAATCCGCCTCTACCAAGCTGGAGGCGGCATCGCCGTGCTGGGTGTCGTACTCGCGGTCGCGGTATTTGCCGACGCCCTTCATCCCCTCGACCGAACGCCGGGCGTGGGTGAAGAGGAAATTCTGTGCTTGCTCGCGCGTCCAGCCGGCGCCCGCGACGATGGCCATGTGTTCGGGCGCCAGTATCACCACGCTCTGGCCGAGCGTGATGCAGCCGTAGTTAGCCATCGCGTCCGCGACCGAACCGAGAACCTGCTCCGGTGTGTTGCCGCCGTGGTTCTCGACGTTGCAGAACCCGCCGCCTGCGAAGACGGTGACCGAAGTAACACCCGCGGGATAACCCTGTGCGGCACAGAGTAGGGGCCACGGATTGCCTCTGGCACGCTCGGCGATACAAAAACTGTACTTGCCCGGGTTGCCTTGTGTCGACTTGTCGGAAATGCCGGGGATCATCTGGAAGACATTGCGCAGGATCAGCCGCACCGCCCGCCCGATCGTCGCATTGGCGCGATTGCCCGGACCGAACAGGTTCACGTCGGCGTTCATCGCGATCTCGTCGGCGTAGGGGCCGCTCACGACCAGAAGCGGCGCCGAGCCGCCGGTGCTGGCGGTTGAGCCGTGGAAATTGAAATCCGGCCTGTCCATGGCCTCGAATGCCGCTACCAGCACCGGGAAATGTTCAGGCAGGCAGCCAGCCATGACGGCATTCACCGCAGCGGCATGCAGCGACAATTCAAGTTCGGTCGCGGGGTGACGCGCGATCACGGTGTCCGCGGCCCGACTCTCGCTGGCCAGCATGGCCCGGACCCGGCCGACCTCGGGCGGGACAACCGGCAGGCCGTCGGTCCAGCCCTGCTCGTAGCAGTAGTCGATGGCGGCGAGCAGGTCGTCCGGCGCCTCGTGGATACGGGGAGAGACGGCTGGCATCGCGCAGGCTCCGGGAACATTTGCCCGACGTTCTCTGCTCGGGACGGTCGCGGTCAGACTAGGGGTGGCGAAACGCCAAGGCAAAGCGATTCCGGGGCGCGATACACTTGCGATTCAGGGATCGAGGATTGGTGCCAGGATCGAACCGGACGCCGGAGGACACATGCTGCTTGGCCTCGACCCTCTACTCACCCCTGATCTTCTGCACGCACTGACGGAGAGGGGCCATAGCGACCGCATCGCTCTCGTCGACACCAACTATCCGGCCACCCGCGGGCGTCGTTTGAACCGAATGTCCGGTATCGACACGCCTCACGTTCTCCAGACCGTGCTGTCGGTGTTGCCGATCGACACCTTTGTCCCCGAGCCCTGCGCCATCATGCAGAACATGGACGATCCCGGCGCGATGCCCGAGGTGGTAGCCGAGATGAATGCGCATGCCGCAGTTTTCGGCCGCGCTGCCGGGCGGTTCTACGGCCTGTAGAATCGACGCACGAAGTCCGGCGTTGGCAGGGCCGTGTGGCCGGCCCGGCGCTGAAGCCGTCTCGCTCAGAGGTGCGGTCGGACACGGCCTGGCCGGGCGGCGAGAACGGCCAGCAGTGCCAGGAGGGCCGGCAGGCCCTGTATATAAAGGATCGACATCTTGGCTGTCAGTCCGCCGTACACCCCGGCGGCCACCACGCAGATGAGGAAGAAGACCTTGAGGTCGCGGCGGCCGGTCACCAGGCCCCACACCAGGCCGGCGGCGAGAAAACCATTGTAAAGTCCTTGGTTGGCGGCGAGGACAGCGGACGAGGCCGATATTTCGGTCGTCATGTTGAAAACCTGTCGGCCGACCGGATGGTTCCAGTAGAACATTTCCAGGATCATGATGCCGATGTGGCTCAAGGCGACGAAGGCCGTCAGCAGCAGCGCGAGCATCCGCATGGTTCGTGTCCCCCAGGATTCGCCGGCAAGCCTAGCATGGCCGGCGATGGGCGCCACGACCGCGTCAGATCATCTGCCGGGGATGCGGCGGATCGACTGTTCGCGGTGGCCATAGGCGCGAGCGAGGCGGGTGGCGCGGTCGTCACCTGCCGTGAATAGGTCGGCGCCACCCCGTTCGACCCTGGCCAGCATTGTGTCTTCGACCTCGGCGTGCGGCCGACTGCCGCCGTTGGCCAGCAGATGTTCGATGGCCACGCCGCGTGCGGCCAGGTGGCGCGAGACCAGCACGGTGCGGTGGCAGTCGAGCGGCTCTTTCTCGGCGCACATCAGGCAAAGTGCCGCCTCGGCGGCAGCTGCGACAAGACGGTCGAGTGCTTGCGTGAAGTCGGGCCGTGCGGCGAGGTCGTCATAACTGCCTCCGTTCCGGGGTTTGCCGCCAAGGGCTGCACCTTCATGTCGATAATCGATGCCGGCGGCGGTGAGGCTTTGCGCCAGACGATCCTTGCCGAACTGCGGGAACCGGCGCGACCAAGGCGTGGAGCGGACATCGACCAGGATCTGCACGCCACCGCCTTTCAGCAGATCGACGAAGCGTTCGATCGGATTATTTGAATGGCCGATGGTTTTGATGGCGATGATCATGACGACAGCCGGCGCACCAGGTCGACGAAGGCCAGCGTCGCGACCGAGCGCTCGTCGCGGCGGCAGGCGAGGTTGAGCGGCACTTTCAGCGCCGGCCGGCCCTTCAGCATCCGGTAGGTTACGCCTTCCAGCGGCAGGCGACTCAGGGACGCCGGCACGATGGTGATACCAAGGCCGGCCGCCACGAGATTCAGGGTCGACACGATGCGCGGCGCCTCCTGGCCGACATGCGGGCTGAAGCCGGCCTGCGTGCAGGCTGCGATGATGACGTCATAGAGTCCGCGCCCATCCGGCCGGCGGTAGAGGATGAAATTCTCGGCCGCGAGATCCTTCAGCGCGAGATGCGGCCGCCGTGTGAGCTTGTGGCGCGACGGCAGCGCTGCTGCCATGTCCTCCCGCAGCAGCGCATGGATGACGAGACCCTCGGCATCGACCGTGCCGGAGCGGATGAAGGCGATGTCCAGCCGCTCCTCGCGCAGGCCGCCCAGAAGATCGCCGGAACTGCTTTCCTCGAGCACGAAGGAGACATCGGGCCGGGTCTGGCGAAACTCGCGTATGGCACGCGCTACCAGCGGGTGGAACGGCGCCGAGGTGGTGAAACCCACGGCGATGCGCCCGGTTTCGCCGCGCGCCGTACGTCTGGCCCGTGCCGCCGCCCGATCGACCGCCGCCAGCACCGCCTCGGCATCGACGAGGAACGAGCGGCCAGCGTCGGTCAGCGTCACGCCGCGCGGATGGCGCATGAACAGGGCGGCATCGATCTCGCGCTCCAGGGCCTTGATCTGCTGCGAAAGCGGCGGCTGCTGCATATGGAGCTTCTCGGCCGCACGCGTGATGTGGCCCTCGTAGGCCACGGCGACAAAGTAGCGGAGATGGCGCAATTCCAATGACATATTTCAAAAGTATGTAATCATGACTTATCATATATTTGAACACTGTAGCAGGTCATTCTAGCTTGCGACCATGACACTGGTGATGGCGGCGGGGCTTAGCCTCCTGATGGTCGGCACGGCCTTCCTGTCGGGCATTTTCGGCATGGCGGGCGGCCTCATCCTGATTGGCGTCCTGCTGTTCATTTTTCCACTACCCGCGGCCATGGTGTTGCATGCCGTCACCCAGATGGCCTCCAATGGCTGGCGTGCCCTGTTGTGGTGGCGGCACATCGTGTGGAAGAGCACGGCCTTCTATGTCGCCGGCTGTCTCGTCGCGGTCGGCCTGTGGTCGATCACGCTCTACGTGCCCGACAAAGCCACTGCACTGCTGATGCTCGGCCTCTCGCCCTTCATCATCCGCGCCATTCCCGAGCGCATCCTGCCTCGAAGTTTCGGTCCGTTGCAGGTGGCGGCCACTGGCCTTTGCTCGATGGCGCTGATGTTGCTGACCGGCGTCACCGGCCCGCTGCTCGACACCATGTTTCTGCGCTCGCCGCTGGACCGCCGGGCGATCATCGCCACCAAGGCCTCGTGCCAGGTGTTCGGCCACGGCTTCAAGCTGGTCTATTTCGGTGCGCTGATCGCCGAGGCCGGCCGGGTCGAGCCATGGTTCCTGGGTGTCGCCATCGCCTCGTCGATGATCGGCACGTCGCTCGGTAAATTCCTGCTCGAGAAGCTCACCGACAAGCAGTTCCGCGTCTGGTCGAATCGCCTGATCACCGCGCTTGCTGCCTGGTATGTCGGCTACGGATTGGTTCTGTTGACCGGGATTGCCTAGAATGGCCTATGTCCATCCCTCCAGGGTTTCGCCAGCTCACTGAAGCGTCCGGTTTCGCCGCGGCCAACGGGCCATGGTTCGAGAAGATCGAGAACGGACGCGCGATCCGCGGTTTCATGCCAGGGCCGCAGCACGCCAATGCGCTCGGTATCGTACATGGCGGCATGCTAGCAGCCTTTCTCGACTCGGCGATGGGTACGGCGGTGTGGCACACGCTGCAGCGCCGCGCCGTGACATTGCGCCTCTCGCTCGACTATCTCGGACCGGGGCGGCTGGGCGACTGGCTGCAGGCCGAGGGCGAAGTGGTGGGCCACGACGAGCATGTGGTGCAGGTGACGGGTCGGCTTTATGGTCCACGCCACGAAGTCCTGGGCGGTCTCGGCGCGTTCTCGCTGCTGAGTCGTCACCGGACGCTCAAAGCCCGGAGTTAGCGTTTGCCCCACGACAAGGTACCGCCCGACTTTCACCGCGTTGATTTCGACCGCGGCCAACCCGATCCCACCTTCAACAGTCATATCGGCAATCTCTACGTGAAGCGTGGCGCCAAGGGCACGCGCGAGGAGTTCGTCATGGGCTTCCGGGTGCATCCGCATATGTGCAATCCGGCCGGCGGTCTGCACGGCGGCATGATGATGACGGTGGCCGACCTCGTCGGCGCCATGGGAGGCGGCACGCTGGCCGGTCTGCGCAAGTTCCTGCCGACCGTGAACATGACCTTCGATTTCGTGGCGCCGGCAAAAATCGGCGACTGGGTGGAAGGCCGTGCCGAACTGGTGCGCGCTACCCGGTCGCTTCTATTCACCAACATCTACCTGACGGTGGGCGAAGAGAAGATCCTGCGCGCTTCCTCGATCTGCAAAATCCCGTCGGGCGACGGCCTCGCCTTCGGCAAGGCGAAGTTAGATCGCGGCACCGAAGTCGCGACTGAGCGCCCGGCGTCCTGAGTCGGTCAGCCGCACCGTGCGGCCGCGCCGCAGCTTCTCCGCCCAGCCCCTCTTGAAGAAGGTGTCGGCGATGGCCGAGCCGAGTGCGCCCGAGATGTGTGGCCGGCGCTCGCTCCAGTCGAGGCACTGGCGCGCGAAGTGGCGTGTGCTCGCCTGGCGCGCACTTGGCAGGTCGACGCCGACGCTGGCGCAGAAGAGCTCACCTGACGGCGTCAGCTTCCAGTCGCGCGCTCCCTTGGGTTCGAGATGGCCGTGCTGCGTCAGCGAATCGGTGACGGCAATTCCGACCTGGCCGGCGAGGTGGTCGTAGCAGGTGCGGCAGAAGCGGAGATCGGGGTCACGCCGCCAGGCGGCTGATCGGGAGGCGGCTGGGGCCCGCGGGCCGGCCAGTGCCATCAGCGATTCGATGGCATGGGCCACATCGGGTGAGGCAAGACGGTAGAATCGGTTGCGGCCTTGGGCGCGGACGGCCAGCAGATTGGCCTCGGCCATGCGGCCGAGATGGCCCGATGCCGTCTGGGCGGTGACGCCGGCAGCCAGCGCCAGGTCGGAGGCAGTGTGGGCGCGGCCGTCCATCAGCAGCGAGAGCATGGCAGCGCGTGCGGGGTCGCCCATCAGGGCGGCGACTTCGGAAAGGGCGTTTACCGTGATCATGGCGAGAATTTACGCTCCGACGGCAAAAGTCACTACGGTCAATGGTTCGGTCGTTGCCGAAGCATTATCTCCACTTTGGATTGGCGATCGCGATCTTGTCAGCGGTGGTGGCCTCGAGATGGGCCATCATGGCCGCATCGCACTCGTCGCGCGTGCCGCTTCGGAGCTGTCGGGCGAGTTCGCGGTTCAGATCGTCGAGCGTGCCGTCGCGGCCCAGCAGCGTCGCCAGTCGCGCGTGCTCGCGCCGGTCGGCCTCCGGCCCGAGGCGGGATTCGCGCTCAAGGATGGCAAGCGAGTTCACCGCCACGCGCATCTGGAAGCCCAGCCGCGGCTCGGTGCGATCGAGCGCCGGCGTCGCTTCCTCGCGCAGGAAGTCGGCTATTGCTGTCAGCAGCTCCGGGGCGGTGGGACGGTCCTGGGCCATGTCAGCCGGCGTTCTTCAGGAGCTGCAGCAGGTCGACCTGTGTCTCCACGGCGCGGCGGCCGATCGAGGCATGCTCCATTGATCTGATCGAACCAGAGAGATGCTTCCACGCCTGATTGAGGCAGATAATGCCCCAGTGCACGGTGCCGAAGACTTCCCACCAGTGTGCCCGTTGCGGATCGACCGGCCTGCCGCCGGCGCGCTCATAAGCCGCCCACAGTTCCTCGCGGCTGCCGAAACCGCCCGCCGGCCTGTCGATGGCGCCAAAACGCCAGCTTTTGACGCACAGCCAGCCGAGATCTTCGATCGGATCGCCAATATGGGCGAGTTCCCAGTCGAGGATCGCCGTCACGCCGGTCTCGTCGGCGAGGTAATTGCCGGTACGGTAGTCGCCATGCACCAGCACCGGCCGGTCGAGCGGCGGCGGCTTGCGGCGGTCGAGCCAGGACAATGCAAGCTCGAAAACCGGTTGGGCCTGGCCGAGGTCGTCTAGCGAGCGGCGCAGGCCGGCGATGTGGTCGGCGGCCTCGCGGCGCACCAGCGGCGGCAGCGTGGCCGGGTCGGTGGCGTGAAGGCGCGCCAGAATTTCCCCGAGCTGGCTCGCGATGTTCTTTCGCGCGCCGTCGTAGGCCGCATCGCGCAGGAGTTTGCGTGCGATGGCCGTGCCGCCGGCCCGCCGCATGACGAAAGCCTCGCCGAGACCATCGCCGGCCGCGAGTTCGAACAGCGGCTCCGGCGCCCGCACGCCGGCCTTGTGGGCGGCCGCAAGAACACGAAATTCGGTGGCACGGTCGATGGCGACCGAGCGCTCGCGGTCTGTCTTTCCCCGGGTGGGCTGATCGCGGCGCAGGATCAGTTCATGGCGCTTGCCGCCTACCACCGCATCGAAGCGCCAGGTCTGGCGCGAGGCGCCGCCCGATTCGCGGCCGAGCCCCTCGATGACGGCGGTGCCGCCGAAATACCGGTTGGCGGCCACGGCCAGAACGGCGACGACGGCTTCCGCTTCGGTCGGAATATGAACGGTCATTCATCGGAATGTGGCACACCAGCGTGTGCGTGATAAGAGGGGCGCATGGTAAGGGGGCGGCCCTTACATGGGGAGAATAAGATTTGGCGCAGTCCTTCGCGGCCATGAACGGCCTCTTTCTGGAAGATCTCAAACCGGGAATGTCGGCGATGTTCGGCAAAACCGTCACCGAAGCCGATATCGCGGGCTTCGCCGGTGTCTCGGGCGACACCAACCCGATCCACCTGCATGACGGTTTTGCCCGTACTACGCGCTTCGGCCAGCGCATCGCCCACGGCATGCTGAGCGGCAGCTTCATCTCGACGGTGATCGGCACCAAGTTGCCGGGGCCGGGGGCGGTCTACATCTCCCAGACCATGAACTTCATGGCACCCGTCATCATCGGCGACACCATTACGGCCATCGCCACCATCACCGCCATCGACGACAAGCGCCGCCGGGTGACGCTCAAGACCCAGTGCCTCAACGGCGACAAGGTCGTGATCGATGGCGAAGCCATCGTGTTGGTGCCGCGGCGCGACGCGGCATGACCCTGGTTCAAGCCTTCGACGACTGGCGACAGGCCCCGGCAGCCTGGCAAGGCGGTGTGGTGGCGCTCGGCAATTTCGACGGTGTGCATCGCGGTCACCAGGCGTTGCTGGCCGATGCCGGCCGGCAGGCCAAGGCGCTGGGGGTGCCGCTGGTGGCGCTCACCTTCGAGCCGCACCCGCGCGGTTTCTTCGTGCCCGATACTGGCCCGTTCCGGCTCACCCTGCCGCCGGCCAAGATCCGGCTGCTGACCCAGTACGGCGTGCAGGCCGTGCTTGCCCAGCGCTTTGATGCAGCGTTCGCAGCACTTTCCGCCGACGCCTTCATCGCAGATGTGCTGCTGAAAGGGCTGGCCGCGCGCCACGTCGTGTGCGGCTACGACTTCACCTTCGGTGCGCGCCGCGGCGGAAATGTCGAGCGTCTGCACGCGGAGGCCAGGGCGCGCGGGTTTGGCGTTACAGTGCTGGAGCCGGTCATGCGCGAGGGCGAGATCTATTCCTCGACTCGCATCCGCGAGGCGTTGCGCGCCGGCATGGTCAAGGACGCGGCGGAGCTGATGGGCCATCCCTGGGAAATCGAGGGCGCCGTCGAACTGGGCGACCAGCGAGGCCGCACCATCGGTTTTCCGACCGCCAACGTGGCGCTCGGCGAGCACCTGCGGCCGCGCTTCGGCGTCTACGCCGTGCGCGCGCTCGTTGATGGCAAATGGCGAGCTGCCGTGGCCAACCTCGGCCGGCGCCCCACCATCGGCAAGCTGCAGGAAAATTTCGAGGTCCACCTGTTCGACTTCGCCGCCGACCTGTACGGCAAGACGCTGCGCGTGGCGCTGGTCGACTTCATCCGGCCCGAGATGAAATTCGCCGGGCTCGATGCGCTGAAGGCGCAGATCGCGGCGGACGGCGAGGCGGCGCGGGAGATACTGAAGCCTGGCCATTGAGGGAGGTCGTTGGTGCGGACGTCCGAGGTGGGGAAGTTCTGCGCAGGACGTACAGAAACCCCGAGGCGTCGCGCACGATTTGGCAGGGCTGAGCCGGTCGAAGTTGGTATCTTCATTGTGCGGCAAGCGTTGATCGTGCAGACGCGGAAGCTGTGCGCTGTCCGCCCCGCGCCTTGACCCCCCCAACCCCCGTCCGTAGATTGCCGGCCCTATGTTTATCGGGGCCCCTCAGGAGCGAATTATCCGCCCGGTCCGCTGACTGCGGCCGGGTCGTCCCGTCTGTTTGGTTGCCGTTCAGGCTGCCACCCATCGCTCCTTTCGCACCGAGTTTCTTGTGACAACTGACTATAAATCAAGCGTTTTCCTGCCTAAGACCGACTTCCCCATGCGCGGTGGCCTTCCCAGGAAGGAACCGGAGCTGTTGAAGCGCTGGGCCGACATGAAACTGTGGGATCGCCTGCGCACCGAGAGCACGGGCCGGCCGAAGTTCGTCCTGCACGACGGCCCCCCGTATGCCAACGGCAATCTCCACATCGGGCATGCGCTGAACAAGATCCTGAAGGACCTGGTGAGTCGCACCCAGCAGATGCTGGGCAAGGACAGCCACTATGTGCCGGGCTGGGACTGCCATGGCCTGCCGATCGAATGGAAGATCGAGGAGCAGTACCGCGCCAAGAAGCAGGACAAGGACCAGGTCCCGGTCGTGGAGTTCCGCAAGGAATGCCGCGCCTTCGCCGATCACTGGATCGGCGTGCAGCGCGAAGAGTTCAAGCGGCTGGGCGTCGATGGCGACTGGGAGAACTACTACTCGACGATGAAGTACGAGTCCGAGGCCGTCATCGTGGCCGAACTCGGTAAATTCCTGATGAACGGCGGCCTCTACAAGGGCTCGAAGGCAGTGCTGTGGTCGGTGGTCGAGAAGACCGCGCTAGCCGAAGCCGAGATCGAGTATCACGACCATGTCTCCGACACGATCCATGTCGGCTTTCCGGTGCTGAAGTCGACCGGCGGCAAGCTCGACGGCAGCTCGGTCGTGATCTGGACGACGACACCTTGGACTATCCCGGGCAACCGCGCGCTCGCCTACGGCCCGGAAATCGCCTACGCGCTGGTCGAGGTGACGGAGGTGGCCGAGGGCGGCAAGGCCCGGGTCGGCGACAAGTTGGTGCTGGCCAGAGAGCTGGTTGCCGCCACCGCCGAAGCCGGCAAGTTCTCTGCAAAGGTTCTGGCCGACGTCACCGCCGCCGATCTCGATGGCCTGGTCGCGGCCCATCCGCTGCGCGGCCAGGGTTTCGATTTCGATGTACGCCTGTTGGCGGGAGACTTCGTCACGGCCGATGCCGGCACAGGTTTCGTGCACATCGCGCCGGGCCATGGTGCCGATGACTATGAACTGGGCGTGGCCAATGGCGTCGAGGTGCCGGACACCGTTTCCGAGGATGGTACCTACTATCCGCACGTGCCGATGTTCGCCGGCAAGCGCGTCTATACGGCCGAGGGCAAGAAGGGCGATGCCAATCGTACCGTGATCGCCGCCCTCGATGCCGCCGGCAAGCTGTTGGCCTCAGGTCGCATCACGCACTCCTATCCGCATTCCTGGCGCTCCAAGGCGCCGGTCATCTTCCGCAACGCGCCGCAGTGGTTCATCGCCATGGACAAGCCGATAGCCGAGATCGGCGGCACCTTGCGAGAAAAGGCACTGGCGGCGATCGATGCGACGCGCTTCGTGCCGCCGGCCGGCTATAACCGGCTGCGCTCGATGATCGAGACGCGGCCCGACTGGAACGTGTCGCGCCAGCGCGCCTGGGGCGTGCCGATCGCGGTGTTCGTGAACAAGGCGACGGGCGAGCCGCTACGCGATCCGGAGGTGATGACGCGTGTCGTCGAGGCCTTCAGGGCCGAGGGCGCCGATGCCTGGTTCGCGAGTCCGCCGGAACGGTTCCTCGGCAACAAGTACGATGTAAAGGACTTCGAGCAGGTCACCGACATCCTCGATGTCTGGTTCGACTCCGGCTGCACCCACGCCTTCACGCTGGAAGGCAACCCCGATCTAAAGTGGCCGGCCGACCTCTATCTCGAAGGATCGGACCAGCATCGTGGCTGGTTCCACTCCTCGCTGCTGGAGAGCTGCGGCACCCGCGGCCGCGCGCCCTACGACGGCGTGCTGACGCACGGCTTCACGCTCGACGAGCAGGGCCGCAAGATGTCGAAGTCGCTGGGCAACATCACCGCACCGCAGACGGTGTGCGACCAGTACGGCGCCGACATCCTGCGTCTGTGGGTGGTCGGCACAGACTACACCGAGGACCAGCGCATCGGTCCGGAGATACTGAAACACCAGGCCGAAGCCTATCGCCGGCTGCGCAACACCTTGCGCTACCTGCTGGGCAGCCTCGACGGCTTCAGTGCCAGCGAAACCGTGGCCGTCGCCGATATGCCCGAACTCGAGCGCTGGGTGTTGCATCGCCTGGCTGAACTCGACGAAATCCTGCGCCGGGCCGTCGACGACTATGATTTCCACACCATCGCGACCGAACTGCACAATTTCTGCGCTGTCGATCTGTCTGCGTTCTATTTCGACATCCGCAAGGACGCGATCTACTGTGATGCCGCTGCCTCGCCGCGCCGACGTGCCGCGCGCACCGTCATGGCGGAGGTGTTTTCGTTCCTCACCGTCTGGCTGGCGCCCATCACCTGCTTCACCGCCGAGGAGGCGTGGCTTGCCCGGCCGGCGGACATGCCGGACGGCGGCGCCGACAGCGTGCACCTGCGCGTCTATCCGGCAATCCCGGCAGCCTGGCTGGATGCGGCGCTTGGCGCGAAATGGAAAACGGTGCGGGCCTTGCGCCGCGTCGTCACCGGCGCCCTCGAACTGGAGCGTGCGGAAAAGCGGATCGGATCGAGCCTGCAGGCAGCGCCGCTTGTCCATGCCGCGCCGGAATATCTTGCCGCCGTGAGGGATCTCGATCTCTCCGAAATTTGCATCACCTCGGGCGGCGAGCTGGTGGCGGGGACGGCGCCGGTCGGGGCATTCACGCTGCCCGACGTCGCGGGCGTGGCGGTGGTCCCGCGCCCGGCTCACGGCGACAAGTGCGCCCGCTGCTGGCAGGTGCTGGAGGAGGTGGGCTCGTCGGCCGCCCATCCGCTGCTCTGCAAGCGCTGCGAAGGGGTGGTGACGGCATGAGGGTGCACCGATGAGACCGCTCGACCGTCAGGCGATGGCCCTGATCATCATGACCTTGGTGGCCGATCAGCTCTCCAAGGAGCTGTTGCTGGACTATCTGCTGAAGTCCGGGTCGTCGGTCACGGTGATCGAAGGTTTTTTTCGCCTCGTTGTCGTGTGGAATCGCGGCGTTAGCTTCGGCTTGCTGGGTGGCGACCGCGCTCTGCCGCCGTGGATCCTGTCGGCGGTCGCCGTGGCCGTCTGTATCGGGCTTTTCATCTGGTTGCGGCGCACCGACCGGCGTCTGAGCGGCTGGGGCATCGGCCTTGTCATCGGCGGCGCTATCGGCAATGTTGTTGACCGCGCCCGCTGGGGAGCAGTGTTCGATTTCGCCGATTTCCATCTGGGCCAATGGCACTGGCCGGCGTTTAATGTCGCCGATTCGGCGATCGTTGTCGGTGTCGGGCTGCTGCTCATCGACTCAGTCATCGGCGAAAGACAACGTGCGCCCTGATGCGGCCATGATCAGCGGACAAAAGCGAAACCCGAAGGACGGACGATGCAGCGGACAAGCTTAATCCCGGTGACCCTCCTCACGCTCGGCGCCTTGGCGATGGGCGGCTGCAGCGCATTTGACAATCTCGGCGGCGCCAAGAAGGTGTCGCCCGACGAATTCAAGGTCGTCTCCCATTCGCCGCTCACCATGCCACCGAACGCCGAGTTGCGTCCGCCGCGTCCTGGCGAGCCGCGTCCGCAAGAGGTGACGCCAGCCGAGCAGGCACGTGAAGCCTTGGCGCCGCAGACCGCCGGACGCCCGTCGCGCCGCGACGCCATTGTATCGTCGCAGGGCCCGGGGGGAGCATCCGAGCAGGCGCTGGTGGCCAAGGCGGGTCAGGGGGGCATCGATCCCAACATTCGCGGTCGAGTGAACTCCGACACACGGACCATCAACGATAGCGACAAGAGCTTTATCGATGGCCTGATATTCTGGCAGAGTTCCGGTCCAACGGGCGTTGTGCTCGACCCGGCCAAGGAGCAGCAGCGGCTGCGCGACGCCCAGGCTTCGGGTCAACCGTCGTCGGGCCCGACACCGACGATCACGCGGCGCAAGCGCGGTCTTCTCGAAGGCATCTTCTGAGCGCGCCGTTGACGCTTCGCCGCCGTGCCCTGCTCGGCGGTCTCGCCGCAGGCGCCGCCGTGTCGCCGTCGGTGCCGGCACTGGCGAAACTGCTTACGGTCGGACGGCGGCCCGCCGAGAGCTTCACGCTGGCCAATGGCCTTCAGGTCGTTGTCCTGCCTTCGCGCCGCGCCCCGATCGTCACCCAGGTCTTGGTTTACAAGGTCGGCAGCGCCGACGAGACCTTCGGCCATACCGGCGTCGCCCATTTTCTGGAACACATGATGTTCAAGGGCACCGACAAGGTCGCGCCTGGCGAGTTCTCGCGCATCGTCTCGCGTAACGGTGGTCGCGACAACGCCTACACGACCTACGATTCGACCGGCTATCACCAGACTGTCGCGCCCGACCGCCTCGACCTCGTGATGCGCATGGAGGCCGACCGCATGGTAAACCTGCGCATTGCCGAGAAGGATCTGGTTTCCGAACGCCAGGTGGTACTCGAGGAACGACGCATGCGGACGGACAATGTGCCGGCGGCGCTGCTCAACGAAGCCGTCAATGAGCAGCTGTTCGGCCGACACAAACCCTACGCCATGCCGATCATCGGCTACGCCGACGACATCAGGCGACTCAGCATCAACGAACTCACGGCCTTCTATCGTCGTTTCTACTCGCCGGGGAACGCGGTGCTGATCGTCGCTGGCGACACCACGCCCGAAGTCGTGCGCAAGCTCGCCCAAAAGCATTATGGCCCGATCCCGAACCGTCGGGTCGAAGTGCGGCGGCGGCCGGCGCAAGGTGGGACAGACCTGCCGCAGCGCGTCAGCCGTGGCGATGCCCGCGTCGTCGAACCACGGTGGTCGCGTGAATGGCTGGCGCCGTCCTATCGCAAGGGCGACACCAAGCACGCCTATGCGCTTCAGGTCCTGGCGCGCCTGTTCGGTGGCAGCGAGACCAGCCGCCTGTGGCGGGCGATGGTGGCGGACAACAAGCTCGCGCTCTCGGCATATGCCGGCTACAGCCCGACGAGCCTCGGCCTTACGTCATTCGGTGTCGGTATTCAGCCTGTCCTGACGCGCACCGTGATGGAGATCGAGGCGGCAGTGGATTTCGAGATGAAGAAGCTGGTCGATGGCGGCGTGACGGCGGACGAGGTCGAGCGGGCGCAGAACCAGCTCCTCGCGGGGGCAATATATGCTCAGGACTCGCTGGCCAGTGGACCGCGCATTTACGGCGCCGTGCTGAGCACTGGCGGCACAATGGCCGAAATAGACGCCTGGCCCGAGCGCATCGCCGCGGTAACGCCGGCCGATGTCGTCGCGGCCGCTCGGGTGGTATGGCGGGACTCCGGCGCGGTGACGGCACTGCTGACTCCGGCCGAGGGTAGCCGATGAGCAGCGTTCACCGTTGCCTCGTGCTGGCCGTCGCTGCCGTGCTGGCCTGGCTGCCGGCTGCCGCCGCGGGTGCGGTCGATATCAAGCAGTTGACCACGCCGCTCGGCATCAAGGTCTGGCTGGTCGAGGACAAGAGCACGCCGGTTGTGGCGCTGTCGTTCTCTTTTGCCGGTGGCACGGCGTCTGACCCGGCGGGCCAGGCGGGCGTGACCAGCCTGATGGCCGCTCTGCTAACCGACGGTGCCGGCACGCTCGATGCCCAGGCCTTTCTCCGGCGCCAGGAGGAAGTCGCCGTCTCTCTCGGCTTCAGTGCATCGCTCGACCGGCTGAGCGGTGCGCTTCGTGTCCTTTCCGCCAATCGCGAACAGGGTTTCGAACTGCTGCGTCTGGCACTTACTCAGCCGCGCTTCGATCCCGAGATGGTTGAACAACGGCGTGCGCAGACGATTTCCCAGCTCAATCAAGCTGAGCAACAGCCACGCTCGGTGGCTGGGCGAACCTTGATGAAGGCGCTGTTCGCCGGTCATCCCTACGCCGCCGATCCGGAAGGAACCCGCGAGGACCTCAACACACTGACGCCGGACCTGCTCAAGCGCCGCGCCGCTGTGTTGCTGGTGCGCAGCGGGCTGCTGGTGTCGGCTGTTGGCGACATCGGCGAGGCCGAACTCGCACACCTGCTCGATCACGCCTTCGGAGACCTCGTCGTTGGAACGGTTCCTCCGCTGCCGCCGGAATGGACCCCACCCACCGCGCCACGCACAATCGTCGTCGAGCGCCCGGTGCCGCAGAGCACGGCGGTGATGGCCTTGCCCGGTATCGCCCGTGACGATCCCGCATGGTACGCGGCCGTGATCATGAACCACGTTCTGGGCGGCGGTGGCCAGCAATCGCGACTGTTCAACGAGGTCCGCGAAAAGCGCGGGCTGGCCTATGGCGTGTCGAGCGGGCTGCGCACCTACAAACGGGCCGCCCTATTGGTCCTGTCGACGGCAAGCGCCAACGAGCGGGTCGGTGAGGCGATCCGCATCGTCCGGGCGGAAATGGCGCGCATGCGCACCGACGGCGTAACCGAGCGTGAGCTCGCCGACGCCAAGACTTATCTCACGGGCGCACTGGCGCTGTCGCTCGATTCATCGGGGTCGATCGCCGGCCTGCTGCAGTCGCTCCAGGTCGATGGCTTGGACCCCGAACACCTGACGCGGCGGGCCGCGCTGATTTCTGCCGTCAAGCTCGAGGACGTTCGCCAGATCGCGCGCCGTCTGCTGCGCGATGAGGCAATGACCACCGTCGTCGTCGGCAAGCCCGTCGGTGTCGTTTCCGAACCGAAAGAATAGGTGCTGCATGTTCTACCGCCATGCCGTCGATGATGCCCTCGATACCTCCGTCGGTGCCAAGGGGCTGAGCCGCACGTCGCTCGACCGCGACCTGGAGAGATTGCGGCCGGCACTCGACAAGCTGCGGCAATGGCACAAGGACGGCACCCTGCCGATGCTGCGCCTGCCGGCGGCGCGGGACGATCTCGCGGCACTGAAGCCTCACGCCAGGCGGTTCGCCAAGTTCAAGAACGTCGTCGTCGTTGGTTCCGGCGGATCGAGTCTCAGCGGCAAGGCGCTGATGGCACTTGGAGACCAAGGGTTCGGGCCGGCCAAGAGGCGGCCCAAGATGTATTTCATGGACAATGTCGATCCCGCGACATTCACGGAGCTGCTGGCGCGCCTGCCGCTGGCGAAGACCGGATTTCTCGTCATTTCGAAGTCGGGCGGTACTGCCGAGACGCTGACGGCGTTCTTCACGATCATTGCCGGAATCGAGGCAACGCTCGACAAGGCGATGCTTGCATCCAATGTCATCGTCATCACCGAGGCGGCCGACAATCCGTTGCGGCGGCTGGCGACGCGTCTCGGCTGCACGATCCTCGAACACGACCCGAAGGTCGGCGGGCGCTACTCGGTGTTTTCGCTGGTCGGCATGCTGCCAGCCCTGATCGCGGGCATCGATGCGGCGGCCATTCGCGAAGGCGCGGCCAGCGTGCTCGATCCGGTGCTGGCGGCCACCGATCCGGCAGCCCTTGCGCCGGCGATCGGCGCGGCGCTGTCGGTCGGCCTCGCCAGGGAGCGCGGCATCAACATCACCGTGCTGATGCCCTATGTCGATCGGCTGGATACCTTCGCTTACTGGTACCGCCAGATCTGGGCCGAGAGTCTCGGCAAGGAAGGCAATGGCACCACGCCGGTGGCTGCCATGGGCACCGTCGATCAGCACAGCCAGGCCCAGCTCTATCTCGGCGGACCGGCCGACAAATTCTTCACCCTCGTGATTCAGGACACGGCAGGCCAGGGAACGCCGATTGCGCCGGCGATGCTGGGCGGCGACAAGGCACTCGACTATCTCGCCGGGCACGGCCTGGGCGATCTCCTGCTCGCCGAGGCCGACGCCACGGCGGCGACCCTGGTCAAGGCCGGCCGGCCGACGCGCGTTATTCGCATCGCCGCCATTGACGAGCGGGTAATGGGCGCACTGATGATGCATTACGTGCTGGAAACCATATTCGCGGCCGAACTGTGGGGTATTGACGCATTCGATCAACCCGCCGTCGAGGATGCCAAGGTCCTTACCCGCCAGTATCTTTCCGCAAGGCGGCAGACGTAAACTCGGCGCCCGATGAGTGCGCGCCTCCTCCGTCGTCTTCCCACAACCCTGGTGAATCGCATCGCCGCGGGCGAGGTCGTCGAGCGCCCGGCAAGCGCGGTGAAGGAACTGGTCGAAAATGCCATCGATGCCGGTGCTCACCGGATTGCCGTCACCCTGAAGGAGGGTGGCCGCACCTTTATTTCGGTGGCCGACGACGGCATGGGCATGACCGCAGACGAACTTCAGCTCGCGGTTGAACGCCACTGCACTTCCAAGTTGCCGGACGATGAACTGACCGACATCCGTACCCTTGGCTTTCGCGGCGAGGCGCTTCCCTCGATCGCCTCGGTCAGCCGCTTTGCCATCATGTCGCGGCCGGCGGGCGCCGACACCGCGTGGAGTCTGGAGATCGATGGTGGGGCGAAAGGTGAGCCACGGCCCGCGGCGCATCCGCCGGGAACGAGGGTCGAAGTGCGCGATCTCTTCTTTGCCACGCCGGCGCGGCTCAAGTTTCTGAAGGAGCCGCGCACCGAGTCGAGCCACGTCGCCGATGCCATGCGCCGACTGGCGATGGCCCATCCGTCGATCGCCATTAGGCTGGAAAGCGAGGGGCGCGCCCTGATCGATCTGGCTGCGGCCCCGCCGTCGCTGCTCGAAAACGGAGACGCCGCCCGCCTTTCCCGGCTGGGCGCCATCATGGGCCGTGAGTTCGCCGACAATGCGCTTGCCATTGACGCCAACCGCGAGGGCTTCCGGCTGACCGGCTTCGCCGGCCTGCCGACGCTCAACCGGCCGACCGGCCAACACCAGTACCTGTTCGTCAACGGCCGGCCGGTGCGCGACAAACTGCTGGCGGGGGCGGTGCGCGGTGCCTACCAGGATTTCCTGGCGCGCGACCGCCATCCCATGGTGGCGTTATTCCTCGAAGCGCCGCCCGAGATGGTCGACGTCAACGTCCACCCCGCCAAGACCGAAGTCCGCTTCCGCGACGCCGGCATCGTGCGCGGCCTGATCGTGGGTGCGCTGCGCACCGCACTTGCCGCCGCCGGTCACCGCGCCAGCACCACGGTGTCCGATGCCGCGCTGGGGGCGTTCCGGCCGCACACCGGACATGCCAACGCCCTGCCGCTCGGCAGCGGTGGCGGGTCGTTCATGCCGCGCGGCCTCGCCGAAGCCGCGGCGCAGTTCATGGCACCGCTCGATGGACTTTCGGCGCGCGTCGAGATGCCGGCCGATTCACCCGGGGTCGGGATCGCCAACGGCAACTATCCCTTGGGCGTTGCGCGGGCCCAATTGCATGAGACCTACATCGTGGCCCAGACCGATCAGGGCGTGGTCATTGTCGACCAGCATGCCGCGCATGAGCGGCTGGTGCACGAACGCCTGAAGAACCAGCTCGAGACCGACGGTGTGAAGCGCCAGGCGCTGCTGCTGCCCGAGGTGGTGGAACTGGGCGAGGACGGTGCGCGAAGGCTCGCTGCCCGGCAGGCCGAGCTGGCCGAGATGGGTCTGGTGCTGGAGCCTTTTGGCCTGGGCGCCGTGGTGGTGCGCGAGACGCCGGCCGTGCTGGGCGAGGTCGACCTCCAGGGGCTGGTGCGGGATCTAGCCGACGAACTGGCGGAGATGGGAGAGCATCTCGCGCTGAAGGAAAAGGTCGAGCAGGTGTGCGGCACGCTTGCCTGCCATACCTCGGTGCGCGCCGGACGACGGCTCACCGTCGATGAAATGAACGCACTGCTGCGCCAGATGGAGGCAACGCCGCATTCGGGGCAGTGCAACCATGGCCGTCCGACCTATGTCGAACTCAAACTGGCCGACATCGAGCGGCTGTTCGGAAGACGATGAAGCGATTTCTGCCGCTGTTGCTGGTTCTGGTTCTTGGCCATCCGGGAGAGGCCCCGGCGCAGACCCGCGCGACTGCGCCGCCCGGTACGCCTACGCCGGCACGGGTCTCCGCCCTCGACGGTGAATGGCGAGGCACCAGCGACGGCGGTTCATGCAATGCGCCGCTCGAGTATGCGCTCACCATCGAATACGGTTTCGTCGACGGCACCGCCTACGATGCAACGGCGCGCGGCCCGGTTCCCAACACGACCAGGGCGACGCCGCCGGAGCCGACGCCCAGCCTGTGGCAGATCCACGGCGTCGCCAAGGATTCCGGCCAGTTCTCCCTGATTGCGGTCGCCTCGGTAAAGGGCAGGAGCCACCGCGACGGTAAGCTTTCGGCCCGCAGCGACGGAGGCAGCCTCGTCATCAGCGAAACCGGCGGATGTCGCCGCACCGCGCGACTGGCCAAAGGCTGAGCTTCCGAGGCCGCGGCTTAATCGAATACCGCCTCGATCCGTTCCTCGCGGCCGGCGAGCAGGCGAAAGAAGGCATCCTGCGGCTTTTCCAGCACGAACATGGCCCGTGCATCGAGGCCGAGGTTGAGGCCGCGCACGACGGCGCCGCTGACGCCATGACTGACAATCACCGTGCGGGTCCGCGACGCCGCGACCTCGGCCAGCATCGCAGCCGAGCGTTGGCTGAGTTCGAAATGTGCCTCGCCGCCGGGCGGCACGAAGCCCTGCGGATCGGCCCGCCACAGGGCAAGCGCGTTGGGCCGGTTCGCCTCGATTTCGGCCCAGGTGAAGCCTTCCCATTCGCCATAGCCGAGTTCGGCCAGACGCGGATCTTCGCGCCATTCGGCTGGATCGAGGCCCAGTTCGCGGCCGACAATCTCCGATGTCTCTCGCGTGCGCCCGAGCGGGCTGCGCAGGAACAGCGTCCGGCCCGGTTCGCGCGCAAGCTCGGCCCGGAGGGCGCGGCCCATGGCGACGGCCTGCGACCGGCCGCGTTCGGTCAGCGGCGAATTCCTGGTACCCTGCATGCGCCGCTCGGTGTTCCATGCCGTCTCGCCGTGGCGCAGCATGTAGAGCGGAACGACAAGTCCGGTCGCCGCCGTCATGTGCGGCGCAGGATCACGATCTTGGCAGCCCCATAGCGGCGCTCGTCGATCGAATCGAAACCCTGGGGCGGCACGATATCCTCGTTGTGGGCGAGTTCGACCGTGACGATTGCCTCCGGTGCCAGCCAGCCGGCGTCGGCCAGGGCCGAAAGGGCTGAGGCGGCTTGTCCGGATCGGTAAGGGGGGTCGAGAAAGACGAGGTCGCAGGGATCCCGCGCCGGCGGCGGGCGCGTGGCGTCGGCTCGCACCACCTTGGCTGCACCGACCTCGTCCAGTTTGCGCAGGTTCTCGCCGATCAGCCTGATCGAGGCCGCATCATTGTCGAGGAAGGTGGCGTGCGACGCGCCACGCGACAGCGCCTCCAGCCCCAGCGCGCCCGAGCCTGCGAAGGCGTCGAGCACGCGGGCGTCGATCAGCGGCGAGGTGCCGTCTTCGTGCCATTTCGCATGGGCAAGAATGTTGAACAGTGCCTCGCGCGTGCGGCTCGAGGTCGGACGGACCTTCAGGCCCTCCGGGGCGTCGAGCGCGCGCCCGCGATGCCTGCCGCCGACGATCTTCAGCATCAGCGGCGTCCGCTCTTGTGGTGTGCCGCGCGGGCCTTGGGCCGCGCCCAGCCTTCCTTGCGCGGCGGGCGCTTCACGCCCAGCAGGCTGTCCATCGCCTGGGCCGGAATCTCGTCGACATGGCAGCTCTCGAGTTCACCGAGATGAAACGGTCCGAAGGCCACGCGGATCAGCCGCATCACTGGCAGGTCGAGATGGGCGAGGACGCGGCGGACTTCGCGGTTCTTGCCCTCGCCCAGCGCAATGTCGATCCAGGCGTTCGAGCGCTGCTGGCGGTCCAGCTTTGCCTCGATGGCGCCGTAGCGCACACCTTCGATGGTCACACCCCCGGCGAGCGCCGCCAGGCGCGTCTCATCGACCGCACCATGCACACGGGCGCGGTAGCGTCGTGTCCAGCCGTTGGCCGGCAGTTCCAGCCTGCGGGCAAGTCCGCCGTCGTTGGTGAGCAGCAGCAGACCTTCGGACATGAAATCGAGGCGGCCGACGGTGACAACGCGCGGCATGCCCTTGGGCAGGGAGTCGAAGATCGTGCGGCGCCCTTCGGGATCGCGCGCCGTGACCATCTCGCTCGGCGGTTTGTGGTAGCGCCACAATCTCGCCCGGTCAGCCTGGGGCAACGGCTTGCCGTCGACCTCGATCACGCTCGCGTCGGTGACGGTGAAGGCGGGCGAGGCGAGGATCGTGCCGTCGACCTTCACCCGGCCGGCTTCGATCCAGCGCTCGGCGTCGCGCCGCGAGCACATGCCGGCGCGCGCCAGCCGCTTGGCAATCCGCTCCGGTTCACTCACTTGGCGGCCGCCGCTCCCAGGAAGGCGCGGAACAGCTTCGCGTCGCCCTCGGAGATCAGGAATTCCGGATGCCACTGCACGCCGATGCAGAATCGGTAGCGCGGCGCTTCGATGCCCTCGATGACGCCGTCGGGTGCGGTGGCGTTGACTACGATGCCGTCGGGTTCATCGGCCGCCGCTTGGTGATGGGCGCTGTTCACCGGCAATTCATCGGTGCCGACGATCTGGTGCAGGCGGGTGCCGTGCGCCACCTTGACCAGATGGCCCGGCTGGTCGCGCGGGTTGGGCTGCTCGTGGGCCAGCGCTTCGGAAACCGAATCGGGAATGTGCTGGATCAGGGTGCCGCCCAGCACGACATGCAAGAGCTGTTGGCCGCCGCAGATCCCCAGCACCGGCTTGTCCTGGGCGAGCGCGCCCTGTGTGACGGCGAATTCGAAGGCGGTCCGGCGGTCCTTGGTGATGACCGTGGCATGGCGCGATCCGCCGCCATAGTAGGAGGGATCGACGTCGAAGGCGCCGCCGGTCACCACCAGCGCATCGATACGGTCGAGATAGTCGGCGACGCGGTCGGGCTCGTGCGGCAGGGCCACGGCCAGACCGCCCGCGGCGTCGATCGCGTCGAGGTAGTTCTGGCGCAGCGCATACCAGGGGAACTTGGAATAACCGCCGGGCTTTTCAGCATCCAGGGTCACTCCGATCAGGGGACGGGGCATGGGGTGAGGATAGCATATTCCCGTGCGGCGCGGGCGAAGGAGTCCTCCTCATCCTGAGGCACCGCGCGCCGGCGCCCCAGGATGAGGATTGTGGTGTTACGACGAGGACGCCGTGATGTTCCGCGGCACGTCCTTGAACGGTTTGACGGTGTCGACGCTGGGCTCCTTGGGCATCTTGAGGACGCGCTCGGAGATGATGTTGCGCTGGATCTCGTCGGTGCCACCAGCGATCGAGGTCGCCGGCACCGAGATCAGGATCTCGGCGATCACGCCGTCCATCGGGCTGTCGGCGCCGCTCAAGAGGGCATCGGAGCCAGTGATATAGGTATGCACCCGCGCCGCCTGACGGGCGACGTGGCTCGACACCAGCTTGCCCAGCGAGCCCTCGGGACCCTGCGGCTTGCCCTGGTCCTGCGCCGCCCGGGCACGCCGCGCCGTCCATTCCGCCGCCTTCGACAGGCTCAAGAGCTTGGCGATCTCCTGGCGGATGACGGGATCGGCGATCTTGCCGGTCTCGCGGGCGCGCTGCATCACCAGGTCGACGCGGCCGGCGCGCTGCGGATACCACTTGTAGGGCTCCATCGTGGTCGCGATCTCGGCGCGTTCTTCCTCGTAGATGCGGCCCTTGGCGGTGGACGCGGTCGCCCAGCTCCTGAGGCCATCGGCGCCGCGCCGTTCGTGCATCAGGGTCGTGGTCGCCACCGTCCAGCCGTCGCCCACGTCGGAGACCAGGAATTCCGGCTCGACGATGGCGTCGGTGAAGAACACCTGGTTGAACGAGGCGTGGTTGTTCATCTGCTTCAGCGGATGGACCTGAACACCCGGCTGCTTCATGTCGAGGACGAAGTAGGCCAGCCCCTTGTGCTTGGGCACGTCCCAGTTGGCGCGCGCCAGCAGCAGGCCCCAATGCGCCTTGTGCGCCGACGTGGTCCACACCTTCTGGCCGTTGATCACCCACTTGTTGCCCTGCCGGTCGGCGCGCGTGACTGCACCTGCCATGTCCGAGCCGCTGCCCGGCTCGCTGAACAGCTGGCACCAGGTGTCCTCGCCGGTCAGGACCCGCTTGAGGAACTTCTCCTTATGCAGGTCGGTGCCGTGGTCGAGGATGGTCGCGGCGGCCAGCGTGCGGATGCCGGCCTTGGCGACGCCGACGGCACCGATGCGGGCAAATTCCTCGTCGACCACCGAATTGAACTTCACCGGCAGGCCGCGGCCGTACCATTGCTTGGGCCAGTGCGGCGCACCCCAGCCCGATTCGCAGAGCTTCAGGCGCCATTCCACCAGGCCGAATCCGGGGTTCCAGTTGGCTTCCAGCCAGGCACGGACTTCGGCGCGGACCGAGTCTTCGGTGGGTTCGCTCATGTGCGGTCTCCCCAATGCTGCATCATCGTTTCTCGATGGTGGTTCGCGTCGCCGAACAGGATCTCGGAACTCTTGGCGCGCTTGAACCACAGATGAGTGTCGTTGTCCCAGGTGAAGCCGATGCCGCCATGCATCTGCACGGCGTGGATCGCCGTCTGCAGATAGGCCTCCGCCGCCGTCGCCTTGGCGAGCGAGGCGATCATCGGCAGATCGTCATCGCCCTCATCGATCGCCGCGGCGGCGTAATAGGCGGCTGATTTCGCCATCTCGACGTCGACCAGCATGTCGGCCGCCTTGTTCTTGGTGGTCTGGAACGAGGCGATTGAGCGGCCGAACTGCATGCGCATCTTGACATAGTCGAGCGCGTCCTCGCGCAACCGTTCGGCGCCGCCCACCATCTCGTTGGCAAGGCATACGATCACCTGCTGCATGGTTTTGGCGAAAGCCGCCGCCGCCTTGCCCTCGCCGCCGAGCAGGCTCGCCTCGACACCGTTGAAGGTGAGGCGCGCCAGCTTACGGGTTTCGTCCATGGTCTTGAGCAGCCGCCGCTCGAGGCCCGCGGCCTTGCCGTCGACGGTGAAGAAGGAGAGTCCCCTGGCGCCCTTGCTGCCCGGCTTGCGCGCCAGCACGACGATGAGATCGGCGGTGTGACCGTCGAGCACGAAGCTCTTGATGCCGTCGAGCTTGTAGCCGCCATCCGATCGCGTCGCGGTCGTGCCGACGCTCGCGGCATCGTTCAGGCCGCTGTCCTCGGCAAAAGCCAGTGTGGCGGTGACGTCACCCGAGGCGATCCCCGGCAGCAGCGCCTTCTTCTGCGCCTTCGTACCGGCATTGAGGATCGCCGCCGTGGCCAGCACAGCGGTGGAGAAGTACGGTGCGCACAACAGGCTGCGGCCCATTTCCTCCAGCACGATGCCCACTTCGCCATAGCCGAAGCCGCCGCCGCCATAGGCCTCGGGAATGTGCACGGCGGTCAGGCCCATTTCCTGATTGAGCCTCTTCCAGCCCTCGCGGTCGAAGCCCTGTTCGGTCGCCATCAGGCGCCGCACCTCCTTGGCTGGCGACCGCGCCTCCAGCGCGCGCCGCAGGCTGGTGCGAAACTCGTCCTGCTCCGGCGTAAAGCTGAAACGCATGGCTACTCCTCCCCGTATCGCGACACTCTTGTTGCCGCTATTTTCCCTCTTATGAGCGGCCCGGCAAGAACATCCCCCATGGAACGCGCACTTGGTGCGGCGGGCGCAGCCGCAGAGCGGGGCGAGGTGCCGGTCGGCTGCGTGATCGTGTCGCCGGACGGTGTCGTGCTGGCGGAGACCGGCAACCGCTGCGAGGCCGACCGTGACCCCACGGCGCATGCCGAGTTGCTGGCCATCCGCGCTGCGGCACGAAAGCTCGGTTCGCCACGGCTGGTCGATTGCGATCTCTACGTCACCCTGGAGCCCTGTCCGATGTGCGCCCAGGCGATTTCCTTCGCTCGACTACGCCGTGTCTATTGGGGCGCTTCGGATCCCAAGGGCGGTGGCGTCGAGCACGGACCGCGCATCTTCGACCAGCCGACCTGCCATCACCGGCCCGAGCTTTATCCGGGCCTCGGCGAAGTCGAGGCGGCGGCATTGTTACGCGATTTCTTCAAGGCGCGGCGGTAGTTGGTCAGGGTTTGACGAACTTCAGCACGAACTCGTCCTTGGGCTGCGGCGGGTCCGGCGTGTTCTTGTCGCGCGGATCGTTGGGATTGCGCAGGAATTTCCCTTCGGCCACCAGCTTGAAGCCCGCGGCCTCGACTTCCTTGCGCAGAAACGCTTCCTCGATGCGATGGAGGGTGCCCGATTCGGATATGCCGGTGCCGGGACGGCCCGCGTGGTCGGCGATGACGTAGAGGCCGCCGGGCTTCAGCGCACGAAAGGCCGCCTGGTTCATCTTGTCCCGATCGACGTTCAGAAATCCGAGATCGTGATAGTTGAACATCAGGGTCACGAGATCGAAGTGGCCATCGGCGAGTTCGGGCGGCAGGGGATCCTCGAACGGCCGCGAGATGGCGGTGATCGGCGCGGCGGCAACGCCGGCGGTCTTGAGCTTGTCGCTGCGGTCGGCGAGGGCCGCCGGCGAAAGGCGGCGCGGCGCGGGAGGGGCTGCCGGCGGGGCGCTTGCCGCGGTACCTGCCGTCGGATTGGAATTGCCCTCGGGCGCCGCTGGCCGGGGCGCGGGCTGGTTAGGATCGCGCGGCCGGCTCTGGCCGTAGACCGCGCCCGATGGTCCGATCGTGCGGGCCAGCAACTCCGTCGTGTAGCCGCCGCCGGCACTGAGATCGAGGGCGGTGATGCCGGGACGGATGCCGATGAAGACCAGCATCTCCTCAGGCTTGCGGCGGCGATCATTGACGCGGTCGGCGTCGCTGCGATCGGGGCTCGCCACGATTTTGGCGGCCTGCTCGGGCGAAACTGTCTGCGCCTGGACGATGCTGGCGCCGAGCACGATACCAAGCATGGTGGCCAGAAAGGCCAATGGATCCTTGTGTCCGATCTTCATGAGGCTGCTCTCCATTCGGCCTGAACGTCCACGTCCGCATCGGTCACCGCGAGCCGCCGCCGCTCGAACGCCTCGGGCGTCAGCCGCGACAATGCCCACACCGCCGCGCCCCGCACCAGAGGCGATGGATCGTCGAGCAGCCGCTCGACGGCGGGCAGGGCCGCCGCTGGCGCACCGCTGTTGCCCAGCGCATAGGCGACGTTGCGCACAAAGCGGTCGCGGCCGATGCGCTTGATGGCGGTACCCGCGAAGCGCCGGCGGAAGGCGGCATCGTCGAGCGCGGCCAGCTCCGCCAGGGCGGGCGCGGTGAGTTCGGGGCGCGGCACGAAGGCTGCTTCCTGTGCCGTCTTGGCGAACTTGTTCCACGGGCAGGCGGCCAGGCAATCGTCGCAGCCGTAGATGCGGTTGCCCAACGCTGCACGGAACTGGCGGTCTATGGCGCCCTCGTGTTCGATCGTGAGGTAGGAAATGCAGCGCCTTGCGTCCAGCTTGTAGGGCGCGGGGAAGGCGGCCGTCGGGCAGGCATCGAGGCAGGCGCGGCACTGGCCGCAATGGTCGCTCTCGCCCGCATCGACAGGCAACTCGGCGGACAGCAGCAACTCGCCCAGGAACAGCCACGAACCGAATTGGCGCGACACGAGATTGGTGTGCTTGCCCTGCCAGCCGTGCCCAGCCGCCTGCGCCGAGGGCTTTTCCATCAGCGGCGCGGTATCGACGAAGACCTTTATGGAGTGACGGTAATTGTCCCAGATGAAGCGGCCCAATGCCTTGAGGCGGGTCTTCATCACGTCGTGATAGTCGCTTCCCTGGGCATAGACCGAGATCGCGCCCCGTTCGGGCTCGCCCTGCGCGGCCCGCGGGTCGGTGGTCGGCGCATAGTTGAGCGCTAGCGACACCACCGTCCGCGCCCCCGGCCACAGCGTGGCGGGATCGACGCGCTCGGACGCGCGCTCTCCCAGCCAGCCCATGTCGCCATGGAAGCCCAGCTCGACGAACCGCGTGAGCTGCGCCAGGCGCTCGGCCCGCATCTCGGGCGCCAGGGTCGCGGCGGCGAAGCCCACGGCATCGAAGCCCAGCCTCAGTGCCTCGTCGCGGATGGCATCGCGCAGTTCGAGCGGCGTTGCCTGCCGTGGCGGTCGCTTCGGCGTGGGGGGAAGCCGCGCCATGTGGCCCTGCTATCCCCGGCCGCGATAGGCGGCCACGCCCGTATCAGGAAGCCACAGGCCCTTGGGCGGCACGCCGGTCTGCCAGAACACGTCGATCGGCATGCCGCCGCGCGGATACCAGTAACCGCCGATGCGCAGCCAGCGCGGCGCCAGCGCCTTGACCAGCCGCTGGCCGATGGCGAGCGTGCAGGCTTCGTGGAAGTCGGCGTGATTGCGGAAGCTGCCGAGATAGAGTTTCAGCGACTTGCTTTCGAGCAGCTTCGCCTTGGGTGCGTAGTCGATCACCAGATGGGCGAAATCAGGCTGACCGGTCATCGGGCAGAGGGTGGTGAATTCGGGCGCCGTGAAGCGCACGAGATAGAGATCGCGCGGATTGGGATTGGGCACGGTTTCCAGCACCGCCTTGTCGGGCGACTGCGGCTGCGCCGCTGGGCGGCCGAGTTGCGTCAGATGTCCATACTTTTTCGCCATGTCCTCTCCTGCCGATCCACGCACCACACCTCACCCTGAGGGAGCATCGCGCAGCGATGCGTCTCGAAGGGTGAGTAACAGACGAAGCCTGTGGCCCATCCTTCGAGACGGCTGCTTCGGGGCATTCACATGCCCCTGTCGCGGCCGCCTCAGGATGAGGAATTTCGCGCCATCATATGCTAAGCGGGCCGCCATGACTCACAGGGTTGCGATCGTGGGCGCCGGGCCCTCCGGTTTCTATGCCGCCGATGGGCTTTTGCGTGCCAATCCGGATCTGCGGATCGACATCATCGATCGCCTGCCGACGCCGTACGGGCTGGTGCGGGCAGGGGTCGCGCCGGACCACCAGGGCACCAAGGCGGTGGCCCGTCAGTTCGACCGGCTCCTGGCCCAGCCCGGGCTGAGATTTGCCGGCAACCTCGAGATCGGCCGCGATCTTTCCTGGGACGGACTGCGGGCGGCCTACGACGCGGTGATCGTGGCGACCGGCATGGTGATAGACCGCAAGCTCGGCGTGCCTGGCGAGGAACTGCCGCCGGTCTGGGGCTCGTGGCGGTTCGTGGCGTGGTTGAACGGGCATCCGGATTTCCGCCGCGGGCCCGATCTGTCGGCGGTGCGACAAGTGGCGGTGATCGGCAACGGCAATGTCGCACTCGACGTCGCGCGCCTGTTGGCCAAAAACGCCGATGAAATGGCCAAGAGCGACATCGTGGCCGATGCGGCCGAGGCAATCGCCGCGGCACCGCTCACCGACATCCATGTGATCGGCCGGCGTGGGCCCGAACACGCCTCCTTCACCAGCAACGAACTGGCCGAAATGGGCCGCCTCGCCCGTGCCGTATCCGTGGCCGATGCCGAAGGGCTCGATGTGGCGCCGCCGGCGTCGGATCCCACGCCCGAGCGGCTGCGCAAGACCAAGAACCTTGAAATTCTGAAGAGCTTTGCCGCCAACCGCGCGGGCGGCAAGCCGGTCACGGTGCATTTTCACTTCAACACGGCACCGATCGCCATTCGCCCTGGGGAGCTTGAACTCACGTCCGGTACGCTGCCGGCCGAACTGGTCGTCACCTGCATCGGCTACACCGGCGAGGGCTATCCCAAAGGCGAGGACGTGTTCGCCGTTGGCTGGGCCCGGCGTGGGCCAAGCGGCACAATTCCGACCAATCGGGCCGACAGTCACGCCGTGGCGCAGGAGGTCGTGGCCTGGCTGAAGCAGCGCGATCCCAAGAGCGGGCCCGATCCCTTGCCGTCGGTCGTCGATGCCGAGGGCTGGCACCGTATCGACAAGGCGGAGACCGCGGCCGGCGCTGCCGTGGGCCGGCCTCGCGTAAAGATGATTGACTGGCATGCGCTGTTGGACGTCGCACGGGGTGTATGACGGCTCTATTCTTGCTTGTCAGGCGGGGAAGCCATGAAGGGGATTGCCATGTTGAAGTTCGGTCGTCGTGTCGTCTGCACGTTTGCCGCCGCCGTTGCGTTTGTCGCGCCGGCCGCCGCCCAGACGACGCTCAAGGCGGCACTGCACTCCGATCTCAAGATCATCGATCCGGTGTGGACGACGGCGCTGATCTCCACCCACCACGGCTATATGGTCTACGACACGCTGTTTGCGCTCGACGGCAACCTCCAGGTCAAGCCGCAGATGGTCGACACCTGGCAGGTCTCGCCGGACAAGCTCACCTGGACCTTCACCTTGCGCGACGGCCTGGAATGGCACGACGGCAAGCCGGTGACCGCTGAGGATTGCGTCGCCTCGATCAAGCGCTGGGGCGCCAAGGACTCGATGGGCCAGAAGCTGATGGGTGTCGTCGCCGATCTGAGCGCGCCCGACGCCAAGACCATCAAGATGGTGCTGAAGGAGCCCTACGGGCTGGTGCTCGAATCGCTCGGCAAGTCGAGCTCGAACGTGCCCTTCATGATGCCCAAGGAGGCTGCCGCCACCGATCCCAACACCCAGCTCACCACCGCCATCGGTTCGGGACCGTTCATCTTCAAGAAGGATGAATGGCGGGCCGGTGAAAAGGCGGTCTATGTCAAGAACCCCAAGTACAAGCCGCGCAACGAACCGGCCTCGGGCCTTTCCGGCGGCAAGGTCGCCAAGGTCGACCGGGTCGAATGGCTGGTGCTGCCCGACACCCAGACCCAGGTGAATGCGCTGATCAACGGCGAGGTCGATATCGTCGAGATCGTGCCGCCCGATCTGCTGCCGCTGCTCGCCAAGGACAAGAACATCAAGACCATGGTCGTCAATACGGCGGGCCGGCAGTACGCCATGCGCTTCAACACGCTGTTCAAGCCGTTCGACAATGCCAAGGTCCGCCAGGCCGTGCTCTATGCGCTGTCGCAGAAGGAATTCCTCGAGGCCAATGTCGGCAACCCGGCGTACTACAAGGAATGCAAGTCGCTGTTCCCCTGCGGCTCGCCGCTGGAATCGACCAAGGGCTGGGAAGACAAGGTCTCCGGCAATGTCGCCAAGGCCAAGCAGCTTCTGCAGGAAGCGGGATATGACGGCACGCCGGTCGTGCTGATGCATCAGACCGATACCGCCGGCCACAATAACCTGGCGACCGTGGCCAAGGCGCAGCTCGAGAAGGCGGGCTTCAAGATCGACCTGCAGTCGATGGACTGGCAGACGCTGGTCGGCCGCCGCGCCAAGAAGGACCCGCCGGACAAGGGTGGCTGGGGCGCCTTCTACACATCATGGGGTGCCACCGACGTGCTGAATCCGGTGTCGGCGGCCTTCCTCAATGCGTCGTGCGACAAGGCGACTTTCGGCTGGCCGTGCGATGCCGAAATCGAGAAGCTGCGCGACGCCTTCGCCAAGGAAACCGATCCGGCCAAGCAGAAGCAGATCGCCGAGGCGGTCCAGCTGCGGGTGCTGGAATACCCCACGCATGTGCCGCTGGGTCAGTTCACGACGCCGACCGCCGTTCGCACCAACGTTGAGGGCGTGTTGCAGACGCCGTCGCTGGCGCTGTGGAACATCGAGAAGAAGTAACGGTCCTTTGACCCCCTCCGGCCTGCGGCCACCTCCCCCGCTTCGCGGGGGAGAGTCTGAAATTTCATCTCCTCCCCCGTTTCGGGGGAGGTGGCCGCAGGCCGGAGGGGGTCAGTCGAGCCGCACGCTGATGCCCT
>CALFRN010000438.1 GCA_937919085.1 uncultured Reyranella sp.
ACGTCATCGCGTCTCGCCGGATCGACGATGGAGCTGTCGTCCTCGCCGCCGATGACGATGCGGCGATCGACCGTCGTGCGGGCATAGAGATAATCCCTGGAAGCTTCCCAGATGAGGACTCCATCCCGCCACAGCGCGTCGGGCGCCTGGGGTGGGGTGGCGATGGCCCAGCTGGAAGCGGTGGTGTGAAGATCGGTGTCGAGAAAATCGGGCATGACATAGCCCGTCGCCAGCACGACCTGCTCGGCCTCGATCGAATGACCGTTGTCGAGGCCGATCAGGATGCCGCCCGCGGTGCTTTCGTAGCTCACGGCCGCGGCATCGAAGATCGAGCCACCTCGGGCGACGGCAATGGCGGCCAAACCAAGCGACAGGAGCACCGGGTCGGCATCGGCGGAGCCGGGCGAGAGAATGGCGGCCTCACGGTCGATAGCGAATTCCCGCCGCAGCGTCTGATAATCCAGGTAGACACCCGGTAGTCCCGCCCGCGTGCGCAGATCGTGCTCAGCGCGCAGATTGCGCGCGCCCACGTCGCCGCCCGCCAGGTAGAGCGAACTGCGGTGACGAAAGAAACATCTGAGACCGGCTTCGTCGATCAATGATCTCAACCCCGAAACGGCATCCAGGCTACGACGATAGACGTCGGCGGCCCGCTCGAAGCCGTAGAACGCCGTAAGCTCTGTCAGGGAACAGTCGATTTCCCATTGCAGCATTGCCGTGCTTGCCGACGTGCTCCCGAATCCGGGACGTTCGCGATCGATGACGCAGACCTGCCGACCGAGCGCACTCAGATGTTCCGCCATCAGCGAACCTGTGATGCCGGCGCCCACGATCAGGACCTCGCAGCGCATGCTGCGGTCGAGTTTTGGACGTTCCGGCCGCCTCAGGCCGGCCACCCATGGCGCGCATCCGCCATGGAGGTCTTCCTGGACCGTGGTGTCCGGATCGAGCACGATCGTTGTCCCGGCCAATCCTACCTGGCCGGCCGCACCAGCGGCTCGCGGTCCCATATGCGATGCTTCTTCGCGGCCGCGATGAAGGCTGCAATGCCGTTCTTGCCTTCGATCGCGACCACACCCATCGACGGGTCCGAGGTCACGCCGGCTTCTTTCAGAACCGGAGTGGCATCGGCGACGTGACCGATCGCCTTCAGGTGGCCGAAGGCATCGCGAACCCAGTCGACCGGACCGGAGAATTTCGCCAGCTCCGTGGCACCCTTGGCAGAAGGCAAGAGGATAACGGCGTCGAACAGAACGGAAGGCGAGCCTTCCAGCGCACCGTCAGGGGAAATCTCGGCTCCCGCCGAGTCCATGATCGGGCCGATATTCGGGGCGATCAGTTTCAGGTTTGCTCCCTGCTTCGCGATCGCGCCACGCAGCGTCGCCATCACCCTGGCGTCGAAGCCATCGGTTACGAGAACGGCGATCGTCCGACCCTTGATCGTCTCCGGCGCCTTGGCGATCAGACTGAGTGCGGGAGACGGCTTGATGTTGTTACGTGGCGCCACCGCCGGGTCCAGTTTATCCGCCGCGCCTTCCATGGCCATCGCCTTGGCAACGCGCGCGCCGAGCTCGGGGGCGATCAGCTCGAGATGACCCAGCATTCGCCGTCGAATCGCAAGCGTTTCGACTTTGCTTAGCTCGAAGGTGAATGCACTGACGATGTGGCCTTGCTCGGGCGCGGTCATCGACCGCCAGAACATCCGTGCCTGCGAATAGTGGTCGGCAAAGGTCGGCGACCGCGTCCGGACCTTCGCTCCGGCTTCCGGATTGGCAAAGCTGGTGAAACCGGCCGTTGGATTTTCCTTCGGCGTTTCGGGGTCAAGCGAGTTCGGTTCGTAGTTGATGCGGCCTGTCGGCACCGCCGTCTGCATGTGGCCGTCCCGCTGGAAATTGCGCATCGGGCAGACCGGGCGGTTGATCGGGATTTGATGGAAGTTGGGCCCGCCCAGCCGGCTGAGCTGGGTGTCGACATAGGAATGCAGCCGACCTTGCAGAAGTGGATCGGCCGTGAAGTCGATACCCGGCACGACATGGCCGGGGTGGAAAGCCACCTGCTCGGTCTCGGCGAAGAAATTCGCCGGGTTCTGGTTCAGAACCATCCGCCCGATCGGTTCGAGCGGTATGATCTCCTCGGGGATGAGCTTGGTCGGATCGAGAATGTCGAAGTCCAGGCTGTCGGCGGTACGCTGATCGAAGGCCTGTACCGACAACGTCCACTCGGGGTAGATGCCGACGTCGATCGATTCCCACAGGTCGCGGCGATGAAAATCGGGATCCGCGCCGGCAATCTTCACGGCCTCGTCCCAGATCAGTGACGCCGCGCCGATGCTCGGGCGCCAGTGGAATTTCACGAACTTCGATTCTCCCTCGGCGTTGATCATGCGGAAGGTATGGACACCGAAGCCTTCGATGTGGCGGAGCGAGCGGGGGATGGCACGATCCGACATCGTCCACATCAGCATATGCATGCTCTCCGGCATGAGTGAGACGAAATCCCAGAAGTTGTCATGTGCCGAGGCCGCCTGCGGGAAGCCGCGGTCGGGTTCCATCTTCACGGCATGAACAAGGTCGGGAAACTTGATCGCGTCCTGAATGAAGAAGACCGGAATATTGTTGCCGACCAAATCGAAGGTGCCTTCTTCGGTATAGAATTTTACCGCAAAGCCCCGAACGTCGCGCGGCGTATCGACCGAACCGGCACCGCCGGCGACCGTCGAGAAACGGGCGAACACGCGGGTGCGCTTCTTGGGGTCCTGAAGAAATCCCGCCCTTGTCAGCGCCTTGTTGCTCTTTAGCGGCTGGAAGTAGCCATGCGCACCCGAGCCGCGGGCATGAACGATGCGCTCAGGAATGCGTTCGTGGTCGAAATGGGTGATCTTATCGCGTAATACGAAGTCTTCGAGCAGCGTTGGACCGCGCGCGCCGCTCTTCAGAGAATTCTGGTTGTCGCCGATAGCCGTCCCCTGGTTGGTGGTCAGGGTGAGATTCAGATCGGAAGTGGTCTGGTGTGTCTCGCCACCTTCATGTCGGTCTTGCTTGCGCTTTGTCGGCTTTTTCACGTCGTTCTCCGAGGCTTTAGGGCGGGTTTTGCACAAACCAGGGGCAGGAAGCTTTCGCTTCCTGCCCTTTCGGCTTCTCTTCAGTCGGCCGAATCAGCTGGCGCGATCTTCGCGACGCATACGATCGATCTCGCCCTGGGTGGGCATGTAGGCCGGCGCATCCGGATCGAAGGTGGTCCAGCCACCCTTGCGATAATCGGCGCCACGCTGGACCGGATCGATCGGCTGGTGGCGATCGAGAATGGCCTGAATGCGATTCGCGTCCTTGTCGTTCACGCGCACGCTCACCAGCGTTCCGCCGCGGCGGACCGACTCAGAGTAGACGTTGGCGTGATCGTCGGGAATGCCCGCGCCGATCAGCGCGCCCACCAGCCCACCCGTGGCGGCGCCGGCAACCGCACCGACGGCGAGTGCCGCCAGCCAACCCGCTGCCACGACCGGCCCAAGGCCGGGAATGGCCAACATGCCGAGGCCGGCCAAGAGGCCTGCGCCGCCGCCAACCGCGCCGCCGAGGCCGGCTCCGGCTCCGGCACCTTCCGATGCCTTGGAGGAGTCGTCGACTTCGGCGTACTCGTCGTTAACGTACTTGTTTGCGACGAGGCTCACTTCGCTCGTCGCCACGCCGGCGGCTTCGACGTCGGCAACGGCGGCACGTGCCTGGGCGTAGGTGTCGTACACTCGACTGATGGTCTTCATGATCTGGTCCTTTCCCTTGTTCGGTTACGGTGCGGCCGAAAATACGACGTTGCCCTTGTAGTCGACGGCAATCTTGCTGGACTTGCCGTCCATCATCGCGGTGCCACGCCAGATGCCGTCGGCGTCCTTGGTGAGGCCAGTCACCGACGTGGCGCCCCACGCGATCGCGCGATCCTTGGCCTGCGCTTCGGTGAAGCTGTTCGATCCCTTCAGCGGTGCGCCGGCATCGGCCTTGGCCATCGTGTAGACATCGCCCTTGCAGGCATCGACGAACGCCGCCCGCGTCAGCTTGCCATCGGCCGGCATCGTTACGTTGCGCACCCGCATTGCCGCGGAATAGCGCATCGCTTCGGAATCGGTGAGTACGCCGTCGTTGTTGACGTCGGCCTTCTTCCACATCGCTGTGCATTCGGTGTCGCTGGCCGCATAGGCCGGAATTGCCGAACAGCTCGCGGCCAGGGCGGCGGCCAATAGCAACTTTCTCATTGTCCTACCTTTGGGGTTCAATCAAAGCGCTCCGGCTGGAACGCTTGCGCATACAACCCACGGCGAAAGTTTTGGTTCCGCCACCATTTCAACGCGTGACGCACGGACGGCTTCGTCGCGTCCGCGGCCGCCGTCTTTGCCACGCAACCGATTTCGGAACGCGGCGTTACCTGAGCGACCGGTGCT
>CALFRN010000439.1 GCA_937919085.1 uncultured Reyranella sp.
CCGCGAGAGATTGGGCGGGCTCCTGCGCTACTATCATCGTGAGGCGGCGTGATGGTGCGTCGGTCGGATCAGTTTTTTGGCCATACGGGATCGGGAAATGTGAGAGTCGTCTCGCCAAGTCATCCCGACAAAAGCAGCCGGCATGTAACGGCGCCTCTTGGAGCGTCCTCCCACTATGCTCCGCGTACAAACACTGGCTCGGATTGCAACCATGACTTCAGCGGCGCTTCGCTACCGCACTTTCATGGCTGCCTTGAAGCCTTCGAACCTGAGGCGAAGCCGTGCCGCCGTGTAACGCCGCGGATTCTTCTTGATCTGGGTTTCACGCCAGCTGGGCCGCTGGGCAGTCGGAAGGAGGCAGCTTTCCAGTTCGGTTTGCGCGCGGTCGCACATCCCCGACTCCATATAGCCGAGGGCCTGGACCAGATGGGCCTCCTCCCAGGCATCCGGCTCACGTTGGAGGCTGTGCAGTCGATCGAAAATCGTCTCGAACATGGCCTGCAACGTCAACTTATCTTCAGCCGAATATCTGGCCTTGGCGATGATCCTGTCCGCCTGCTGAATGGCATCGTCACGCTTGGAACTCATGCTGACGAGGATAGCACGACTCATGACGAGCGGTCAGCGCCGTGAGCATCCATCAATGAGCGGCGGGTAAATGGAAGCACGGACGAACGGTGTCGGGCTGCGGCCGAGAGGGCTACGAAAGCGAAGCGGTCCATTGCCTACTCCAGGACACTTCTGAGGCTATACTTTACTGCTCACAGGCGCGAGCGGGGCCCGGCGCGTCGTTCCCTGGCCAGGCAACGCATGGTCAGGAGACTGCCTGGACGAACTGCGCTCGACCCTGCTGACCTCAGGATCATCATTCACATCGTTGGTTTCGATCTGGGTCATGCTCGGCTTCATCATGACTCCCTCCTGCGTCTGCTCAAAACAAGCATGATCGTGGATGGAGGAGACGGGGACAATGGCGACGGCCCATCATGGCTTTCCCGCAACTCGGCAGAATGATAGGTCTTGCAATGTTCCACGGGTTCATCTGGGGAATGTCGGTCGATATCTGTTTTGCCCGGATGCAATCCATGGACTTGTCCTCCTTGAGTTTGGCCACTTCCGCGATCCATCTCGCGCTCGCCCCAGCGTTCCTCTTGTCAGCCGTCGTGACGCTTCTCGGTGCGATTGCCGGACGCTTGGCGCGCAACGTCGACCGCATGCGCTACCTTCAGGGCCAGCTATTGGATGAGAAGGGGATCCCGAAGGTCTTGGCGGCGCACTACCGCAAGGAACTCAGGGAATTCAGGTTCCGCGGTCGTCTGGGAACGTCGGCGATATTCGCCGACGTGCTGAGCGGAGTGCTAGTCTGCTTGAGCATCCTCGAATTGTTCGGTCACGTGATTGCCGAAAGGGTCGTCACGCCGAACCTGGTCATTGTTACCTTTGCCTCGGGCTTGCTGTTCTTTCTGGCGTCGCTGCTCTTGATACTTGTCGAAGTGGTGATCGCTTATCGATCTGCTTCTTGGGATGTGCCGTTGCAGCACGAAGAAAGTTGGCGGTCTCAGCAGGAGCCTCAATGAGGCCGTAAGGTAAAAAAACAGAAACGACCGACAGATCAGTCAGTTAGGCGGCTTCGCCTAGCGGTTCATTCGGTGGCCCCGTACAATTTCCAGACGGCCCACGACGCCGTCGCCGGGGTCAGGACAGAGCAGGAGGCGGTTATGGATTGGGCGCGCATCCTGGCCTACGTGACGGGGACGGTGGATCAGGAGCTGCTTTACGCAGGGCAGGCCCAGCCTTATAGCGAACTGAAGTGCCTCGATCCTTGACTCCGCTGCTCTTGCGCCGTCGCAGCGTTCTTACGACCGCCTCCGCCAGCCTCGCCCTGCCGCTGATTGGCGCTTGTGCCGGTTCGGCGCAGTCTGGCGCCGACTCGTTCGTATTCACCGACGGCATCGGCCGACGCGCAAGCGGTCCCAACCTCGCCATGCTTAAGGGCGGACAGGCGGCGTTCCCGCGTGCCGACCGTCGGACCTGGTGGCAGCCGGGTTACAGTGTCGATTCCTTTTCGCGGCTTGACGGCATTTTCCCCGCCTCGACTGCCCGCGCGGCGGACGTGGCTTCGCCCTGGCAGCGGGCCGCACGCGAACCCGATATCCGCTATACCAGCCCGGCTTCTCTTGGCGGCGGCCGCTACGACATCGACGGTTATCTCGACCGCAATCCGGTAACCGGCCTGCTGATCGCCCGCAACGACACGATCCTGGTCGAGCGCTACCAGTACGACCGTGATGAGGCCATGCGTCTCACCTCCTTTTCGATGGCCAAGACTATCATTGCCCTGTTGGTTGGCCTGGCGCTCGAGGATGGCCTGATCCGCTCCCTCGGCGATTCGGCCGCGACCTACGCGACGACCCTGGAGGGCACCGAATATGGCCGTACGCCGATCCGGGCGCTGCTCACGATGTCGTCGGGCGTGAAGTTTCGCGAGGAATATGATGGGGACGACGATTCGGCCCGCCTATCGCGCGCGACCTTCGTCGGGTTCAGTGCGGGCGGTGCCGCCGCCGTTCGTGCGTTCAACGAGCGCATCGCTACGCCTGGCGCGCGTTGGCACTACGCCTCGGCCGAGACCTACGTTCTGGCGATGGTCTGCCGTTCCGTCTTCGGCCGGCCGCTGACCGCGGTGCTGCAGGAGCGCGTTTGGCAGCCGATGGGAGCGGAGGCCGCCGCGACCTGGCTCACCGATCGGTCCGATCTCGAGATCGGCTATATGGGGTTCAACGCGGTCCTCCGCGACTATGCCCGTCTTGGTCGGCTACTGGCCGACGGTGGCCAAGCCTCGTCCCGTCAGTTGGTCCCGAGATCGTGGGTCGCCGCCATGACGGCGGCGGCCTTTACGCCCGGACAGACCGGGCGGCCCTTCGGCTATGGCTACCAGACTTGGATTCTGCCCGGCCGCGATCCGTCCTTCGGCCTGTTCGGTGTGCGCGGCCAGTACATTCTCGTCGACCCGGCACGCCGGCTCGTGATGGTCAATACCGCGGTACGCAGCGATGCGCGCGACCGCGGCAATGCCGACACCTTTGCCCTGTGGGAAGGGGTGCGCGCGACGCTGCGCGGCTGAACTTTCGTCCTCCGTCCATCCGCTAGGCGCCGAGCCAAGACGGCTGTCCATGCTCGAAAGTCCATCCAGCCAGGAATTTTGTCGATGAAGACTGCGGTCGACGAAATTCGGCAATCGAATAGAGCTCCGCTCTCTTGCAACGCAGCTCATCTCTTGCAGCGTAGTCTCCATGCATGGGTTCTTAGCGCGCCTGCCTCCGAGCGACGCAATAGCGGCCGGCGACACGCCCGGCACCGCGACGGCGGTGCAGGGTCAGTCACGGCAAACGGTTCAGGCCGCGCGACGCTCGTAGCGATAGTGCAGGCCGGTATGTTGCCGCCGCAGGACCGTCAACTGATGTCGCAGGGCGACGAGTTCGAGCTCCAGGGTGAGGCGACCACGAACCCGAAACGAGAGCAGATGGGGTATTGGGGCTCGCCAGTTCGGCGGGCTGGCAGAATGGGTGGCTGCGCTTCAGGTTGATGATTGAACGAGGTCCGCATGAGCGGCCTCAAGCATCAGAGGAGAAGCGCAGCCATGAAACATTATGCTGGATTGGACGTGTCGGTGAAAGAAACCAGCGTCTGCATCATCGACGAAGCAGGCAAGACGACGCGCGAGGTCAAGGTAGCCAGCGAACCTGAAGCTATCCTGGCGATTCTGATGAATGAAGCCTTGACCATCGAGCGGGTTGGCCTCGAGGCGGGACCACTATCACCATGGCTTTACAGCGGATTGGCTGAATCGGGCCTGCCAGTGATCTGCGTCGAGACGCGGCACATGAAGGCGGCGCTGTCGGCGCAGCTCAACAAAAGTGACCGCAATGATGCGCGCGGCATCGCCCATATGATGCGGGTCGGTTTGTACCGTCCCGTGCATGTCAAGACGCTGGCCAGCCAGAAACGACGGATGCTGCTGACCAGCCGGCAGCTGTTGCAGGCAAAAGCCCTCGACATCGAGAATGACCTGCGGGGTACGCGGCGCAACTTCGGCCTCAAGGTCGGCATGGTCGGGGTGGCCAAGTTCGAGGCACGGATCCGCGATCTTGTCGTGGACCATCCCGACCTGGCTGCGATCACCGAGCCGCTGCTGATCGCCCGCAGGGTGTCGCGCGAGCAGCTTGGCGTTCTGCATCGTCGACTGCTCGCTGTCGCGCGCCAGGAAGAGGTCTGCCGCCGTCTCATGACAGTCCCGGGCGTCGGACCAGTAGTCGCGCTAACCTTCCGTGCGACGGTCGACGTTGCGGCCCGCTTCAAGAATTCCAAGGCTGTTGGTGCCGTGTTCGGCTTGACGCCGCGCCGGCACCAGTCGGGTGAGATCGACCGGATGGGCAGCATCTCGAAAAGCGGCGATGCGATGGTCCGTACCGTGCTGTTCGGTGGGGCCCAGGTCATGCTGACCCGTACCATCAGATGGTCATGGCTCAATGCCTGGGGCATGAAGATCGCTCGCCATCGGGGAATGAAGCGGGCGATCGTCGCCGTGGCACGGCGGATGGCGGTCATCATGCACCGCATGTGGGCAGACGGTACCGAGTTCCGTTGGTCAAATACTAACGCCGCGACCGGCTGAACGGCACGAGGCGAAACGAAGAGGAGAAAACCAGAGTTCCGCCGACTGGTGGAATGATGTCCCTCGCAGGGACGATGGTTGAGGTGAGTCCGTCGGTTCCCTTGTGCCTGCCGTCTGTCTTACGGCAAGCACGTAGAGCAGATCGTTCCACCCCAGCCTCCTGATCCCATCATGGGAGGGCCTCAGTGCCGATCCCGAAGAGAAGCGCGGACCCTGCGACTGACATCAACACCGGATCGATGGAGAAATCTGAAAGCGCTTGATACCTATACGCCCCAATAGAGAAGGGAGCCGAGGGCGGACAGAAGCGTAAGAATGCCGATGACGGTATGACTGCAGCGCCAAAAAACTCTATGCTTTATCGCCTTCTTGAAGTTTTGAGTAAGCACAGCATGTTGCGGATTGTGGAGCAGCCCTAAGCTACCTCAAGCGGCATTTTGTAGGTCTCCTTGAAGGACACCAAAGCTACGAAGGAGATTACCGCTGCGGCCATGACCATGAAGGCCGGGCTGTAGTCGTTGCCCGTGCGTTCGATTATCCATGTCGCTGCTAGGGGAGTGAGGCCGCCCACGACGCCCAGGGTGACGTTGTAGCCGAGTGCGATGGCCGTGCAGCGCACTGCCACAGGTGCTGCCTCGACCATGATGGTGGGTTGGGTACCAACGAAAGTGCCGACAGCAATTACGAAACCCATCTGCCCCAGAAGCACGAGCGCGGAATCGTCGTGGTGCATCAGCCAGAAGAATGGCAATGCGCCGACAAACCCGAGCACGAGGGCGCCGAGCATGACCGGCTTGCGGCCGAAGAGGTCCGTAGCCCAGCCCGTCGCGACCATGACGGGTAGCAGCGCCGCCATGCTGATTGTGTTGATCCCAAGTGCGCGGGCCGGCGCCATGCCGTCGACGAGCTCAAGCCAACTCACAATGTAGACGAACAACAGGTAGAAGCCGACGGAGTTGAAGACCGAAAGTGCTGCTAGGCGGGCCAGCAGCGGACTGTGGTTGCGCATCGTTTCGAGCAGCGGAGAACGTACTGCCTTGCGCGTCTTGGGCGTTTCCTGCACATGGCGGCGCAGAATGAACCCCGCGAAACCGACTAGGAGACCCAGTAGAAATGGGATCCGCCAGCCCCATGTTTCCAAGGCCTCCGCCGACATCGTCGAGGCGAGCAGCGTACCGGTCGCGGAGCCGAGCAAGATGCCGCCAACCGCGCCGCAGCCGGCCATGGCACCAATGAAGCCGCGGCGGCCCGGAGGCGCGCGCTCGACCATGAAGACGATTGATGTGGTGTATTCCCCACCCACCGAAAGGCCCTGGATCATGCGCAACAGGGTAAGCAGGATCGGCGCGGCCATCCCCAGCACCTGATAGCCCGGCAAGGCGCCTACCAGGAATGTCGGGATCGCCATCGCCGCTACCGAAAAGGTAAGCGCAGCGCGGCGACCGTACTTGTCGCCGATATGGCCGATCAATGCGCCACCCACGGGGCGCATGAGGAAGCCCACGGCGAAGATGCCGAAGGCCGCCAGCAACTGGGCCACCGGGTCTTCGTTTGGAAAGAAGGTGCGCCCAATCGCGGCGGCGAAATAGCCGTAAATTGCGAAGTCGAACCACTCCAGCACATTGCCGATGGCGCCTACGACGATGGTCCGACTCATGCTGCCTGAATTCATGAAGTACTTCCCCAGCTTCCAGAATGTCGACCCATTGCCGGTGACACTCTCATCCTGATGGATGTCTGCGGGCAAAAAATCCTGTCAATGTCGGTACGGCTCGCGCCGAGCACGATTGTGTCGGCGGCCTGAAAATCGTGAAGGATTGCGTGTTGGGTCTGGGCACGCGGCTTAACGGCCCGCTCTGCCGCCAACCGCTGCGCGACGGCCGCAGCGGCTAGCGTTCGCATCGCATCTTCTTTTCCCCGGTAGTATCGCAGGCCCGCACGGCGACGGTGCCGTCGCTGCCGTCGACCAGGTCGAGCACAAAGTGCCTGCCGTCCGAGCAGATCGCCCGCCACGACGCGAAGGACCCGCTACGATACTCCAGGAAGGTAGACTCGACCACGTCACAGTCGGCGTGGTCGACGCTGCGCAGCAGGCGGTCAAAAGCGAGATTTCGTTCGGCCGGCGAGAAGCGCGCAATCCTGTCGTGAGTGGCGTTGCCCGTCGCGGTCGGGATCGGGGCAGCGGCCTGCGTGACGGTCACCACGCCGAGCAGCGCGGCGGTCATCAGTGCGACAGTGCGGGAAAGCGAAGACATGCGTCGGGGCTCCTGCGCCGGCTCAAAATTCGAAAAGACCGAGAAAGCATAGAGTTATTCGCGGCGCAGTCATAGTCATGTTCACGCTTCTGTCCGCCCATATGTTCGTATTCCTCCGGCGAGGGCCGCCTGTACGCTGAAGATGTGATCGTGAACATTGAGGGTTCCGCGGGCACGATGATCGTGTCCGTGTAGCCCAGATGGACACGATCGCAGATGTCAGTCTCGAGACTAGGCTCCGCCGCTAGACGCCGGCGGCGGGTGCGCCCTGAAGACGAGAAGTGGCGGATCTTAGCGGAGACGTACAAGCGCGGGGC
>CALFRN010000440.1 GCA_937919085.1 uncultured Reyranella sp.
ATCAGCCCGCGCGCCTGTTCGGGCAGGTGCGCGATGCCCCAGGCAATGGCCAGCGCCGAGAGGCAGGCCAGGACAAGTGCCACCAGCGCGAAGCGCCCCGCGCGGGCGATCGGCAGGAAGCGGCCAAGGCCGCGAATGCAGGCGTCGAGAAAGGCGGCGAACAGGATGCCGGCGAACAGCAGCAGCAGGCTCGACACATTGTACCAGGTGAGGGCGAGGCCGGCCGCGATCGCGAGGACGATCACACCCGTGGTTGCAGACGATCGGCCTTCTGTCGTCATGTGCCTGAACCCTTCAGGAGCGACCTCGTGAGTATCGCTCCACAAATGCTTGCCGCACAATGTATCTCTGCTCTGGAGGTGCGCCCATGACCGAGCCCTTCGATACGCTGCGTCCCTTTTCGCTCTCGCATCTCGGCTGCGCGTGCCATCGCCCGGAGTTCAGGCGGCTGACCGCGGTGGTGACGGCCGATCTCTCGCGGCGCGGTTTCTTCGCCGGCGTGGCGGGTGTCGCTGCAAGCGTCAGCCTGCCGGACTTCGCCAGTGCGCAGACCGCGCCCGCGCCCAATGCCCCGGCCACGCCGGTGCTGTTCACCAACGTGAAGCTGTTCGATGGCAAGACCACCGCCTTGCGGGAGGGTGTCGCGGTGCTCGTCGAGGGCAACAGGATCAAGGCCATCGCCCCGGGTACTGCCGTGGCGCCGGCTGGCGCGCGCACCATCGACGGCGGCGGCCGGGTGCTGATGCCGGGCCTCATCGAGGCTCATTGGCATGCGATGATGTCCACGCCGACGCTGCAGACGGCAATGACGGCCGATATCGGCTATCTCAATGTGCTGGCGGCGCAGGCGGCCGAGGCGACCTTGATGCGCGGCTTCACCACGGTTCGCGACATGGGCGGGCCGACGTTCGGTCTCAAGCGCGCCATCGATGATGGCACTGCCGTCGGGCCGCGCATCTATCCCTCGGGCGCCTTCATCTCGCAGACCGCAGGCCACGGCGATTTTCGCTCGCTGAACGACATCCCGCGGACACCGGCCAGCCCCTTGAGCCATTCGGAACAGGTCGGCGTGGCGGCCATCGCCGACAATCCGGACGAAGTCCGGCTTCGCACCCGTGAAAACCTGATGCGGGGCGCGAGCCAGATCAAGCTCATGGGAGGTGGCGGCGTCTCCTCGCCCCATGGGCCGCTCGACACCATCCAGTTCACCGCAGCAGAGCATCGCGCCGCCGTCGAAGCCGCCGAGGACTGGGGCACGTACGTGACCGTGCATGCCTACACGCCGCCAGCGATCAAGCGCGCGGTCGATGCCGGGGCTCGCTGCATCGAACACGGCCATCTCATGGATGAAGAGTCGGCCAGGCTGATGGCGGACAAGGGCATCTGGCTCAGCCTCCAGCCCTTCCTCGACGACGAAGACATCCTCCCCGTGGCCGGCCCGGCCAACCGGGCGAGGCAGATGGCGGTGATTGCCGGTACCGATCGCGCCTACGGCCTGGCCAGGAAATACAACATCAAGGTGGCCTTCGGCACCGACATCCTGTTCGACGCCAGGCTGGCCGGCCGGCAAGGGGTGCAGCTCGCGAAAATGGTGCGCTGGTACAGTCCCGGCGAGGCGCTCAAGATGGCGACCGGAGACAATGGCGAGCTGCTGGCGCTGTCGGGATTGCGCAGCCCCTATCCGGGCAAACTGGGTGTCGTCGAGGAAGGCGCGCTGGCCGACGTCCTGCTGGTCGACGGCAATCCTCTGGAGAACATCAATCTGATCTCCGATCCGGCAAAGAACCTCGTCGTCATCATGAAGGACGGGAGAATTTTCAAGAACCTGCTCAAGAGCTGAGCAGCGGAAGGAGCCGACATGAGCAACAGCGACGCGGGCCGGAGCGAAGGAGCGCACACGGCCGAGATCATCCGGGCCCAATGGATCTGGTTCATTCTGCTGGGCATTGTGTTGATGGCGGCGGGATGCGTGGCAATCATCCTTCCGGCGATTTCGACGATCGCGGCGGGCAAGATACTGGGCACCGTCCTTTGTCTCGGCGGCTTCGTTCAGATCGTCCAGTCGTCGAAGATCCAGAATTGGCTCGGCTTCATGTGGCACCTGCTTCTGGGCATCTTTGCCGCGATCGGTGGCGCGCTGATCTACATAGATTCGTATTACGGCTTCGTCGCGATCACGATCCTGATTGCGATCATTTTCGCGGTTCTTGGAGTGTCGCAGATCGCTTTTGCACTGAAGGTCCGGCGCATGGCTGCCTGGTACTGGTTTTTGGTGTCGGGCGGCATGGCCTTGCTGACGAGTGCGCTGCTGGTGATGAAGCTTCCTTACAGCCAATCCTTCACGCCAGCGACGGTCGCGGGAATTTCCCTCCTTTTCACGGGCTGGGCCTACGTCGCCATCGCGCTCGCTTCATCGAAAAGCGGGCCGCGACGCTGAGAACTAAACGTTACGGTTGTATTTTTGCGGCGCAGCAATGCGCAAATGGCCCTTTGGTATTCAGGTGAAAGCGATAGCCTTGGGGCGAGTATCTTGGGGAGACTCCCAATGACCGTCTCAGACGCACAACCTCATGTCAGTCCTTCGACCGAACCGCTGCGCGCTAAGTGCGGCTGGATAATAGCGCTCGGTGTCGTCTATCTGGTCGCCGGCGTCGTTGCCCTCTCCAGCGTCGCCCTCGCGGCGGTCGTGACGGTGTTCGTGGTCGGCATCATGATGATCGTCGCCGGCGTGGCCGAGGTGATCAACGCCTTCCAGGTGAAGTCGTGGAGCAAGTTCCTGCTCTGGGTCCTGCTGGGTGCTCTCTATATCGCCGCCGGCGTGCTCACCTTCGAGAACCCGTTGCTCACCGCGAAGTTTCTCTCTCTCCTGCTCGGCGTCTCGCTCGCCGTTTCGGGCATCGTGAAGATCATTCTGGCCTTCAGCATGAAGGCAGGAACATCGTGGTTCGTGGTGGTCCTGTCCGGCGTGATCACGGTGGCCGTCGGCTTCGTGATTCTGGCGAACTGGCCGGTGGCGAGCCTTTACATTCTCGGGACCTTCCTTGCGATCGATCTCATCTTCACCGGGATCGGCTGGATCTCGGTCGGGCTGGGCTTGAGGGCTTCCGCCTAGCTGTCCTCATAAGACCGTCCAAATCCTGGAGGTGTTGAAATGAGCGCAAATCGCAGACCAATCGCCAAAATCCTGGCCGGCCTCGTCGGAATGACGGCGGCATCTTCGGCGGCTCTTGCCCAGGCGCCCCGCAGCAGCATCGATGCCGCGGCGGCCGCCGGCGTGCCTGAGTTCCGCGATGCCAAGACCGGCCAGGTCTGGACGCCGGAGACGGTCGGCCAGGACGGCAAGCCGATCGGCCCGGACGACAAGGCGTTCAATCCGCAGGCGCAGAACGTGCCCGCCATGGTCGCCGAGCAAAGGGTGCGCGGCAGGCCGGTCGGAACGGTGCCGATCACGGCGGGACCGACCGTCCCGCTCGTCGTCATCGATGGCGCGACGCTCAGGGCATTGCCGGGACAGCGCTGGCAAGCCGTTATGTATATGGACAACAACAGTGGCAATCCGGTCGACCCGGTCGTCGAGTGCCGTTTCACGAATGCCGGCGCCACGGTCATGGACACGCGCGCTGTCGTCCAGCAGACCGGCCCTGGTGTGCGCCAGGGACTGCTGATCTATGGTCCGAGAACGGACGTCTTCGTCGACCGCGTGTCGTGTCGGGTGACGGCGCCGTAAACCCGGATTTGCGTCCGGGCGGCCGTATGCCCTTGGCCTCGAGAGCGAATGGGTGGGGTTGATCGTGCCACCAGCGTACTTGATGAATTGAAAGACTCGATCAGCGGTCGTTCACCGCGCCAGCACGACATGCGTCGCGCGCCCGGTCGGCACGTGTTCGGTGGTGCGATAGCCAAGGGCGCGAAGATCGATGCCCTCGAACAGCGCCTCGCCCTGGCCGAGCACCACGGGCGCCACCGCCAGGTGGATCTCGTCGACATGGCCGGCGCGGATATATTGCCTCACGGTATCGACGCCGCCGCCGATCTTGATGTCCTTCTGCCCCGCGGCTTCCCGCGCCCGTCGCAACGCGGCGTCGATGCCATCGGTGATGAAGTGGAAGGTCGTGCCGCCGTCCATCTCGATCGGCGCGCGCGGATGGTGCGTGAGCACGAAGGTCGGCGCGTGATAGGGCGGGTTGTCGCCCCACCATCCTTTCCAGTGATGGTCCGGCCAGTCGCCGCGGATCGGGCCGAACATGTTCCGTCCCAGGATGAAGGCGCCGAAGCCGTCCATGGCGCGCCGCCCGAAGTTGTCGTCGGGGCCGGTGTCGCCGCCGCCCTGGCCCGTCATGTCGCGGAAGGTGCGGGTGGGAAAGAACCATTGGAACAGTTCCGGCCCGCGCTTGCCCAGGGGATGATCCAGGCTCTGCTCCGTTCCGGCCGCGAAGCCGTCGAGCGACACACTGAAGCCCGCCACCCGGATCCTGGTCATGACATCCTCCCTCGAGTCCGATTGCCTCATACCCTCTGCAGGTCGCAAGGAATAGACGTCCGCACCGGTCGCTGCTGGCAAAAGGCCAGCAGCCCAGCGAAATGCGCGCGGCTGATTTGCGATCGGTGATTGACAGCTTCAGCAGGTTCCGGACTATATTTCTGATATCGTCGCCACGTCGTGCGTAAATCGCGGGCCGCCCGGGTCATTTGCCCGGAGCGGCCTTTTTCGTGGCCGGTGGCGTC
>CALFRN010000441.1 GCA_937919085.1 uncultured Reyranella sp.
GGATAACGTATGTAATACATCACTGCCAATCGGATGATTTCAGGTGAAGTCTTGAGATATTTGAAGGGAGAACATGTTGTCATTTACCAAAAATGAGGATCAACCGCGAAACCGTCAAGTTTGTCTGACAAAACCCTCTGCCGTTGACATTGCCAAAAAGATATATTATTATATTTTTAAGAGGCAGCGACAGTTCAGGGAGGAGCCAATGTTCGGGGACTGTCTGTCTTGTCGGTCGGCAATAGAAGCTTGTGGCCCCGGGGATACATTCTGATGCGAATTGCGCAGCTCGAAACCGTCATGGGCAACGCCGGACAGCGCAACTACCTGTTCGTGCGTATCATCACCGATGATGGGCGGGTCGGCATTGGCGAGGCAACACTTGAATGGCAGGAGCGTGCGGTTGAGGTGTTGCTCAACGAATGGGTGGCTTCGCGACTGATTGGCCGTGACGCTTTCGATATCGAGCAGGTCATCGGCGACATGGTGCGTGACCAGTATCAGGGCGGCGCGACTGTCATGACGGCGATCTCGGCTGTCGAGATCGCGATGTGGGACTTGATCGGCAAGGCGACAGGCCAGCCTGTCTGGCGGTTGATAGGCGGCCAGGCGCGTCCGAACATGCCCGCCTATGCGAATGGCTGGTACGGCGGGTGCCGCAGGCCCGGCGACTTTGCCCGCCGGGCCTGCGAAGTTGTCGACCGTGGCTATTCGGCCATGAAGTTCGATCCTTTCACCACCGCCTGGAAAAGCCTTTCCCGCGACGAAGAAAGCCTTGCAGTCGAGACGGTGTGCTCCGTCGCCGAGGCCGTCGGGCCGGATATCGGGTTGATGATCGAAATTCACGGACGGCTGGGCGCCACGGATGCGATCCGTTTTATCCGGCGGCTGGATGGCCTGAACATTCGCTGGTGCGAAGAGCCGGTAGAGCCGGCCGCGATCGAATTGCTGCGTGAGGTAAAAGATGCGGTTGTGCCGCCGATTTCCTCGGGTGAACGGCTGTATTGCCTGCCCGACTTCGCCCGGCTGATCGGGCTGCGGGCGGCAGATGTAGTTCAGATGGACGTCGCCCATTGCGGCGGCATTGGCATGAGCAAGAAGATCGCGGCCATGGCCGAGGCACAGGATATCGCAATCTCGCCGCATTGTTCAATCGGCCCGGTGGCGCAGGCGGCGGCTTTGCATTTCGCATGGTCGTGCCGCAACATGACAATCCTTGAAAGCTTTGCCGAATTTGACGTGCCTTGGCGGGCGGATTTCGTCGGTGGCTGGAACCTGCTGAAGGATGGGCAATACGAGTTGCCCGAGGGGCCGGGCCTTGGCCTTGACCTCGATCTTGATGCAATTGCCGACCATCCCTATCGCGCCCTCGCCTTTCCGTCGCTTTGGGATGTGGCCTGGGTGGATGAATTCACCGGGGCGGATCGCGCCAATCGGAAAGGGCAGTCATGAGCGAGGACAGAACAGTCCTGGTTACTGGTGCCGGTGGCGGACTGGGGCGGGAGATTGCGCGGTTGCTGTTGGCGCGGGGCCTGCGCGTTGCTGTCGCGGACCTGGATGAAGACCGACTGAGCGAAACCGTCGACGCCGCCCCACAACGGGCCCTGGTGTTGCCAGGCGATCTGACCGCAGAAGGGGCGCCCGAAGCGACGGTGGCGGCGGTTGTCAAACGCTGGGGCCGCATTGATATGCTTGTCAACAATGCCGGATACGGTGCCATTCAGCCTTTTCTGGAGATGCAGCGTTCGACATGGGATCGGACGCTGGGCATCAACGTGATCGCTCTGGCACTGCTTACTGCGGCAGCCGGACGGCAGATGGGCGAGGCCGGGCAGGGCCGGATCGTCAACATCACATCGCCCGCCTCTCGCATGACGCTGCCGCTCTACACCGCCTATGCCGCCAGCAAGGCGGCAGTCGATGCCATCACCCGCAGTGCGGCGGTGGCTTTGGCGCCTTACGGTGTGCTGGTGAACGCGGTGGCACCCGGGATGATGGATACCGAAATGCAGAAATCGACCGAGGCCGAGATCGCCCGGATCGAAGGGCGCACCGACATCGATGCCTTTCTGGCCGAGCGCACGGCGCGGATCCCGTTGGGGCGCCGCGCCGGGGTTGCCGAGATTGCCGAAAGCGTGGTCTGGCTGGCGCTTGACGCGCCCGCCTACATGACCGCGGAACGGATGAACATGAGCGGCGGGATGGATCGCGACTGATGGCCGACCCTCGCAACCATCCGCCCGCAGAACCGGATGTACCCGCGTTGCAGGCACGGGCAAAGCGGCTGCGCGGCCATATGCTGGCAATGGCGCGGGGGCCGGGGCAAGGCTATATCGGGCAGGGGCTGGGCATCGCCGATCTGATGGCTGCGCTGTATTTTCACGAGATGCGTTGGGATCCCGGGCACCTGACCGATCCACACCGTGACCGGTTCCTGCTGTCCACTGGCCATTACTCGATTGCCCTCTGGGCGGCACTGGCCGAGGCTGGGGTGTTTCCACTCGAAGAACTGATCAGCTACGGCGCTGATGACAGCCGGTTGCAAATGTCGACACTGGACACGACGCCCGGTGTCGAGATCATCGGCGGGTCGCTGGGGCAAGGACTGGGGCAGGCAGTCGGGATGGCGCTGGGGCTACGCCTGAACGGCTCGCAAGCGCGGATCTTCTGCGAATTGTCTGACGGCGAGTTGCAGGAGGGATCGACATGGGAGGCGGCGATGTCTGCGCCGTCGTTCGGGTTGACGAACCTTGTGGCCCTGATCGATTGCAACGGCATTCAGGCGGACGGGGCTATTGTTCTGGAAATCGAACCGGTCGCCGACAAGTGGCGCGCCTTTGGCTGGGAAACGGCAGAGATCGACGGCAATGATATGGCGGCCGTGACGGCGGCGTTGGCCGGGGCGCGTGATGCCCGCGGGCCCTTCGCCATCGTGCTGCGCACCTTGCCCGGCAAGGGCGTGCCAACTCTGGAAGCCCGCGAAAAGGCGCATTTCGTGCGGATCAACCCCGGCGAGTGGGATGATCTGATCGCCGAACTGGAGGCGATGCCATGACTGGGCCGGTTTATTCCAAGGCGATGGGGCAGGACGAGATCGTCGACCGCCCGACTGTCGACGCCCCGTTTGGCCGCGCCCTTGCCGACCTTGGAGCAGAGCGGCCCGAGATTGTCGGGCTGACCGCCGACCTTGGCAAATACACCGATATCCATCCGTTCCGCGACCGTTTTCCGCACCGGTTCTTCAACGTCGGCATGGCCGAGCAGAACCTGATCGCCGTGGCCGCCGGCCTTGCCAAGACCAGCCATGTGCCCTTCGCCACCACCTACGGGGTTTTCGCCACGCGCCGCGCCTATGATTTTATTGCAATCGCCTGTGCGCATTCCGCCGCCAACGTCAAGATCATGGCCGGACTGCCCGGGCTGACAACCGGCTATGGCGGCACGCATCAGGCGATCGAGGATCTGGCACTGATGCGGATGATTCCGGGGCTTACCGTGATCGATCCCTGCGACGCGACCGAAATCGCCCAGGCGACCCGTGCGGTGGCTGACCATGACGGCCCGGTATATATGCGGCTTTTGCGCGGGCAGGTTCCGCGCGTGCTGGACCCCGATAAGTACCGCTTTGAAATCGGTCGCGCCGCGATCCTGCGTGAAGGGTCGGATGTGGCGCTGGTTTCGACCGGATTGATGACCGAACGGGCGGTTGATGCGGCTGCGATGCTGCGGCGTGAGGGCATATCAGCGGGCGTCTTGCACGTGCCGACACTGAAACCCTTTGACGCGCAAGCCGTCGCGGCATTCTGTGGCCGCGCAGCCGCTGTCGTGACCGCCGAGAACCACGTCACGCGGGGCGGGCTGGGCAGTCAAGTTGCAGAGGCGCTGTTTGACGCCGGCGTCATGCGACCGATGCGGCGTGTCGGGATCGGCGATGCCTTTGTGGAACTGGGCGCGGTTTCGACCCTGTTCGATCGGGCGGGGATGGGGACTGCCGGCATTGCGGCAAGCGCGCGCCAAGCGCTGGGCGTGACCGGTTAAGATTCAGACCAAAAGCGACAGAGGCTCGTCCAGCGCGTCGATCAGGGTGCAAAGGATCGCTTCGGCACGCAGGGACTGATCCTGCCGCCCTACGGCGGCTAAGGTGCCTTGAATATCCGGCCCGGGCTCAGGATGCCCTTGGGGTCCATCATCGTCTTGATCTCGGCCATCAGGCCAAGTTCCGGTGCGCTGCGGCTCAGGTGCAGAAAGGGAACTTTCGCCCGCCCGATTCCATGTTCGGCCGAGACCGAGCCGCCAAAGTCGCTGACCACTCCGTAAACCACGGACTCTGCGGTCTTGCGGGTGGCGGGCCCCGCTGGTTCTGCCATGATATTCACATGCAGGTTCGAATCCGCCAGATGACCGAAAACTACCCAAGCTGCGTCAGGAAAGGCTGACGCAATCCGCGTGCGCAACGCCTGCACGGCGGCGGCGATCCGGTCCAGCGGGATCGAGATGTCAAAGCCCACGGCGGGCGGGAAGTAGCGGGCATGTTCATAAACCGATTCCCGCAACGCCCAGAGCCGGCGACGCGTCGCCTCGGACTGGGATATCACGGCATCAAGAATGGCACCCGCTGCAAGACATTCCCCCAGCACCTCCTGCAAGGCTGCATCGCCCGCTTCTGCAGCCTCGATCAACAAGAACACTGATTTGTCTGCTTCCAGCGGCGCCGCCAGGCCCATCTTGCCGGTGGCGATGCTATAGAACTCATCCCACATCGCCTCAAAGACCATAAGCCCGCCTGGCAGGCGCCGTCCCAGATCGCGCAGCAGCGCCAAAGCGGCCTCGGTATCGGTCACCTTGACCAGCGCCGATGCGATCACCGGCGGACGGGGATGCAGCGCCAGCGTCACCCGTGTCACGATCCCCAAGGTGCCTTCGGAACCGACCAACAGCTGTGTCCAGTCATAACCGGTGTTGTTTTTCATCATCTTGTTCATAGAGCGGACAATACGCCCGTCAGCCAGAACTGCTTCAATGCCGCGCAGATTGGCGCGGGTCATGCCATAGCGCAGAACCTGATTGCCGCCCGCATTGGTTGCGACATTGCCCCCGATGGTGCAGGTTCCCCTAGCGCCAAGGTCAATGCCCAGCAAGAACCCCGCGGCTTCCGCAGCATCCTGAACCACCTGCAAAGGTGTGCCGGCAAGGGCGGTGATCGTGCCGCTGACAACGTCAACTTCTTCGACACCGTTCATCCGCTCAAGCGAAAGCGCCAGTTCACCGGCACCGGGCGTGGCGCCCCCGACAAGACCCGTCATTCCGCCCTGCGGCACGACGGGGCAACCATGGGCGTTGGCCAGTGCGAGTGCCAAGGACACCTCTTGGGTCGTCCGTGGCAGGATCAGGGCTAATGGGCAAACGGAAGCTGCACCCGAGGCATCTGCCCGGTTTCGCATTGGAATGTCAGAACCGGTCCTGATGGAATCTGGCCCAAACGCCTCTTTCAGTTCCTGGATCAAAAGCATTACATTTCTCCTCCGTCTTGCCCGGCCTCTGCTGAAAGGCCGAAGCGAACTGCAATTTCAGACGTCCGATCCGCTGTCAGAACACCGTAGCAGGTGCATCTTTGAAATCTTGCCGCAGTGCACCCCTTTGCCATTTACACAGTCATTCCGCCGTCGATGCAGCACTCCTGGCCTGTCATGTAGACGCTTTCATCGCTGCCAAGATAAACCGCAAGTTGCGCGATTTCGATCGGCCCACCCAAACGACCCATGGGTTGCCGTGCGACGAACTCTGTCATTGCCTTGTCATAGTTCCCTGTTGCCATGAGCCGGTCATGCAACGAAGGGCTGTCCACAGTGCCCGGACAAATGCAGTTGCACCGGATGCCTTGGGTGATGAAGTCGCGCGCGACCGATTTCGTCAGGCCAATCACCGCAGCTTTTGAGGCGCCGTAGATGAACCGGTTGGGTATCCCCCGAACAGAACTTGCAATCGACGCAATGTTGATAATGGAGCCGGTCCCGCGCGCCTGCATGGCAGGCAGCGCGGCCTGAATCGAATGGAAATGCGATCGCACGTTGAGGTTCATCGCGAAGTCGAACTCGTCATCTTTGGCATTCAGGATCGTCCCCGCGTGCACAAAGCCGGCACAGTTGACAAGGATGTCTGGCGAAGACTCGCGCACGGCTAACTGCAAAGCACCCTTGTCCAGCGCGTCCAAGGAAAATGTCGACGCCCCGTCCAGCCCAGCCAGCAATTCCGGGTTCAGGTCGGTCGCGGTGACCTTCGCGCCTTCCTTGATGAATTCCATGGCAATTGCGCGCCCGATCCCTTGACCCGCAGCGGTAATGAAGGCGGTCTTTCCTTTTAGTCTCATGGGTTCAGCCTTTCCACTTCTGGGTCGCATGCCTGTCCAGTTCAAGCATGCTGGTTTCTGCAAAGAGGTAGATGTGCGCGTCTTGTAGCGTGCTGGACGCAATGCCCGGCAAAGATGATCATCAGCCGGACTCCAGTGCCATATGTGGGTTGCACTCCCTGCCTTGAGCACCGTTGGCAACCCGGCGCGCGCTCACGCATCGGACCGTTCCGAAACCACGATTTGGCTCTGCTGGCCCAGCCCATCGATACCAAGTGTCACCCGGTCCCCAGCCTTCAGAAACCGCGGCGGCCGCATGCCAACTCCAACGCCTGAAGGTGTGCCCGTAGAGATGATGTCGCCCGGTTCCAGCGTCATGAATTGACTGAGATAGCTGACCAGCATTGTCACGCCGTAAACCATCTGTCGGGTGGAACTGTTCTGAACCCTGTCACCGTTGACGTCGAGCCAAAGTGACAGGGCCTGCGGATCGGCAATCTCGTCAGGAGTGACGAGCCACGGGCCGGTTGGCCCGAAATTGTCGCAGCTTTTGCCCTTCGTCCACTGACCCGATCTTTCCAGTTGAAAGCTGCGCTCGGAAACATCATTGATCACGCAGAACCCCGCGACATGCGCCATGGACTCCTCTTGCGCGACGTATTTTGTCCGGCGCCCGATGACGATGCCCAATTCGACCTCCCAGTCTGTTTTCTGCGATCCGCGCGGCAGCAGTATCGGGTCATTGGGACCGCAGATCGCGGAAGTCGCCTTCATGAAAAGAACCGGCTCGGGCGGAACCTGCAGGTTCCCCTCAGCCGCATGATCTGCATAGTTCAGCCCGATGCAAAGGAATTTGCCTGTCTCGCCAACGCAGGCCCCCAGCCGCGGATTTCCGTCAACCAGCGGCAGGGTCGAGGTATCGATCCTCGCAAAGCGTGCCAGATCGGCAACCACCTCCCCTGCGATGTCAGAGCACAGGCCGCTCAGATCGCGTATCCTACCGTTTTCATCAAGCAGCCCGGGCTTTTCTGCCCCGCGCGGTCCGTAGCGTAGAAATTTCATGTCGCCATTCCCAAGGTTCTGAACCCGGCGTTGGGTGGCCGGCTTCGTGATTAAGTCTCCATCATCCCTCAAAAGGTGTCGCGTTCAGCCCCAACTCGGTCGCGATGCCAAGGAACTCGGCCCGAAGTGCCGACGAAAGCGGCACGCCCTCAATATTGCGCTTGTCATGACAGGCCCATTCCCGGTCACCTGGTGCCAGCGCTGCGGTGCCGGCCTTTGACGCGCAATCGCGCAGGTCAGCAAGATAGGCGGCCAGACCTGCATCAAAAACGGCGCGTGGCACGAAGGCGACCGGATCGATGATCAGAAAGAAATGACCCAACCTCCGGTGTGTCGAGATGTCCTCGCCCGCCATCGGCAGTAGCTTGCTGCAATGGGCCATCCCTGTCAGAGCAGCCGAAAGAACTTCGACCATTCCCGCCAAGGCGGCGCCCTTGAAGCCAAATGCCGTTCCGCCAACGGGCAAAAGGGCCGCAACCGCTGCTGGATTGGTCGTCATGTGGCCAAGGTCATCGACGGCCACATCCTCGGGTACCGGTAGCCGCTTGGCTTCATAGTCGCGGATACGGTTCCAGGGCAGGATGCTGGTCGCCATGTCCAGAAGATAGGGGCGCTGGCCTGCAACCGGCGCAGCAAAGGCAATCGGATTGGTGCCGTGGAAGGGCGAAAGGCCGTCGTGCAGCAATACGAAGGAATCCGAGTTGGAAAAGGCAAAGGCAACAAGACCCTGTTCGGCCGCCTCAAGCGCATAGCAGCCAGCGGCGGCAAAATGCGAGGAATTGATGACTGACACCCCTGAAACACCGGTTTCGCGGGCGATCAGACAACCTTCCGAGACAGCACGATAGCTGGCAAAGTGGCCAAACCCATTGTCGGCATTTACAGTAGTGGCGCTCGCCCCAGTGCGAGTGATGCGCAACTGCGGATCCCGGGTGACCCTGCCGCCGGCAAGGACCCGAAGGTAATGCGGCAACAGTCGGACACCGTGGCTATCAACCCCCCTCAAGCTGGCACCGACCAGCGCGCGCGCCACCGCCCGCGCCTGATCTCGGGTAGAGCCTGTGGCCAGAAGTGCTCCGTTTACGAGCTCTGTCAGGCTGTCAGGTCGGACGTTCGGAGCCAAGGCACCGGATTCCATCGATTTCGCCCTCTTAAAAGTATACTAATATAAATGTAATACTGACATGCGTTGCAAGTCAAGCAATACTGAACGGATAACCGCATCTCGCGGCAGTTGGGCCAAGCGTGGATTTGTGGCGCGCGATCAATGGGCTGTTTGCCGCTGGATGCTGTATTTGCTTTCGATGGCGTGGTTGCTAACGGAAACCTCTGATGACTTCATCGTTCTGCAATCGAAGTTCTTTGGCAGGGTGATTGCCATGTCTGCGAGAACACATTGAAACCAGATCACAAAACGGCCATGTGCTCGATTGTGGCGACCTCGCTCGACAACTCACCATCGTCGGGTCACGGCCTCTGGCCAATCCCCGATCTTTAAGCTATCAAAGTTGTGCAATATACTTTAAGTGGCGGGAATGGGCTATATGGCGGAATCTATTGGTAAGGTTGATATTTTTTCGAAGCTTGTCGTCACTCGCGCCAACGGGCCTCTCTACCAGCAACTCGTCAATCTGATTCGTGAACGCATTTCCAACGGCCACCTCCATGTTGGGAGCGATCTGCCCAAGGAGTCTGAACTCGCGCAGATGACCGGGGTAAGCCTGATCACCGTACGCCGCGCCCTGCGTGAGTTAGAGGACCTTGGACTGATCCAGAAGCGTTCGGCCAAAGCTGCCAAGGTAATTGCGCAAAGCCCTATGGCGGGGCTTAAGGGCCACAAATATGGCACCTATGATGACTTTCTGGATTTCACCAGAGGCTCGCGGCTGGTCCTGGTGTCATATGGCCAGGAAAAAGGTACACTGATTGAAAAGTACCTTGGGCTGAACAAGGGCGAAACTGGCTATTGTCTGCGCGGCTGCCTCGCAGTCGAGGGCCAGCCGCGCACTCTGGTCTCTACCTTCTTCCCGGCCGATATCGGGTCACGGTTGTCGATCAAGGACTTTACGGACATCCTGATATTCGAGAACGTCAAGCGCGTTCTGGGTATCAAGATACATCGGGTGATGATGACTGCCCGCGCCGACATCGCAAGCGCCGCAGTCGCACGTGAATTGAACGTCACGCCGGGCAGCGCCTTAATGACAACACAGATGGTCTATCTTTCGGATAACAATCGCACGGTCGAAGTGTCGCTCAACATGACGCCTTCGCAATATTCCGTGCTGTCCTATGACGTCGCTCTGGACAAGCGCTGACCGCATCTTGCCTCTGCTTTCGACTGATCGAAGTCGGCGTCTCTCAAGGTGTCGTTGATCGATCTGCTCAGGCGAAAAGACCAAGACCGGATTCAAGGTAGTCGCGGATGGCTTCAACAAGTCCGGCTGCCCGGGTTTCGCTGATAGTCTCGGTACAGAATACGAGCAGCAGATCTGCCTCATCCGAAGAAACCGAAACCACAAGGCGCAGGGGACGTCCCGGGCGCAGAGGCAGGAAACTGGCGCGAATTCCTCTGCTGGGGGTTAGCCAGAGTGATAGCTCTGCCGGGGAGCCAATCGAAGCCGCTGCGTCGGTGGCAAGGCGTCGGGCACGCTGTGCTGCAACTGACAGGTTTTCCGCGGCAATCAAGATTTGATCGCCCTTGGCCGTCTCCAACACCACCACGCCAGCCCCGGAAATCTGTTTTCCCGGTATGGCGGCCAGAGCTTTCGCCGCAGCGCGCAGAAGAACATCTTCGATGGAGATATCTTTGCCCATCGCCGCAAACTGGGCGAGCAGCGCAGATAGTGCAGCGATATTTGCCGTTGCGCCAAGTCCGCCATGCGATGATTGCGGAGATGCTGCCGCCAGGATGGTTGGCGGTGGTTCAGATGCGGGGAGATGCTGAGGTGGCCTGTGAGAGCGGATATCGACTGCAACAATGCGCCCCCCGGGACCGCTGCCCCGCACGTCTGAAAGCGCCAGTTGCTGATCGCGGGCCAGTCGCCGCGCATAGGGCGAGACCGCAATGCGCTGCCCGGTGCTTGCAGTGGCGGAGTGAATTGCCGCGTTCAAGGGCTGATCCCCCCGATCCTGCCACCCATCGGCACGACAGTGCCGACGGGTGTGTCGATCCTTGACAGCGTGCCGCTGATCGGGGCTTCGATCTCGACCACCGTCTTGTCGGTTTCAATCTCGGCAATTGTATCGCCAGCCTTGACCTTGTCGCCGACCTTGAGACGCCAACCAACTAGAGTGCCTTCGGAAACGGTGAGATCGCCATACGGCATCTTGATTGCAACGTCGCCTCCGGCATCTTCAGCAGCAAGGGGAGCACGCTGAGGAGCGGGTGCTGGGGCAGAAACTACGGCGTGCACCGCTGGCTTGCCTGCGGCCGAAACCGGGACCTCCCGCCTCTGACCATGCCAATGGTCGGGCACCGGGGCTATCCCCGCGATGACTGATCTTGCGGCCGCGGCGATCTTTTCCGCGTTGACCAGCATGGCACGTTCAAGCGCCGGGGCGAAGGGATGCGACGTCGGGCTGGTATGCAACCTGGCCGGCGGTGCATCGAGGTCGTCAAAGGCCAGTTCATTGATCGACTGCGCAATCTCAGCGCCAAGCCCGCACATCGCCCATGCTTCGTCTGCGATCAGAAGGCGGTGCGTGCGCCGCACGCTTTCAACAACCGCGTCGATGTCGAAAGGCATGATGGTGCGCGGGTCGATGATTTCGGCCTCGATCCCTTCGAGGGACAGAACCGCTGCTGCCTTCTCGGCTTCGGCCACCAGTTGCCCCGTCGCGACGATGGTGATGTCACTGCCCCTGCGGACAGTTCTGGCTACGCCAAAGGGAACGTAGTACTCCCCCACCGGAACCTCGCCCTTGGAGGAGAAAAGCGCTTTTGGTTCCAACATCACAACAGGGTCGCCCGCGCGCAGGGCGGTCTTCATCAGCCCCTTGGCGTCCGCGGGCGTAGAGGGCAGACAAACCACCAGCCCCGGCATATGGGCGAAAACCGGGTGGTAGCTGCCACTGTGATGCGGTCCGGCACTGCGTAGCGCGCCAGCGCCGACGCGGATCACAACCGGAGCCTTCATCTCGCCGTTGCTCATGTAGCGCAGTTTGGCAGCTTGCAGGATGATCTGGCCAGCGGCTTCAAAGCAGAAATCGGCGAACATAAGATCTGCGACCGTGCGTGCGCCGATGGCAGATGCACCAATCGCTGCGGCAGTAAAACCCTGCTCCGAAATTGGCGTATCAACCATCCGTTGTGCGCCGAACTCCTGAAACAGGTTCTTGGTATGCGCAAACGATCCCCCGCGCTCGCCAATGCCTTCGCCGAAATACTGAATGGTCGGATTGGCACGCATTTCTTCGGCTATCCCGTCGCGCACAGCTTCAAGCCAGCCTTGCTTCTTGGTCGCCCCTGCAGGTTCGGGGCGCAAGGCCTCGGGCGGGTTGATAGGCTGGGCATAGACATGCCTTGTGACCGTCGAGGGGTCCGGTTCGGGCGCAGTGCGGGCAAATGCCAAAGCCTGATCTATCACTCGATCAATGCGGGCTTCGATCTTGGCCAGCGTCTCGGCATCGGCGGCCCCGTATTCGCGGATCAGTTTCTCGCGGAAGGTCTCGATCGGGTCGCGGCGGACCCAGGCGTCAAACTCCTGCTGCGTGCGGTAGGTGCCAAGGACCGAGTCCCCTTCGTGATGACCCGCGGTCCGGTAAGTCTTGGCCTCAATCAGTGTCGGGCCCTTGCCGGCCCGGGCAAGTGCGGTAGCCACCTCCATCGCCGTCCAGACGGCGAAAACATCATTACCGTCTACCGCCACACCGCGCATGCCATAGGCAGAGGCCCGCTGCGCGATTTCTGGGTTTAGCGTGATTGATTCTAGAGAAGTGGCGGTGGCATATAGGTTGTTTTCGCAGACAAAAACCGCTGGCGCGCACTGCACGGCCGCAAAGTTAAGTGACTCGTGAAAGGCACCGTGGTTGGTTGCGCCGTCACCAAAGAATGCCACGCCGATTGCGTCCGATCCCATCAGTCGCGCGCCGATTCCGACGCCTGTTGCGTGGCCGATGCCTGCGCCTACGATGCCGTTTGTACCGAAAAGCCCAACCTTGCGGTCATACAGATGCATCGTGCCGCCACGCCCGCCACAGATGCCGCTGGCCTTGCCGAAAAGCTCTGCCATGACCGCACCTGGGTCCGATCCCTTGGCCAGCGCATGCCCGTGGCCGCGATGGGTCGAGGTGACCCAATCCTTTTCGTTAAGATGCGTGCAGATGCCCGCCGCGACAGCCTCCTGACCCAGGTAGAGGTGGAGAAAGCCCGGTGTCTCGCCATTGCGGCAGGACGTTTGCGCGGCAAGTTCGAACTTGCGCAGCAGCACCATTTTTTCGAACAACCCCAGCAGCAGTTCCGGGTCAGGCCTGTTCTGCAATGTGGCGCCACCCGTCCCTACTTCGTTCCGAGTTTTCGGCAGCATGGGCATTCTCCCCCTCGTTCAGCGCATACAGTGTAGGCAGGCAGGCATGACCAGAGCCATGGCCCCACATCTTGCAAGCAGTGCTACGTTGACAATGAGTTATAATAGTATAAGCTTGAATACGCAAGATGTGAAAAATTCTGTTGAACCTTTGGGAGGAATGAAATGTTTCAGAATCGAATCGGAAATATAAAAACTTGCTTCGTAAGAACTTTTGCAGTTGCAGCCTTCGTTGCGGGAGGCCTGGTCAATGCGGCGAGCGCGCAGGATGTAAAGCTTCGCTTTGCCGTTGGCGCCAATGAATCCGAGACCGACGGCATGTCAGTGGGGCTCCGCGCCATGCGGGACTACGTGGCCTACAAATCCGGCGGCACGATGGAGATCGAGATCTTCTGGAACACGCTTGGCGGGTCGCTGCAGGTGACGGAAGAGGTCAAGAATGGCACGCTCGACATGGCCCTGACCGACGATTCTGTGCTGGGCACATTCTATCCGCCGATGCAGGCGTTTCAGATACCCTACCTCTTTGCCTCGTCGCCCGCCGCGTGGGAATTCACGCAGACCGACATCGTGCGCGACATGACCGACGCCATGCGCGAAGCGACCGCTCTGCGTACGTTGGGCTTTTCCCAGAACGGCTTCCGGAACATCACCAACAACCTGCGCGACGTGAAGACGCCAGAGGACATGTCCGGATTGAAGATGCGGACCATGCAAAGTCAGGTATACGTCGAATTCATGGGTGCCATGGGTGCGTCCGCCACGCCGATCCCCTGGCCTGAACTGGCGCCAGCGTTGCGCACTGGTGTTGTCGACGGGCAGGAAAATGCCGCGATCACTGTGCTTGATGGCAAGCTCTATGAAGTTCAAAAGTATATGAGCGTGAACGAGCATGTCTACGGGTTCCATCTGATCCTGATCAACGACGAAGTGTTCGAGGGCCTGACCGTCGATCAGCGCAAGATCCTGCACGAGGCTGTTGCGCTGCACTGCGAACTGGCCAATGCGATCAAGACGGCTGGGGATATTGTGGCGGTTACGAAACTGCGCGAACTGGGCATGGAGATCCACGTCACCTCGCCCACCGAAAAGGCGATGTTCCGGGATGTTTCGCAGAAGGCAGTGGTCGATTTCGTCGCTTCGCAGGTTGGCGCCGAGGCAGTTGAGCTGGTTCTCGCGGCCGCAAAGGAGGCCGAAGATCGCCTGTACCATGAGTGAGATGCGGTAGCGTTCACCGACAAAAGGAACCCTGCATCCTGTGCAGGGTTCCGCTGCCCGCATCACACTCGGAAGGATCTTCAGATGCCGAAACTTGGCGTGCGACAGGTCATCAAGGGCACCCTTGATCTGGCTGATCTAGTCGGCGGCCTTATCTTGATTGCGATGACGTTGCTGAACCTTTCGGCCGTGTTCATGCGCTATGTATTGGTCGACTCGCTTTCGTGGAGCGAGGAGATCCTGCGCTACAGTTCGATCTGGCTGACTTTTCTCGCGGCTGCAGCGGCCAGCTACAACGCGGAACACCTCAGCCTTGACCTGTTGCGGTTCAGGGGTTCACCGCTCGTGCAGCGGCTGCATGAAACGGCGCTTCACCTGCTGGCTGCGATCTTTTCAGCCGTCGTGCTGTGGCAAGGTGTGCGCTACTGCATCAAGAACGGAATGCAGACCGCGCCCAGCACCGGATATCTGATGGTCTGGTTCTATGGCGCAGTCGCCGTTGGTGGCGCGCTGATGCTCATCGCGGAACTGACCAAAACCTGGGATGCATTCACAGGAAAAACCAACCGGATCGACGAAAGGGGCCCCGCCCTATGATCCTTTTGTTCGTCGTCCTTGCAGTCCTGATCATTGGCGGGCTGCCGATTGCCTTTTCGTTCGGACTGGCCGCGATGGCCGGTTTGTGGATCGAGGATTTGTCGTTCCTGAACGTCGCCACCCGCATGTTTTCGGGCCTCAACACTTTCGTTCTGCTTGCGGCCCCATTCTACATCGTAGTCGGCGACATCATGGTGCGTGCGCGGCTGTCTGACCGTCTGATCGGCTTTTCTGCACTCATTGTTGGCCGGATCAGGGGTGGCACCGCTTATGCCAATATCGTCGCCTCGATTCTGTTCGCGGGAATATCCGGCACCGCTATTGCCGACATCGCCTCGCTGGGCCGAGTGTTCATCAACGCCATGCCCAAGGAAGGATATACAAAGGCCTTTGCCGCCTCGCTGACGGTTGCCTCGTCGATCATCGGCCCGATCATCCCGCCCTCGGTCATCATGGTGATCTACGCCGCTCTGGCCGATCTTTCAGTGCTGACGCTTTTCTCGGCCGCCATCGTGCCGGGTCTGTTGCTCGGGCTATCCTGCGCGGGCGTCGTTTTTGTCAAGTCGCTGCGCGGGGAACTCCCGATCAGCTCGATGAGCTTGCTGCCAGAGGCGCGGCCCAAAGCCCTGCGCGACGGGTTGATCGTGATGACTCTGCCGGGCTTCATCCTGTTCGGCACAGTCTCGGGCGTGTTCACCCCGACCGAAGCCGGCGGCATCGCCGTGCTGCTTGCGATGTTGCTCGGCACAGTGGTTTTCCGCGAGCTTACCTTTCGCTCAACACTCCAGGCGTTCCGAAATGCCGCCCGCCTTACTGCAACCTTGTTTCTGATCTTTGCCACTGTGCAGATCATCAACTATGTCCTGATCCTCGGCGGCGTCCAGAATGACGCCCGCAAACTGCTGGCGGTGTTCAGCGACTACCCCTTCGTGTTCCTTGTGGTCTGCGCAATTTTCTTCATCGTGATCGGCCTTGTGCTGGATGCAGGCCCCGCGCTTTTCCTGCTGGCACCGATCCTGCTGCCACTGACACGGCAGATGGGCATCGACGACAGTCAGTTCTCGATGGTCATGCTGATTGCCGTGACCATGGGTCTGATCACTCCGCCAGTCGGGGTATGCCTTTTTGTGACATGCAAGATCGGCAATATAACCATGGGCGAGATGTGGAAGGAACTGCGATGGTTCTTTCTGGCCGAGATCGGCGTGCTGCTTTTGCTGTGCTATTTTCCAGTGCTGTCCACCGGCTTGCCAACCCTGATCGGGCGATGAATCCGCAATACTGAAAGAGAAAACCATGAAACTGGATCTTGAAGGAAAGACAGCCCTGGTAACAGGGGCAGCGACGGGGATCGGCAAGGCGTGCGCCGATGTGCTGGTCGAAAATGGTGCAACGGTCATCTATTCGGATCGCGATCAGGAACGCGTTTCGGACGCCGCGCGCGGCAAGGGCGAGGCCTTGACCATGGATGTGGCCGACCGCTCAAGGATCAAGGCCGCTGTCGCCGAGGTGCTTAAACGACATGGCCAGATCGACATCCTTGTCAACAACGCCGGCATCGGCGTGAAGGCCGAAGATCGCAAGACGATCGAAGAGTTTCCGGAAAAGGCCTGGGATGATATCCTCGCCATTGACCTGACCGGGCTCTTTCTCGTCAGCCGCGCGGTGATCAAGCATATGAAGGCGCGGCGCTCGGGGGCGGTTGTCAATATTGCCTCCACGACCGGCATAGCGCCGATGCGGCTCCAAAGCCCTTATATTGCGGCCAAGGCGGCAGTCATCAATCTGACAAAAGGCATGGCAATCGAACTGGCCACAGACGGGGTCCGGGTTAACGCCGTGGCACCCGGGTCCTGTGCCACCGAAGCGTGGCAGGCCTGGATGGACAACCCGCTGAGCCTGGCAGACGGGTTGAAGGAAAAACAGTTGGAAGCCATACCGATGAAACGTGCCGGTACAATGCGCGAGATGGGCATGGGGGTGGCCTTCCTGTGCTCGCCCGCTGCCTCGTACATTACAGGGCATACGCTGGTGATCGACGGTGGCTGGACAGCAGGATATGCGCGAGACTGGTGAACTCGTGGGGGGCGTGAGGTGAGCGGCTTCAGTATTCCCGTCATTCGCAACGACCGCCAGATCCGGCATCGGTGGCTGTTCGGTTTTCGAGCGGGCAAGGCTGACCGGCAATTGCCATACTCCCAAAGCGACGCAGGCAAGGCAGCAAGAATTTGCCACGCAAGACAAGTCTCTGACTTCTGACGCCTGAAAAATTCATTTCCCGGCGAAGCCGAGCCTGTTGTTCCCACCGCGTCTGCACGGCCAAAGCCTGAGAAAACACCCCAAGAAACGAGGAGACTGGAAATGGCCTTATTCCCTTACGTCGACATGGAAACGCTCGATCCAATCCGCGACGATCCCAGCCCCTACAACCCCGACTGGATATCCGGTCACAACATTCACAGGGCAATGGCCCACCACCCAGAGGCCTTGCGCGTCTTTTGGCCCCGGATCGGGACATGGATTCGGGGCAAATCGATCCTTGATCCCCGATTGCGGGAATTGGCCATCATTCAAGCCAGCTACGTCACCGCGTGCGGGTACGAATTCAGCCATCACGTCCATTACGCGGCGACAGTGGGGGTTACGCACGAAGACGTGCTTGCGATCATCGCCGAGACCAATGGCGAGCACAGCGGCCTTCATCCGCTCGAGCGGACTGTCATCAAGGCCGCGCGCGACCTGACGGTCAATCTGCAGATTGACGACGCGACGAGTTCGTACCTCGAGGATCACTTGGGCCGCGTATGTTTCATCGAACTGGTGCTGGTCACCAGCTATTACAATCACATTATCCGTCTGGTGACGGCGCTGCAGATCGGCGTCGAAGGTGGTGACCCGGGTGAAGCTGCACTAGTGTCTTATCTCAAGAATTACGATCCGCCGCCTCAGATCGGCAGGTGGCGATAACTGCAAGGATGGGGAAGAGTATCCCGTGACGTTCGAAAATCACTGCCCTAGAATCCAAAACAAAATGACGGTTATCCTGACGGCCCCTACTCGGGATTTGCTAGGTGAATGTCCTGTCCACGACACTGCGAATGGCTCTCTGCGGTGGGTCGATATAGTACGATCAAGGTGGCATCGGCTGGATCTCGAAACGGGAAAGACCACCAGTCGGCTTTGTCAGAGTAAACTTTCTTGAAGCGGGCAGGGCTAATTTGTAACCATGCCGAATGACAAAACATTCACCATTTCGCTACTTTAAAACCAGCCCTGAGATCATCAGCTTGGCGGTGATGTTGCAATTTGTGCCCTCATGTTTTTCAAAAGGTTAAACCTTTTGAGCTA
>CALFRN010000442.1 GCA_937919085.1 uncultured Reyranella sp.
TTCTGGCGGTGATGGCCGACCGCGTGATCCGCGGCGCCACCGCCTACAAGACCTTTCTCATCTGGCCCTACGCCGTGGCGCCTGCCGTCGCCGGTGTCCTCTTTGGGTTTCTCTTCAACCCTTCGGTCGGCATCGTCGCCTGGATGCTCCAGGCCATCGGCATCGAGTTCAACTACGTGATCAACGGCAACCAGGCCCTGCTGCTGGTGGTGATCGCGTCGGTGTGGAACCAGATCAGCTACAATTTCCTGTTCTTTCTGGCCGGCCTCCAGTCGATTCCGAAGTCGTTGATCGAGGCGGCGGCGATCGACGGCGCCGGCCCCGGCCGGCGCTTCTGGGACATCATCTTCCCGCTGCTCTCGCCGGTCGGCTTCTTCCTGCTCGTCGTCAACATCATCTACGCCTTCTTCGGCACCTTCGGCGTAGTGGCGTCCCTGACCCAGGGCGGGCCGGCCAACGCCACCGAAATCCTGGTGTTCAAGGTCTATAACGACGGCTTCCGTGGCCAGGATCTCGGCGGCTCGTCGGCCCAGTCGGTGATCCTGATGATCGTGGTCATCCTGCTCACCTTCGTGCAATTCCGCTTCATCGAGCGTCGGGTGCACTACTGATGGTCGAGAACCGCCCCTTCCTGACCCTGCTCAGCCATTTCGTCATGCTGATCGGCGTGATCGTCATCGCCTTTCCGGTGTGGATGACGTTCGTGGCCTCGACCCACGACCAGCAGACCATGCTGCAGTCGCCGGTTCCGCTGTTGCCTGGCCGCTACCTCTTCGACAATTACATGCAGGTTCTCACGCAGGGCTTCGGTCGCGGCTTCGGCGGTGCGCCGCTCTGGGTCACACTGATGAACAGCACGATCATGGCGCTGGGCGTGGCCATCGGGAAGATCGCCATTTCGATCATCTCGGCCTTCGCCATCGTCTACTTCCGCTTCCCCGGCCGGATGTATTTCTTCTGGGCGATCTTCATCACCCTGATGCTTCCGGTCGAGGTCCGCATCGTGCCCACCTACGGCGTCGTCGCCAGTCTCGGGATGCTCGACTCCTACTCGGGCCTGATCATCCCGCTGATCGCCTCGGCCACGGCGACGTTCCTGTTCCGCCAGTTCTTCCTCAGCGTCCCCGACGAACTCACCGAGGCCGCCCGCGTCGACGGCGCATCGCCCATGCGCTTCTTCTGGGACATCCTGCTGCCGATGAGCCGGACCTCGATTGCGGCGCTTTTCGTCATCCAGTTCATCTATGGCTGGAACCAGTACCTCTGGCCGCTGCTGATCACCACCAAGGCCGACTTCTATACCGTCGTCATGACCGTCTCGCGCCAGGCCAACGTGGTCGATTCGGTGCCGAGCTGGAACCTGCTGATGGCGATGGCGATGCTGGCCATGGTGCCGCCGGTCCTGGTCGTGATCTTCATGCAGCGCCTGTTCGTGCGCGGCCTGGTCGAGACCGAGAAGTAGGAAGATGGGGAAATAGGCCATGGCGCAAGTCCACCTGCGCGGCATCACGAAGAGTTATGACAAGCTCGAGGTCATCCATGGCATCGACATGGAGATCGCCGACGGCGAGTTCGTCGTCATCGTCGGTCCCTCGGGCTGCGGAAAATCGACCCTGCTGCGCATGGTGGCGGGGCTGGAGCGCATCACCGGTGGCGAGATCGCGATCGGCGACCGCGTGGTGAACGAGCTCGAGCCCAAGGACCGAGACATCGCCATGGTGTTCCAGAACTATGCGCTCTACCCGCATTTCAGCGTCTACGAGAACATGGCCTACGGTTTGAAGATCCGGGGCCTGCCCAAGGCCGAGATCGACCAGCGCGTCCAGAAGGCGGCCAAGATCCTCGAACTAGGCACCTACCTCCAGCGCCGGCCGCGCCAGCTTTCGGGCGGCCAGCGCCAGCGTGTCGCCATGGGCCGTGCCATCGTGCGCGAGCCGGCGGTGTTCCTGTTCGACGAGCCGCTCTCCAACCTCGACGCCAAGCTGCGCGTGCAGATGCGGCTGGAAATCAAGCGGCTGCAGCGCGAGCTGGCGGTGACCTCGATCTACGTCACCCACGACCAGGTCGAGGCCATGACGCTGGCCGACCGGCTGATCGTGATGAACGCCGGCGTTGCCGACCAGATCGGCACACCGATGGACGTCTACGACAAGCCGGCCTCGGTGTTCGTGGCGGGCTTCATCGGCTCGCCGTCGATGAACTTCCTCGCCGCCAAGGTGGCGACGGGTGGACGGGCGGTCGATGTCGCCGGTCTCGGCACTGCCGCCGTGGCGCTCGAACTCGGACGTACCACGTCGGCACCGGCGGGAACGGCCGTGGCTCTCGGCATCCGGCCCGAGCATCTGCTGCCGGCACCGGACGGCCCGCTTGAATTCACCATCGAAATGGCCGAGCCGCTGGGCGCCGATACTCTCCTGCACGGCCACTTCGGCGACGCGCGCGAGCTGGTGACGGTGCGCCAGGGCGGCCACGTGCTGGCCAAGTCCGGCGAGAAGCGCCGCTTCAAGGCCGACCCGGGCCATCTGCACCTGTTCGATTCCCAGACCGGCAAGCGCATCGCCGACGTCGGATGACTCTCTGGGCGCGCATCGATCTCGACGGCCGTGCCTGCGTCGGCAAGGTCGAGGGCGAGACCATTCACCTCCATGACGGCGGGATGTTCGAGGGCGGCGATGCAACCGGACGGAGCGTCTCCACGGCCGAGGCGCGCTGGCTCACGCCCACGGTGCCCACCAAGATGGTGGCGCTATGGAACAACTTCCACGCCGCGGCGGAAAAGAACGGCTGGGCGATTCCGGCCGAGCCGCTCACCTTCATCAAGACGCCGAATGCCTTCAACGCCCACGGCCGGCCGATCCCGGCCCCGAAGTCGTACGACGGCCGTGTTGTCTACGAGGGCGAGCTGGGCATCGTCATCGGCAAGGCCTGCACGGCGGCCTCCGTCGACACGGCGCTCGATCATGTTTTCGGCTACACCTGCGTGAACGACGTCACCGCGCTCGAACTATTGCAGCGCGATCCGTCGTTCCCGCAGTGGACCCGGGCCAAGAATTTCGACGGCTTTGGCTGCATCGGTCCGGTCGTCGCCACCGGCCTCGATCCGCTCGCGCTGACGGTGCGCACGCTGGTCAATGGCCGGGAGCGGCAGAACTATCCGGTCAGCGACATGATCTTCCCGCCGGCCGAACTTGTCAGTCGGATCTCTCACGACATGACCCTGGTGCCCGGCGACGTGATCGCCTGCGGCACCTCGCTGGGGGTCTTGCCGGTCAAGCCGGGGATCGTGGTCGAAGTGGCGATCGACGGCATCGGTACGCTCCGCAACCAGTACGGCTGATCTTTAGG
>CALFRN010000443.1 GCA_937919085.1 uncultured Reyranella sp.
GGAAACGCGCTCGTAGAACACCATCAGCTTTTCGCGCTCTTCGAAACCCCAGAGCGGCGGCGTCAGCGCGCCGACATCCATCGCCTGCGTGGTGACGTTCAGGAGGTGAGAGAGCAAGCGCCCGATTTCCGAATACAACACGCGGATCAATTGCGCGCGCTTGGGCACCGTGATGCCCAAAAGCTTCTCGATCGCCAGACAAAAGGCGTGTTCCTGATTCATCGGCGCGACGTAATCGAGCCGGTCGAAATACGGCACGGCTTGCAGATAAGTCTTGTGCTCGATCAGCTTCTCGGTGCCGCGATGGAGCAGACCGATATGCGGGTCGACGCGGTCGACCACTTCGCCGTCCAGTTCCAGCACCAGGCGCAGCACGCCATGGGCAGCCGGATGCTGCGGGCCGAAATTGATGGTGAAATTGCGGAGTGAAGTTTCGGCCATTACGGCGACACCTTCTTCTCAGGCGAGCCGGTGAGCTTGTTGGTCTGGCCTAACTCCTTGGCCTTCTCATCGCCCGGCAGCACATATTCGGTGCCCTCCCACGGCGACAGGAAATCGAAGGAGCGGAATTCCTGATTGAGCTTCACCTTGTCGTAGACGACGCGCTTCTGCTCGTCGTCGTAGCGCACCTCGACAAAGCCGGTGAGCGGGAAATCCTTGCGCAGCGGATGACCCTCAAAGCCATAGTCGGTCAGAATGCGCCGCATGTCCGGATGGCCGGTGAACAGCACCCCGTAGAGATCGTAAGTCTCGCGTTCGAACCAGTCGGCGCCGCGGAACACATCGATCAGCGATGGCACCGGCGTTGTCTCGTCAGTCGCGCATTTGACGCGGATGCGCTGGTTCAGCCGTGGCGACATGAAATGATAGACCACGTCGAAACGCTGCTCGCGTCCCGGCCAGTCGACCGCGGTGACGTCGATGATGCAGATGAACTGGCAGCCCGGATCGTCACGCAGAAAGGTCGCGAGTTTGACGATGTCGGCGGCGTTGGCGAAAATCGTCAATTCGCCGCGCACGACCTCATGCCCGAGCACGGACGCCGGCAACGCGGTCTTGATCGTCGTTCCAAGCCTGTCGAGCGTGTCTTCCATGCGCTTGTTTTCCGCTTAACGCTCAATGGTGCCGGTACGGCGGATTTTCTTTTGCAGCAGCATCACGCCGTACAGCAGCGCCTCGGCGGTCGGCGGACAGCCCGGCACATAGATGTCGACCGGCACGATGCGGTCACAGCCGCGCACCACCGAATAGGAATAGTGATAATAGCCGCCGCCATTGGCACACGATCCCATCGAGATGACGTAGCGCGGCTCCGGCATCTGGTCGTAGACCTTGCGCAGCGCCGGGGCCATCTTGTTGGTCAGCGTGCCGGCGACGATCATCACGTCGGACTGGCGCGGCGAGGCGCGCGGCGCGAAGCCGAAGCGCTCGGCATCGTAGCGCGGCATCGACATCTGCATCATTTCGACCGCGCAGCAGGCAAGCCCGAACGTCATCCACATCAGCGAGCCGGTGCGCGCCCAGGTGATCAGGTCGTCGGCGGCCGCGACGATGAAGCCCTTGTCGGCCAGTTCATTATTGATGCCGACAAAAAAACTGTCGTCGGCCCCGACCGGCTGCCCGGTGCGCGGGTCGAGAATCCCTCTCGGCGCGGGTGCGACCATTGTCATGAGCAAAAAATCCTTCGCGCGCTCAATCCCATTCGAGCGCGCCCTTCTTCCATTCATAGATGAAGCCGACGGTGAGCACGCCAAGGAACACCATCATCGACCAGAAGCCGAAGACGCCGATCTCGCGGAACGCCACCGCCCAGGGAAACAGGAAGCTCACTTCAAGGTCGAAAATGATGAATAGAATCGCGACGAGGTAGAACCGCACGTCGAATTTCATGCGCGCGTCGTCGAAGGCGTTGAACCCGCATTCATAGGCCGACAGCTTTTCAGGGTCCGGCTGGCTATAGGCAACCACGAAGGGCGCCACCAGCAAAGCGAGCCCGATCCCGAGCGCGACCGCAATGAATACGACCAAGGGTAGATAGTCTTGCAGCAATGCGCTCATCGGCGACCTCAGCGTACAGTCCCGCGCCCACCCCGACCTCGGAAATACACCCGTCCCAGGCTACTCGGCGGCCGGAACCGGCGCCGTCACCTCGCACAAATCCGCCAAAAAAGCCTTTGCGTGGCAGGCCTTGTTTGGAAGTGCTTCAAGGACGGGAGCAATTGAGGCTTAGCGCAGCGCACAATGAGGTGCAAGCCGACATTGTGGAACCATCCACGAACATAACGGCTCTGCCGGAATGCCCACACTTGCGATCCCTTGGTCTCTCTTGGGCTTCCTAGGGCTCCCAATTGACGGAACGCGGGCCTCCCCCGATAGTCCCGGCCTGCGCCACGAAGAGCGCCGATTTTGGGGATACGCCATGACAATTCTGCGACAGATTACCGTGCTCGCTATGCTTGCTGGCTTGCCTTTCCTGCCGCCACCAGCGGCCGCCGCGGAATTCCCGACGCGCACGGTGAAGATCATCGTTCCCTTCGGCGCCGGCGGGCCGGCGGATGTCTACGCCCGCGCGGTCGCGTCCGAAATGCAGAAATCCATGAACCAGAACGTGGTCATGGAGAACCGTCCGGGCGCGGGCACCACCATCGGCACCGACCAGGTCGCCAAGGCGCCGCCCGACGGCTACACGCTGGGCGTCATCTCCGGCACCCAGGCGGTGAACGAGACGCTCTACGGCAAGAAACCCTATGTGCTGATGCGCGATCTTATCCCGATCGCACCGCTGGTCGACACCGACCTGGTGATGGTGGTCCACCCCTCCGTTCCGGCAAAAAACCTGCAGGAATTGATCGCGCTCGCCAAAGCCAAGCCCGGCACGCTGAACTACGGATCGTCGGGCCCCGGCTCGAATTATCACATGGCCGGCGAACTGCTGAAGAACATCACCGGCATCGACATCGTCCATGTCCCCTACAAGGGCTCGACCGGCGCCCGCAATGACATCCTGAGCGGGCAAATCCAGATTCTGTTCGACAGCGTCCCGACCATGACAGCCACCATCGCCGCGGGGCTGGTACGGCCCATCGGCACCAGCGGCCTCAAGCGCGACAGCCAATTGCCGGACGTGCCGACCCTCGACGAGGCCGGCGCCAAGGGGTTCCAGCATACGCTCTGGGTCGGCCTGATGGCGCCCGCCGGCACGCCGAAGCCAATCCTCGAAACCCTGCACAAGGAAATTACCAAGGCGATCAATCAGCCCGGTCTCAAGGACATTCTGGCCAAGCAGGGCGCCGTCCCCCTCTCGATGTCGCAGGCCGAATTTGCGACATTCGTCGATGCCCAGGTCGACAAATGGGGCAAAGTGATCGAGACCAACAAGATCAAACACGTCAACTAATGCCGTAATACATACTCAAGGGTGAACGATGAACGACATGAGCAAGCCGACCGCCGCCGCCATCAAAGGCGAAGAACACTGGACCACGCGCGACGGTGGCGTGAAACTGTTCATGTGGAACAAAAATGCCGGCGATCCGGCAAAGACCGTCGGCACGATCCTGTTCGTGCACGGCTCGTCGATGGCCTCGCAGCCGGTGTTCGACCTGCACGTCGAGGGCATGCCGAACTCCTCCGCGATGGAGTATTTCTGCGAGCGCGGCTTCGACACCTGGTGCATCGACGTCGAGGGCTACGGCCGCTCGACCAAGGACCGCGGCACCGAGGCGTTCATTTCCGA
>CALFRN010000444.1 GCA_937919085.1 uncultured Reyranella sp.
TTTAGTTGGTGGAGCCAAACGGGATCGAACCGTTGACCTCTACAATGCCATCGTAGCGCTCTCCCAGCTGAGCTATGGCCCCGAAATCCTGGGTCGCGGGGCGAGGTATAATTCCTGCTCCACGGACTGGCAATAGGCCTAGCGGTCGCCTTCGCCCTTGTCGTCTTCGACCTCGACTTCGATGTCGTCAGTGTCGTCAGTGAGGTCGTCCTCTTCCAGCGCGTCGTCGCCCTCCGGATCGACCAATTCGTCGCCTGCCAAAGCTGCGTCGTCGGCCTTCTTCTTGGCCGCCGCCTTGGCAAGCACCGCTGCCGCCGCAGATGCCGCTGCGGTTGCCGCCGCTGCTGCTGCTGCTGCGCCACGACCGCGCCGGACCTTCACGAAATCCTCGCGATCATGCTCCCGGCCGCACTTGGGGCATTTCATCGGGCTCTTGTTGAGATCGTAGAAGCGCACTGCACAACTCTGGCAGGTGCGCTTGGTGCCCCAGGTCGCCTTGACCACGCTGAATCTCCCGAAATTCTGATGAATTCGGCCGAATCGGCCGTGAGGGAGCGCGTATGTCATGCGTCTTTCACCCTGTCAAAACCAAATTCCGGCATGCTACGACGGCGCCGCGCCGCATTAGCGCCGTTACTGGTGGAGAGTGTCCTGTCTGCAACAGCCGCAATGGCCAAGCTGATCGCCCGACCGGTCGCCCAATTGCACGGTCGCGTCCGGGCGCCGGGCGACAAATCGATTTCGCATCGCTCTCTGATGTTCGGTGCCTTGGCGCTGGGGGAAACCAAGATCAGCGGCCTGCTCGAGGGCGAGGATGTCCTTGCCACCGCCGCAGCGTTGCGGGCGCTGGGCGCCGAAGTCGAACACCAAGGGCCCGGGCTGTGGCGGGTCCGCGGGTTCGGGGTGGGCGGCGGTCGCGAACCGGGCAATATCCTGGATCTCGGGAATTCGGGCACGTCGGCGCGGCTGCTGTCGGGAATTATGGCCAGCCACCCCTTCACCAGTTTCATGACCGGCGACGCCTCGCTGCGTAGTCGGCCGATGCAGCGTGTCATCGAGCCGCTGTCGCGCATGGGCGCGCGCTTTTATGGGCGTGAAGGCGGGCGCATGCCGCTTGCAATTATCGGTACCGACGAAATGGTGCCGATCGAGTATCGCCTGCCCGTCGCATCGGCACAGGTGAAGAGCGCGATCCTGCTGGCGGGCCTCAACACCGCCGGAGAGACGACGGTGATCGAACCCGAGGCGACGCGCGATCATACCGAACGGATGCTGCGCCACTTCGGCGCCGAGGTTCGTGTTGCCCCGGCCGAAGGTGGTGGCAAGCGCATCACGGTTGTTGGCTGGCCTGAACTCCGGGGGCGAGACATCGTGGTACCGGGCGATCCGTCGTCGGCTGCCTTTATCGTGGTCGCAGCGGCGATTCGGCCGGGCAGCGACGTCACCGTGGAGAACGTCGGCGTCAATCCGCTACGCGCCGGGCTCTATGAGACCTTGCGCGAGATGGGAGCGAATATCGCCTTCGAGAACGCACGCGAGCTCGGCGGTGAGCTCGTGGCCGATCTGCATGTCAGAGGCGGCGGGCTGAAAGGAGTAGAGGTACCGGCCCATCGCGCGCCATCGATGATCGACGAATATCCGATTCTCGCGATGGCCGCTGCCTGTGCCGAGGGTTCGACGCACATGCTGGGTCTCGCGGAATTGCGCGCCAAGGAAAGCGATCGCCTGGCCAGCGTGGCGGCAGGTCTGGCGGCCAATGGTGTGCGCCACGAAATGGGAGCCGATAGCCTGGTCGTTCATGGCACGGGTGCTGCCCCGGCCGGCGGCGGTCTTGTTAAGACGCACTTGGACCATCGCATCGCCATGTCGTTTCTGATGTTGGGCCTTGCCGCCCGGGAGCCGGTGTCGATCGACGACGGTTCGCCGATCGATACCAGCTTCCCGGGGTTCGCCGGCCTCATCAACGGGCTCGGCGGCAAGGTTGGGCCTGCATGAGCGGCCTCACATGAACGGCCGGTTGGTCATTGCCATCGACGGACCTTCGGCCGCCGGCAAGGGTACGCTGGCCCGCCGGCTCGCCGCCCATTTCCAGCTGCCCCACCTCGACACTGGACTGCTCTATCGGGCAGTTGGCCTGAAGGCCGAAAAAAGCGGCCGACCAGCCGGCGAGATCGCTGCCGGCCTGCAACTGTCGGATCTGACTGATCCCGACCTCAGGACCGACCGCGCCGGCCAAGCCGCCTCGAAGGTGGCAGCGCTCCCGGAAATTCGATCTAACTTGTTGAATTTTCAGAAGAAATTCTCATCTCAATCGTCCGGCGCCGTGCTCGATGGGCGCGACATCGGTACCGTCATCTGTCCCGATGCGCCGGTGAAACTGTTCGTGACGGCAAGTTCCGACGCCCGGGCCGAGCGCCGGTACCAGGAGTTGCGCGCGCTGGGGCTCGACACTATAAAACCGCGCGTTCTTGCCGAGATGGCGGAGCGGGACCGTCGCGACAGCGAACGGGCGGCTGCACCACTTAGAGCCGCACCCGATGCTTTCCTTCTCGATACCAGCGACATGGATGCCGACGCGGCGTTTGCCGCGGCCTTGGCGTTCATCGAGCGCAAGGGCTTTCGATTCTCCGGGCCGTAAGTCGCCGCCGGCGGATCGAAGACAACAAGCGGTGATTGCGAACGGGCGTGTCGCCCGGGCGTCGGTGTTTCAGAGGCAGTGGATCCGCCGGACTTAACCGGTTGGCCGACGGGCGGCAGTGGATGCCCGGGATCGATGATGGAAGAGGTACTGAATGGCTAAGGGCAGCACGCTGCGCAGACCCGAGAACGACACGTCGAGCGCCGAATTCGCGGCACTTCTCGACGAATCGCTCGGTGGTTCGACCAGTTTCGAAGGTACGGTCGTCAAGGGCCGGATCATTCGCATTGCCAACGATTTCGTCACCATCGATGTCGGCCTCAAGTCCGAAGGCCGCGTCGCATTGCGTGAATTCGCCAACGGCGGCGCCGCCGAGGTCAAGGAAGGCGACGAGGTCGACATCTTCGTCGATCGCATGGAGAACAAGGAAGGCGAGGCCGTCCTGTCGCGCGACAAGGCGCGCCGCGAAGAGGCTTGGACCGTTCTCGAAAAGGCATTCACCGACAACGAGCGTGTCATGGGCACGATCTTCGGCCGCGTGAAGGGTGGCTTTACGGTCGACCTGAGCGGCGCCGTGGCGTTCCTGCCGGGCAGCCAGGTGGACGTCCGTCCGGTGCGCGATGTCGGTCCGCTGATGGGCCAGGCCCAGCAGTTCCAGATCCTCAAGATGGATCGCCGCCGCGGCAATATCGTGGTGTCGCGCCGCGCGGTGATGGAAGAGACCCGGGCCGAGGATCGCACCCGTCTGATGGGCGCGCTGTCGGAGGGCCAGGTGCTCGACGGCATCGTGAAGAACATCACCGACTACGGTGCGTTCGTGGATCTGGGCGGTGTCGATGGTCTGCTGCACGTCACCGACATTGCGTGGAAGCGCATCAACCATCCGTCCGAAGCATTGACCATCGGCCAATCGGTCAAGGTCCAGGTCATCCGCTTCAACGCCGAAACGCAGCGCATTTCGCTCGGCATGAAGCAGCTGATGAGTGATCCATGGGAAGGCGCGGGCGCCAAGTATCCGGTCGCATTCAAGCTCAAGGGCCGTGTCACCAACATCACTGACTACGGCGCGTTCGTCGAACTCGAGCCCGGCGTCGAAGGCCTGGTCCATGTCAGCGAAATGAGCTGGACCAAGAAGAACGTCCATCCGGGCAAGATCGTTTCGACCTCGCAGGAAGTCGAAGTGATGGTGCTGGATGTCGACATGTCCAAGCGCCGCATCTCGCTCGGACTCAAGCAGTGCATGGCCAACCCCTGGGAGAGCTTTGCCGAGACCTATCCGGCCGGCACCGAGCTGGAGGGCGAGGTTCGCAACATCACCGAGTTCGGCCTGTTCGTCGGCCTGCCCGGCGACATCGACGGCATGGTCCATCTCAGCGACCTTTCGTGGGACAAGGCTGGCGACGAGGCAATCCGCGACTACAAGAAGGGCGACCAGGCCAAGGTCAAGGTTCTCGACGTCGATATCGACAAGGAGCGCATCTCGCTCGGCATCAAGCAGCTCGCCAACGACCCATTCGAGAAGGTGGGCGCCGTTGCCAAGAAGGGCGATGTGGTCACCGTCATCGTGGCCGGCATCCAGGACACCGGCATCGACGTCACGGTGCAGGACGGCATCCCGGGCTTCATCCGCAAATCCGAGCTCAGCCGCGACCGTTCCGAGCAGCGTCCCGACCGGTACGCCATCGGCGACAAGCTCGACGCCAAGATCACCAACATCGACAAGGCCTCGCGCCGCGTCGTGCTGTCGGTCAAGGCGCGCGAGATGGATGAGGAAAAGAAGGCGATGGCCGATTTCGGCTCGTCCGACTCGGGCGCGAGCCTCGGCGATATCCTGGGCGCGGCCCTCAGCCGGGCCCAGAAGAAGACCGACGAAGACGAGAAATAGCTCGCGGCAGCAGACCAAACGAAGGGCCGGCCCCGCAAGGGCCGGCCTTTTCTTTGTGGTTTCAAGGGGTTAGGCTTGACGAAGCCGATGTTTAGTTTAATATCAACGACTTAAATCCTTGATCTCGGGGTCTTTGAGGCCTCGCCATGGAATTGCGATGACCAAGTCCGAGCTGATTGCCCGCCTGGCGGCCCGGAATCCTCATCTCTATCAAAGGGATGTCGAGAGGATCGTCGCCACTGTTTTCGACGAGATTTCCAAGGCATTGGCGTCTGGCCATCGCGTTGAATTGCGCGGTTTCGGCGCTTTCTCGGTCAAGAAGCGGGATCCGCGCACCGGCCGCAATCCACGGACCGGCGAACAGGTGGCGGTTGCCTCCAAGCGCGTGCCCTATTTCAAGACCGGCAAGGATCTGCGCGACCGGCTGAACAAGGAAGCGGCGCGCGCGGCGGGCCTGTTGCCGCCTGATGCGCCGGACGACCAGACGGCGGACGACAGGAAGTAGCCCCAAGGGCCGTCGCCCGCCTCGCGCCACCCCGCCTAGCTGTGGCATGGTGTGCGCCGTATGAAAGTCCTTTCCCGCGCCCTGTTCCTGCTCTTCGTCCTGGCTGGCATCCTCATCGCTGTCAGCAATACCCAGCTTGTGCAGCTTGCCCTGTGGCCGCTGCCTAACGTCGTTATCGTACCGCTCTATCTGTTGGTCGTGGCTCTGTTGCTGACCGGCGTGCTAGCAGGACTGGGGCTCGGTTGGTGGACTGGGCGGCGGCATCGTCGCCGTGCGCGCCAAGCGGCCAGTGAATCGGCGCGGCTGGAGCGCGAGCTCGCGCGCCTGCGCGGCGCCATCGCCGAGCGGACGCCGATGGCGGCGGCCGTGTCTCCGACGTCATCGGAACACAAGGCGATCGAGCGGCAAAGCGCCCTGGTCGTTCCGGATCTTGCATCCCCGACCGGGCGCGGCCCGCTTTCGTGATAATTCTCTCGGCCGTCGAGGTCGATTCCGCCCTCGACGATCTGGCGCTGATTGCCCGCCTCGAAATGCTGTTTCGTGCCGGTTGCGAAATGCCGGTCCGGCATCACCATCCGATCAGGGCGCCGCTTGGTCCCGCTTCAGCCGATGCCATGCTGCTGCTGATGCCGGCGTGGACGCGCGATTCGGCGCCCCAGGGTGCGGGCAGCCGCATTGGCGTGAAGATCGTGACGGTCTTTCCGGACAACGGCAGGCGCACGCTGCCTTCGATCTACGGCCAGTACCTTCTCATGGATGGCACGACCGGCCAGACGCTGGCCCTGCTCGACGGCACGATGCTCACCAAACGTCGCACCGCCTGTGCCTCGGGGCTTGCCTCGCGTTACCTGTCGCGGCCCGACTCGTCGAAGCTTCTGATGATGGGGACGGGCGCGTTGGCGCCCGAACTCATACGTGTCCACGCCAAGGTCAGGCCGATCCGCGAGGTCGCCATCTGGGGGCGAACCCCGGAACGTGCCGAGACGTTGGCCGGACGGCTCGCGGCGACGCTGCCGAAGGCGCTCGGCCGGCCCATCATGGTGCGCGCCGTGTCCGATCGCGAGGCGGCGGTCGCCGGTGCTGATATCGTGTCCTGCGCGACATTGTCGACGTCGCCATTGGTCGAGGGCGCATGGCTTCACGAGGGTCAGCATCTCGACCTGGTCGGGGCCTACACATCCAGGATGCGTGAAAGCGACGATGAAGCCGTCCGGCGGTCCAGTCTCTACGTCGATACCTGGGCCGGCGCGCTCCAGGAGGCCGGCGACATCGTCCAGCCGCTGGCCAACGGCACCATCGGCGAAGCCGATATCATCGCCGACCTGTTCGAACTGACGCGCGGCCAGAAGGCCGGCCGTGCGGCGGGCGATACCAGCGCCATCACGCTCTTCAAGTCTGTAGGTGCGGCGCTGGAAGACCTGGCGGCCGCCGAACTCGCAGCTTTCCCGCCACCACCTGCCTGATCACGCAGGATCGACGAGTGTGCCGCCGCACAGTTGCGGCCGCTTTGGAATCTCGCGCTGCCGTGCCGACGACGATGAGTCAAGAGGGAGCGATCATTCACCGCCGCTGGCGCGTGTTATGTGACCGTTGTGCGACGAGCGTAGTCGGTGTAGCGAAGGAGTAACAGGGGCGAGGGCGATGCGAAGCAACGTCGCAAAGAAACAGCAAGACTCGAAGACGGCATCAACTCCGACCTCGCGGCCTTACCGCATCGAAGAGCAAGTCGGTTATTTGTTGCGTCGTGCGCACCAGCGCGCCAGCGCCATATTCCAGGTCAGCATCGGCGATCCCAACATCACGCCGACCCAGTACTCGAGCCTGGTGAAGCTGAATGAGTATTCCGAGTTGTCGCAGAACCTGCTCGGGCGTCTGGTCGGCATGGACAAGGCGACGATGCAGGGTGTGGTGCGGCGGCTAAAAGAGCGCGGTCTCGTCGATTCGCGGCCCGACCCGGGCGATGCGCGGCGCACGCTGCTCAGCTTGACGACCGATGGCCAGCGTCTTGTGAACAAGCTCCTGATCAACGGTCCGGCGGTGTCGCGCGAGACCTTGAAGGCGCTCAATGCCCAGGAGCAGCGACAGCTTCTCGATCTCCTCTCCAGGATCGCCTGACCGCGACTCTGCCGTTTGATTCGCGGCGGTGCTGTGGCATCGTGCGTACACGAACGATATGGGTGCTTACCTTCGTCCTCGACGCCTTGAAGAGGCGCTTCTGGCTTTGGCCCGGCCGCACAGCGTGCTGGCCGGAGGTACCGACTTCTATCCGTCGCGCGTTGGTCGCGCGATCGAGGAAGACATTCTCGACATCGGTGGCATTGCGGCCCTGCGCGGCATTGCGGCGACCGCCCATGGCTGGCGCCTGGGTGCCACCACGACCTGGAGCGAGGTGATCGCGGCCGATCTGCCGCCTCTGTTCAATGGCCTGAAACAGGCGGCGCGCGAGGTTGGCGGCCGCCAGATCCAGAATGTCGGCACGTTGGCGGGCAACCTCTGTAATGCCTCTCCGGCCGCCGACGGCGTGCCATGCCTGCTGACGCTCGACGCTGAGGTCGAGATTGCGAGCCGGACGACGACACGCCGGATGCCGCTTGTCCGGTTCATCTCCGGTGCCCGCCGCACGGTCCTGGCGCCCGGCGAACTCGTCATCGCCTTTCATGTTCCAAACCCGCGCCATTCGGCACGGAGCGCCTTCCTCAAGCTCGGCGCCCGGCGCTATCTGGTGATTTCCATCGCCATGGTCGCTGCAACGCTTGAAATCGCCGAGGATCGGATCGCGGCGGCTCGCATCGCCGTCGGCGCCTGCTCGGCGGTAGCGCAGCGCCTGCCCGCGCTGGAGGCCGCGCTTCTGGGCGTGCCGGTCGACGGATATCTGGCCGGTCGGATCGACCGCTCCCATCTCGCGCCCCTGGCGCCGATCGCCGATGTGCGCGGCAGCGCCGATTATCGCCGAGACTCGGCCCTCGTGCTGCTGCGTCGCCTGCTGGCGGGTTTCGCGGCATGAAGATGAAGTTCACCCTCAACGGCGCGATGACGACCTGGAGCGGCCCGCCGGTCACGCGTCTCGCGGCGGCGCTGCGCGACGATCTTGGTTTCACCGGGACCAAGGTCGGCTGCGACGCCGGCGACTGCGGCGCCTGTACCGTACTGCTGGACAGTCAGCAGGTTTGTTCGTGTCTGGTCGCGATGGGGCAGGTCGAAGGTTGTTCGGTCGAGACCGTCGAAGGTCTCGAGACGCCTGACGGTGGACTTTCCCGCCTGCAGGACGCCTTTCTCGCGTGCGGTGCGGCGCAGTGCGGGATTTGTACGCCGGGGATGCTGATGGCGTCGGAGGATCTGCTACGCCGAAAACCGCGGCCCGGCCGCGGCGAGATCGAAGAGGCGCTGGGTGGTGTACTGTGCCGTTGCACCGGCTACAGCAAGATAGTCGACGCCGTCCTGGCGGCCTCGCAGGCGCCGATGCCACGGGTGTCGCCGCCGGCCGGTGGCGCAGTCGGTGCCCGCATCGTGCGGATCGATGGCCACGCCAAGGTCACGGGCCGCGACAGGTTCGGCGCCGACGGCATTCCGGCCGATGCTCTCTGGATCCGTGTGGTGCGCTCGCCGCATGCGCGTGCCCGGTTCGAATTGGGCGACCTGGCATCGTTGCGCCGCCGGTTGGCCGCCGTGCTTACGGCCTCGGATGTGCCGTTCAACGGCTTCGGCATCTACCCGGAGATCAAGGACCAGCCAGTGCTGGCCGACGGGATCGTGCGCTATCGCGGGGAGGCGATGGTGGCGCTGGTCGGCGATCGGGAAAGTGTCCTTTCGATCCGCGACGACGAGGTGCCGATCGTCTGGGCGATCGACCCGCCGGTCGTCGGTATCGACGCGGCGACGGCGCCGGATGCACCGCGGGTCCAGGCCGACCGGCCGAAGAACCTCCTGCTCAACGGTGGCGTGAGGTGCGGCGACGCCAACGCGGCTTTTGCCGGATGCGCCGCCGTGGTCGAGGGTGTCTTCGAGACGACGTTCGTCGAGCACGCCTACATCGAACCGGAGGCGGGCTGGGCCGAGCGGGTGGGAGATCGCATAGAAATCCACGTCACCACCCAGACGCCCTACATGGACCGCGACGAGATCGCCAGCGTGATGCAGATCAGCCGGGAAAGCGTGCGAATCGTGCCAACTGCCTGTGGCGGCGGCTTTGGTGGCAAGCTCGATCTTTCGGTCCAGCCGCTGGTGGCGCTGGCGGCGTGGCGGCTTAAGCGCCCGGTGGCCTGTGTCTACACGCGGCCCGAAAGCATGGCCGCCACCACCAAGCGTCACCCTGCCCGCGTTTCGGCGAAGTTCGGTTGCGATGCTGCCGGCAAGCTGGTGGCGTGCGACGTCAGGGCGACCTTCGACACCGGCGCCTATGCCTCATGGGGCCCGACTGTCGCCAATCGCGTGCCTGTCCATGCCATGGGCCCCTATGCGGTGCCGCACGTGCGCAGCTGGGGCGAGGCATTCTTCACCAACGGCCCGCCAGCCGGCGCCTTTCGCGGTTTCGGGGTGCCGCAGGCGGCCATCGCCCACGAAGCGATGATGGACAGCCTCGCCGACCGGCTTGGCATCGACCGGTTGGAATTCAGGCATCGCAATGCGCTGCGGGTGGGCGATACGACGGCGACTGGGCAGGTCCTGGCGCATTCGGCCGGCCTTGCCGAATGCCTCGATGCATTGCGGCCGCATTGGCTCAAAGCACATGTTGAGGTCGCGGCATTCAACGGCGGCGGCGGGAACAAGCGTCGCGGCGTCGGTATCGGCTGCATGTGGTACGGCATCGGCAATACCTCGATGTCGAACCCGTCGATCATTCGGGTCGGCCTGTCGCCGGCCGGTACGCTGACGCTCTACAACGGGGCGGTCGACATCGGACAAGGCAGCAACACCATCCTGACCCAGATCGCAGCCGATGCGGTGGGTTTGCCGGCGGCGCAATTCGCCCTGGTAGCCGGCGATACCGATCTCACCGCCGATGCCGGCAAGACCTCGGCGTCGCGGCAGACCTTCGTGTCCGGCAAAGCAGCGGAGGGGGCTGGCCAGGATCTGCGCCGGCAGATCCTGCGGCTGGCCAATGCAGGGACGGACGCCGTGCTGTCACTGGAGGGCGCCCGGCTCCTGGTGCGCGACGGCACCGAGGTGCGCACGATCGATCTTGCGGCCGTGGGTCCACTGTTCGGCGAGGGTACATTCGACCCACCGACCACGCCGCTCGACGCCGACGGCCAGGGCGTGCCCTACGCCGCTTATGCATTTGCCGCCCAGATGGCCACCGTGGAAGTCGACCTCGATCTCGGCACGGTCAAAGTGCTGCGCATCGTCGCTGCCCACGATGTCGGTCGGGCGATAAACCCGACTTTGGTCGAAGGCCAGATCGAAGGCGGCATCGCGCAGGGGCTAGGGCTGGCACTGATGGAAGAGTACTTGCCGGGCCGTACCGAGAACCTGCACGACTACCTGATTCCGACCATCGGCGACATTCCGGAGATCGAGTGCATCCTGATCGAGGATCGCGAGCCGCTTGGCCCGTCCGGCGCCAAGGGCGTGGGCGAGCCCGGCCTGGTGCCGACTGCGCCGGCTATCTTGGGCGCGGTTCATCACGCGACCGGCGTGCGCGCCACCCGCGTTCCGCTGTTGCCCCATCGCCTGCACGAGGCCATCGTCGCGGCGAAGGGGAAGCTGCAATGAGCGACACGATCGCGCTCACGGACTCCGAACGCGGTGCAGGTATCGTGCGCTGCGACGCTTGTCCGGTGCTCTGCCGCATCCGGCCCGGCCGCGCCGGCGCGTGCGATCGCTACGCCAACGCGGACGGCAAGCTGGTGCGGGTCGATCCGCTGGTCCTGCTGGCCAGGCCCGATGTGGCGCGCGTTGCCTTCGTCGAGGGAAGTTCTGCTTGGGCCGGCGAACTCGGGCCCAAGTTCCTCGGAGAGTGCGAGGGAACCTTCGTCACCGGCATCGGCGCTACCACGACCTATCCTGACTACAAGCCGGCGCCGTTTATCGTGGCGTCCAAGCACGATGGCGTCGACATGGTGACGGTCGTCACCGAGGGCATCTTCAGCTACTGCGGCGTCAAGGTGAAGATCGACACCGACCGCTATCTCGGACCGGAGCAGGCGGCGGTGCGCGTGAAAGGCGAGGCCGTAGGTCACGTTACGACGGCGGAATATGGTTCCCAAATGCTCTCGCTGGGTGGCGTCCATCACCTCACGGGCGGCAGCAAGAAGGAAGGCGTTGCCACCTGCGATGCGCTGCTGGCGCTCTGCAACCGCGAGGCCGTGGAACTCTCGATCGACGACGGTTCAACCGTGGTGGTGCAGGCTGACAGGCCGCCGGTCGTGAACGGCGTGCTCGAGGAACGCATGCGGGTCGGCTGCGGGTCGGCCGCCATCGGCATGTTCGCGCCGCAATGGCACGGCCACGTCGACGAAGTGATCGTGGTCGACGACCACATCACCGGCGTTCTGAGCGAGCATCAGGGCGGCGCCTTCCTCGACATGAAGCCGGCCGGCATCCGCGTGCGCGGCCGCCGCTCGACGCCCGGGCGCTACTTTCAGGTCGCCGAGCCGGGGCTGGGCTGGGGCGGCACCAACGTCAACGATCCGCTGGAGATCATCGAGAAGATCGATCCCAGGCAGGCGTGGCCCGGATTGAAGCTCCTGATGGTCTCGACGACGGGTGAACATTCGGCGTGGTTCGAACTCGACCAGGAGCTGAAACCCAGGGCCATGGAGATGCCGGCGCCGGTGCGGCTCGTCGTCGAACGCATTGCCGAGAACTGCGAACCCGCGCTCTGCACCGTACTGTTCATGGCTGGCGCCGGCGGCTCGCTGCGTGCCGGCGTGACGGAGAATCCCGTGCGGCTGACGCGCTCTGTGCGCGACGCGCTGACGAAAGTGACGCTAGGCGGTGTGCCAGCCTATGTCTGGCCGGGCGGCGGCATCACGCTGATGGTGGATGTGGCGAAGATGCCGGAAAAATCCTTCGGCTACGTGCCGACCCCCGCCCTCGTGGCGCCGATCGAGTTCACCCTGCGCGCCGACGACTATGCGGCGCTGGGGGGCTATGTCTCACGGGCGGTCAGCCTGGAAGATGTGCTGGCGGGCCACAAGGTGAGGGTCGGATGAGCGCCGTCGGCGCGCGCCTTGCCGATGGACGCCTGCACATGCAGCACGGGCCGATCGATCTCATCGCCGAGGCGTTCGGCGTGCCGACCGAAGTGGAGCAAGCCTACGCGCAGGCGTTCCAGCGGTTCGGCGACATCCTTCCGGTTCTGGTCGGGGAGCTGCCGTCGTTGCGGCGGCCTCTTGGCGGCGCCTATCCGGTGCTGCAGGGACCCGTGGCGCGGCGCATGGCCGAGGCGACGTGGCCGTATCGCGCCGCCTATATCACGCCGATGGCGGCGGTCGCTGGCGCCGTAGCGGACGAGATGCTGCAGGCAATGGTGCGGGACCGTGCGCTCGACAAGGCCTATGTGAACGACGGTGGCGATATTGCGATCCATCTTGCGCCGGGCGAGGAGTTGCGCGCCGGCATCTTCGCGCAGGCGCTCGACGGCGTCGCGTGTCTGACGGCCGACCGTCCGGTCCGCGGCATCGCCACATCGGGTCGCGGCGGTCGTTCCTTTTCGCTTGGCATTGCGGAGTCCGTGACCGTCCTCGCCGCCAGCGCGGCGGCGGCCGATGCGGCGGCGACGATGATCGCCAACGCCGTGGATATTGCGCATCCCTCGGTCGAACGCCGGCCAGCGCGGTCACTCGATGCCGACAGTGATCTCGGCGAACTTGCCGTGACCGTCGCCGTCGGGAACCTGCCGCGGAAACTGGTGGACCGGGCGTTGGATCGCGGAGCGGCCGAGGCGCGACGGCTTCGATGCTGCGACCTGATCGACAGCGCGGCGCTGTATCTGCAGGGAGAGTGGCGCATCGAGGCGGGCGGCACGGCGCTTGCTCTGATGGAGGCGGGATGAGCGATCTGGTAAAGGTGCGAAAGTATGTGGCGACGATCGAGGACACCCTCAATGACGGCGGTGCGGCGCCGGGCAGGCGCGTGGCAAAAGCCGTTGTTGGCGGTGTCATCGCCAACCCCTATGCCGGGCGCCACGTCGACGATATCCAACCCATGATGAAGGCCCTGGCACCGCTGGCCGTCGAGCTTACCGAGCGCGTGATGAAGATCCTGGACGTCGCGGGCCCTGAACTCGAAGCCTACGGCAAGGGAGCGATCGTCGGGTTGGCCGGCGAACTCGAACATGCCGCGCTCTGGCATCAGCCGTCGGGCATCGGCATTCGCCATGCCATGGGCGGCGCCAAGTCGATCGTGCCCTCGACCGTGAAAGTTGCGACGGCAGGTGCGCGCATCGACATTCCCCTGCATCACGTGGCGGCGGCCTATGTCCGCAGCCATTTCGACGCCATCGAATTCTGCGTTCCCGATGGGCCGAAGCCGGACGAGATTGTGTTCATCGTCGCGGCCTCGGTCGGTGGGCGGCCGCACCCCCGCGTCGGCGGGTTGACACCGTCGGAGATCAAGTTGGGAGACGGCCAAAGATGAGCGACGCCCTTGCAACGGCAATGGTCGTCCTCGACGACTACATGGCCGCACTCAATCGTGGTGACGAACCGGGCGTCAACGATGCCTGCAATTTCCCGCATGTACGGCTGGCCGGAGGTAAGGTCGTCGTCTGGCCGAACCATGGCGACTACAAGCTCGGCGATTTCATTGCCCGGGCGGGCGACGGCTGGGACCACAGCAAGTGGGACGAGCGGACCGCGATCCATGTCGGAGAGAAAAAGG
>CALFRN010000445.1 GCA_937919085.1 uncultured Reyranella sp.
TCTAGCCGGCGTCCTTGGCCCGCTCCCGCAGTGCGGCTCGCGAAACCTTACCGACGGGCGTCAGCGGCAAAGCCTCGACGATGTAGATCCGCCGCGGCTTCTTGTAGTCGGCGAGCCGCTCCAGACTTCGCGCCACCAGCGACTCGGCCGTCGGCGCACGGCCCGCCTTGGGCACGACGTAGGCCACGACGATCTCACCCCATTTCTCGTCAGGCGCGCCGACGACAGCGGCCTGGGCCACGTCGGGATGGCCCAACAGGACATCCTCGACTTCCTTCGGCCAGACGTTGAAGCCGCCGGTGATCACGATGTCCTTCTTGCGGTCGGCCAGATAGAGGAAGCCGTCGACGGTGCGTCGCGCCATGTCGCCCGTGCGCAGCCAGCCATCAACCAGTGTCTTCGCCGTCTCCTCCGGCAGATTCCAGTAGCCGGCCATGTTGTTGGTCGAACGCACGGCAATTTCGCCCACCGCTCCGGAAGAAACGTCGTGTCCCCGCTCGTCGATCAGGCGCAGTTCGAAGGTTGGCACGGTGCGGCCGATCGAGCCGAGCCGCGGACCGTATTCCGTCTCCGCTTCCAGATGCTCGTGCGGCCGCAGAATCGTGGTCACAACCGGTGCTTCAGAGAGCGTATAGACTTGAGTGAAAATCGGGCCGAAGCGCGCAAGTGCCCGCCGCAGGAGAGGCACCGGCATCGGTGCCGAGGCATAGTTGAAGCATTGCAGACTCGAGACATCGGCGCGGCCATCGTCGGCCTCCAGCAGCATATGGATCATGGTTGGAACCATGTAGACCCAGGTCACGCGGTGCGAGGCGAAGTCGGCCCACGTCGCGGACGGTTCGTATCGTTCCCGCAGCACCTGCGTCGCGCCCATGAGGTACCAGGCCGGCCACATGAAATTGAGACCGTGACTGAGATGCCCGAGATGCAGGGCCACGTCCGCCTCGACCAGGGCATACTCGCGCACTACGTCGAGAACGATGGCCAGATAACTGCGATGGGTGTGGACCACACCTTTCGGCCGTCCGGTCGTGCCGCCGGTGTAGCGGATCAGGACCGGGTCGTCGTCGCCATAGGCATGAGGCGCAGCCGGAATTTCGTTGCCGGTCATTACAATCGACTCATAGGGCATGGCCCCCGCCGCCTCTCCACCAACCGCCACGAAGACAGCCAGAGACGGCACCAATGCCCGCTCCCGCAGGACACGGCCTGCATAATCCGCCGTGGCGATCAAACCCGTCGGGGCGCAGTCGGCCAATGCATAAAGCACCTCGGGCACGGCAAACCGGATATTGAGCGGCACTTTCACCGCGCCCAGCCTGAGGATCGCGATCTCCGCCACGATGAAAGCGATACCATTGGGCAGGATGAGCGCGACGCGGTCGCCGGCACGAATGCCTTGCGCCACCAGCCAGCAGGACAGACGGTTGGCAGCTGCCTCCGCCGCCCGATAGCTGATCGCGCCATGATCGTCGACCAGCGCTGTCTTGTCGGGTGTCCGCAGGGCACCCTGTCGCAGCAGATGATCGATTCCGATACCCGGTGGAGAAGCGAAGGGTGTCGCCATCATTTCCTCGTCGGCCGTCGGCCGCTTTCGAAAAAGGCGCGCATCCCCTCCTTGGCTTCCCGCGACTCATTGACCAGCGCCGCCATCGCGCGCTCCAGTCTCATTCCAGACTCCAGCGAACCCTGAAGGCCTGTCCTCACCGCCTCCATGGTATAGCGCACCGCCGTCGGCGCCCGCGCCGCGATACGACGTGCAAGGTCGACCGCCCGCTCCAGAACTTCCGCGTCTGACCAGACATGGTTCACCAGCCCGATGCGAAGGGCCTCGGCGGCGGGAATGGGCTCGCCCAGCAAGAGATGCTCGTAGGCAAACGACAATGGTACGAGCCGCGGCAGTCGCTGCGTGCCGCCGCCGCCGGGCAGATGGTCCAGGGCGATCTCGGTTTGCGCGAATCGGGCGCTCTCGCCGCAGACACGTATGTGGCAGGCGATCGCAAGCTCCGTGCCGCCGCCGAACGCCGCGCCATGAACCGCGGCGATGACCGGCTTGGTCGAGCGCTCGATCAGTTCGAGATTGTGTTGCCACGCGACCATCGTGGCGTCGGTTTGCAGCACGTCCATACCGCGCATCTCGTGCATGTCGCCGCCGGCGCAAAAATGCCGGCCCTTGCCTGCAATCACCACAACGCGGATGCGCCGGTCGGCAAGGCAATCCGTCAGCAGTTCGCCCAGCCGCCACATCATCCTGGTGGTTATCGCATTGCGCTTGGCGGCCCGGTTCAGCCAGAGAATCGCGACCGGTCCGCGATTCTCGCGTAGGATCAGGTTCTTCATCGTGGCCAGTCTAGGCGGCCGCGAAAAAGAGTCCATCACCAGCCCCTGCGCGGAGGGAAGCAAGCATGAAGGATTTTGCAGGCAGGATCGCCGTCATCACCGGCGGGGGCACCGGGATGGGCCGTGAACTCGCCCGGCAACTTGCCGCCGAAGGCTGCAACATAGCGCTCTGCGACGTGTCGGCTGGCGCGATGGCCGAAACGAAGCGTCTCTGCGAAGTCGCCGGGCTTCGCCAGGGCCAGCGCGTCACCACCCATGTGGCCGACGTCTCCGACGCGGCACAGGTCGGCGGCTTTCGCGATGCCGTCGCAAAGGATCAGGACACCGACTGCATCCACCTGCTGTTCAACAACGCCGGCATCGGCGGCGGCGGCAGCCTCGTCGTGAACCAGCAGGACGAATGGGAGCGGACGTTCAACGTATGCTGGGGCGGCGTCTACAACGGAACTCGCGCCTTCCTGCCGCTGTTGCAGAAGGCCGACGCCGGCCACATCGTCAATACCAGCAGCGTCAACGGCTTCTGGGCCTTCATCGCGCCCGACGTGCCGCAAACGGCCTATGCTGCGGCGAAGTTCGCGGTGAAGGGCTTTACCGAGGCACTGATCACCGATCTTCGCCTCAACGCGCCTCACATCAAGTGTTCGGTCGTGATGCCGGGCCATATCGGCACGTCGATCGTCGCCAATTCGCGCAAAGTCCAGAGCGGCAACGAATCGGATGTCATGACACCCAAGGAAATCGCCCAGGCCCGGGCGCGCATCAAATCAATGGGACGCGACGAAGCGGCGCTCTCCGACGATGACGTGCGCAGGATCGTGGCCGATCGTGCCCGGCGCTTCCTCGAGGAGGCACCGACCTCGGCCGCCGAAGCGGCGACGATCATCCTCGACGGGGTCAGGGCCGAGCGCTGGCGCATCCTGGTGGGCCGCGACGCCGAGCGGCTCGACAGTCTGGTACGGCAGACACCGGAACGTGCATACGAAACCGACTTCTACGAGGGTTTCGCCAGCGAGGTCGGCTGGCGCGTCGGCCGTTGAGTCTCATCGCACCGGCTTGTTACGAACCCACAGTCGTTCGGCCAGCGGCAGGAACCGCGAGACGAGCGGCTCGAACTTCGAATATTCGCGAAGCGCCTTGGCGATCGCGAACAGCCGCATCTCGAACGGCGGCAGTGACTGGCGAGGATCGATCATCGGCCATTCGAAGTCCGAAACCTCGGCGCCGCGCGAGCGGAACTCCAGCGCCATGCTGACACGGGGTTTCGTGGCGCCTGCGTTGGCGCCGCCCCAGTGGAGGACATCGCCGCGCCAACCGATCAACGAGCCCGCCGGGCCGGGCAGCGCAACTACATTGTGCAGCAGGTTGCGATAGGTCGGGTATGGCAGGTCGGCTCGGGCGTCAAACGCTTCGCCGACCTCGCCCGAAATCGCACCTGGCCGGATAAGATACATGCATCCGTTGTCGACGGTCGCATCGGAGAGTGGAATCCAAGCCGAGAGGAACGTCGCCCCGGTGTCGGCGGCATCGATATGGGGATGCCAACCCGCGCCGCCTCTGGCACCGACCACCCAGTGCGCCCAGACGACGGTGTTCTGCAGACAGGCTTCGCCGAGCGACGCCTCCAGAAACGCCAGCAAGCGCGGCGATCTCGCGATCGTCCAGAAATCGTCGAAGACGAACGCGAAAGCCGCCGGCCATCCGTCGGCCCGCACCGCTTCGACGATCCTGCGCATCCTGCCGATGCGCTCGGGATCGAAAACACCGTCGAGGTGGAAATAACCATCCTCGTCGATGCGGCGCCGTTCGCGTTCGGCTGCATCGGCGGCGATCCGCACGTCGCAGGCAACCGCCTGTGGCGCATCGATCGCTGCAAAGGGAGCCAGATGCCGCCAATGTTCGACATCAAGCGCGGCCTCGAAACGTCGAGTCGTCTCCTGCGGCGACAAGGCAGCCCGATCCAACAGGGCCTGCGCCGCTGCGAGGCGGGCATCCTGCCTGCCGACCGCGTGATCGGCCGCGATCTGATTGTCGGTACGGTGTGCCAGCGGAGATACCCTGTGTGCGGTCCGCGGCCATGTTGCCACCGAAACGGCCGGCTTTCATCAGCCAATGCCGATCCACTCGGCTATGATCCGCCGCCAGAAAAGGGAGCACGCCGATGCCGCGATTGGGATACCTGCTGCCGACCCGCGAGCGGGTCATGGAGGGGCGCCACGAGACGGCCTCGCTGCTGGCGCTTGCCGAACGCGCCGAGGCTCTGGACTTCGATTCCGTCTGGGTCGGCGACTCCCTGCTGGCCCGGCCACGCCATGATCCGCTGACCCTCCTGGCCGCCGCAGCGGCGCGCACGCGCAAGGTCGAACTCGGCACGGCGGTGCTGCTGCCCGCTTTGCGCAATCCCGTCGTACTCGCCCATCAGGTCGCAACGTTGGACCGCATTGCCGAAGGCCGGCTGATCCTGGGCGTCGGTATCGCCACCGACGTGCCGAACATCCGTGCCGAGTTCGAGGCAGCGGGTGTGCCGTTCGAAAAGCGGGTCGGTCGGCTGGTCGAAGGTCTGGCGCTGGCCCGCGCGCTGTGGACCGGCAATCCCGTCGATTGGCCGGCGGGTTCGGCCGGCGCCTCAGACGGACGCTGGAAGGTCGCGGCCGGCGTCCTGGGACCGACCCCACACCGGCAGGGCGGTCCGCCGATCTGGATCAGCGGCTCGGTCGCACGGGCACGGGCGCGAGCAGGTCGGTTGTTCGACGGCTGGTTTCCCAACGGGCCGACCGCGGCGGAGTATCTGTCGCAATGGGCGGAAGTTCAGGCGGCGGCCAGCGCCGCCGGACGGGATCCGGCGACGCTGACCGGCGCGATGTACCTCACGGTTGCGATCGACGAGGACGCGGCCCTCGCCGAAGCCAGGCTCAACGCCTACCTCGAGAGTTACTACGGCATGCGTCCCGACGTCCTGCGCAAGCGGCAGATGTGCTACGCTGGCCCGGCCGCCGGTGCAGCCGCATGGCTCAAGGGTTATGCCGACGCTGGCGCCAGCCACCTGGTGCTGCGCTTCGCGGGAGATCACGAGCGTCACCTCGAGACGGTGGCACGCCTGCGGCACGACCTGGGCTGGTAGCGCTCACCGCTGCGGTGAGTTTCAGTCTTCCTGGCGCAACACTTCGCGCATCGTCCGACCCTTGTATTCGGTGCGCATGAGGCCGCGCCGTTGCAGCAGTGGCACGACCAGATCGACGAACTCTTCTATCGCGCCCGGGCAATAGATCGGCGACAGCATGAAGCCGTCGCCGCCGGCGACTTCCAGGAACGACTGCATCTCGTCGGCAACGGACTCGGGAGTACCGACGAACTGCGGCAGGCCGACGCTCTGGCCGTGCCGCTCGGCGACCTCCCGCAGGGTCATGGACTGGCCCGACGGCTTCAGGAACCGGGTTTTTAACCGCTGCAACTCCGGCTCCGTACGGGCGGCCATCAGATCGTCGGCGGCAAGCCGTGACAGGTCGAAATCGGCGTGCGCCGACAATATCGTCATGCCGCCTTCCAGCGGCACCAGACTGTTGTGGAAGGCCTGCTTCTCGCGCGCCTCGGCTTCCGTCGCGCCTATGATGGGCTGGGCACCGAACAGAATCTTGCATTCGTCCGGGTTGCGGCCGAGTTCGTCCATGCGCCCCTTGATGCCGGCGAAGTAGCGCGCCGCGTCCTCCGGGCGAGGCTGGATGGCGAAGATTGCATCGGCGTACTTGGCGGCGAAATCCACCCCCTTGGGCGAGGTTCCTGCCTGAAGGATCGCCGGACCATTCTGTGGCGAGCGCACCACGTTGAGCGGCCCACGCGACTTGAAGAACGGACCGTCATGCTCGATCCGCCGCACCTTGGCCGCGTCTGCGAAGATCGCGGCATCGCGATCCATCAGGACTGCATCTTCGTCCCAACTCGCCCACAGCTTGCGGCAGACCTCGATGAATTCGTGCGCCCGGTCGTAGCGGACGTCGGTCGGCGGGCGTTCGACACCGAAATTGGCATCCTGATTGTGATTGATCGACGTGACCACGTTCCATCCCGCACGCCCCTCGGTCAGGTGGTCGATCGTCGCCCACATGCGCGCCGCATAAAAGGGATGGTGCTGGCTGACGGAGAAAGTCGCCGCGACGCCGATATGACGGGTCGCCGCCGCCATCCAGGACAGCAGCGGGATCGGGTCGTGCTCCGGCGCCTGGGTTGCATAGCGCAGCGCGGGCTCGAGAGAGCCACGATAGGTGTCGGAGATGTAGTTGAGGTCGGCAAAGAAGACCATGTCGAACATGCCGCGCTCACAGACCTGGGCGATATGCTGGTAGAGCGCGGGGCGGCTCCAATCGAAACCCGATGCCGCGGTCCTGGGATGCCGCCACATGGCCAGGCTGTGATAGGTCGGGCCGTGCACCAGGAACTGGGCGAGGTGCATTTTCTTCGTTACGCGAGGCATGGGCGCACCCTAGCGCCGGTTTGGCTGCCAGGCACCGACCGACTTTTCACCGCACCATACGATATTCCGGACTTCCGAACGCCGCTCGCCGTGCCGAATTCGAGCGGCGTAGCTGCTTGCGAGCCCCTCCTGGACCCGCTTTCGCCCAATCAGACCGCTAGACTCTTCGCGAACACGCGCGCAAAGGGTCAATTGCGCATCGTCGCGCTTACCAACTAGGACACAGATAATGGCTTCTGGCACAGTTAAGTGGTTCAACGGCACGAAGGGTTTCGGTTTCATTCAGCCTGACGACGGCGGTAAGGACGTGTTCGTCCATATCAGCGCTGTCGAGCGTGCGGGCCTGAACGGTCTCAATGAAGGCCAGAAGATCACCTACGAAGTTCAGCAGGACCGCGGCAAGGACGCGGCCGTGAACCTCAAGGCCTAACGGATTATCGAGACGTAGAGATAATCAGCGCATACCGGCCGCCGCCTGTGCATTGCAAGGCGGCGGCCGAAGATGTCGAGGCGCTTCCCGAAGGCGATGGCGCAAGCCCAGTCCATTTGGATTCCCGCCGGCATCAAAATTTTCGCTTTGCGAAACTTCAGCAACTATTCCAAAACTTGGCAATCCAAGCTGATTCCCTGCAAGCAGGACACCCGTTTCCTGCGCGGCAGCTGCAAAAATTCTGACAGGCGACGAGTTTAAAGTCGTTGACCTCGCAGGCAGCTTTGCTAATGTTATCGCATATACACTGTAGTCTTTAATTCGACAGTTTTTTGTCGGCAATTACTTTGGTGTGTTGTGGGGCGGAAAGGGATCCGCTGCCGCCGCGGGCGTCGGGTGTGGGGCTCGATGCATCAAGAACCGCGGCAGTCTTGATGTGGGTGATTGGGAAATGGCTGATTCGCGATCCGACGCGGCGGAGCAAACCGCGCGTGGCAGCGGCGATTCTGATTTCGACGCCATTGGCGAAACGATAACAAAGCGTTTTGCTGCAAGCGTGCAGGCCGCTGCATCGGCTGTGGCCGTCGTGCAGGCGCACGAGGCTGTGACCTACGCTGAACTCGACCGCCGTTCCAATCAACTTGCGCGGTTCCTGCGCAAGCGCGGCATCGGCGCGGGAAGCCTGGTTGCCCTGCATGCCGGACGATCCGTGGCGTCAGTGCTGTCCATTCTGGCGACGCTCAAGGCCGGCGGCGCGTACATGCCGTTGGACCCAGGGGCTCCTGCCACCTATCTCGACTGGATCCTGCGCGACTGCGGCGCCGACCTCGTTTTATGCGGCAGCCGCGAGTCCGACGCATTCGCTGTACCGTCCTTGCGCCTCGACGCCGCGTTGGCGGCTGCCGACGCCGAACCCGGGTTGCCGCTGGAAGGTGGCCCCGGTCCCGCCGATATCGCCTACATAATGTACACCTCGGGATCGACGGGGCGGCCAAAGGGCGTGATGGTTCCGCATCGGGCCGTGGTGCGGCTGGTCTCCAACCAGACCTACACCCGCTTCGCTGCCGATGAGGTATTCCTCCACGCCGCGCCCCTCTTCTTCGACGCCAGCACGTTCGAGATATGGGGCACGCTCCTGCACGGCGCCCGCGGCGTCATCATCAAGGATGACCGCGCCTCGCTTCAACAGATCGCCGATACGATTCGGCACAATCGGGTCACGACCGCCTGGTTCACGGCAGGTCTGTTCAAGTCACTGGTGGATCATCAACTCGACGCGCTCACCGGCGTGCGCCAGATCCTCGCCGGTGGCGACGTGCTGTCACCGACGCATGTGAGGCGGGCGCAGGCCGCGCTCCCGAACTGCCAACTCGTCAACGGCTACGGTCCGACGGAGAACACGACCTTCACCTGCTGCTACAGAATCCCGCGCGAAGGCTGGGGAGGCGGCCCGGTACCGATCGGCACGCCCATCCGCGGAACCTATGTGCGCCTGCTCGACGACAACATGCTGCCGGTAGCCGACGGCGAGATCGGCATGCTCTATGCTGGCGGGAGCGGGCTGGCGTCCGGCTACCTCGGTGACGCGCGGCGCTCGGCGGCAAAGTTCGTCGCCGATCCCCAGAAATCTGGCGCTCTCCTCTATCGCACCGGCGATCTGGCCCGCCGCCGCTCCGACGGAGCCTTCGATTTCCTGGGCCGCCGTGACCGGCAGGTGAAGATCGACGGCAAGCGCGTGGAGCTTGGAGAGATTGAAGAAGTCCTGCGTCACAACAACAAGTTCGCCGACGCGATTGTATCGGCGGGGCATGACGAGCCCGGTACGCCCATCCTGACGGGCTACGTCAAGCCGGCATCCAGCAGGCACAGTCACGCGGAGCTGGTGTCGGAAGCGCTCGCCAGTCTCGAGAGCACGTTGCCCTCCCATATGCGGCCATCGCGGATCGTCGTCCTCGACGAATTTCCTCTGACGCCGAACGGCAAGATCGATCACAATCGCCTGCCGGCACCGGCCCCTATCGAGGCGCCGGCGACGGAATTGGCAAGGGACGACGTCGAACGCACCCTGAGCGATATTTTTTCACAAGTGCTTGGCGTACGCACAATCAGCCCGAAAACGAACTTCTTCGATCTCGGCGCCACTTCCCTGAAGCTGGTCGATGCCCACGCGTCGATCGAGCGGATCTGGCCGGGCGTCGATATGCTCGCACTCTTCCAGCATCCCAACATTCGCGAACTGGCTCTGGCGATCGATGGTCGGGGCGCACCGGCGGCAGATGCCGGGCGGCGCCGGGCGCAGCAGCAGGTCGACGCATTGCGGCGGCTGCAGCGCGCCAGACAGTCGCAATGACGATTCCGGAAAACGCCGTCGCCATCATCGGGCTTGCCGGCAGATTTCCCGGAGCCGACGACGTCGATCAGTTCTGGCACAATATCCGCAACGGCGTGAGTTCGATCACCCGCTTCTCGGACGCCGAACTGGAAGATGATTTTTCCCGCGACCTGCGCGGCGATTCCAACTTCGTGCGTGCGCGGCCGATCCTGCGGAATGTCGACCAGTTCGATGCAGATTTCTTCGGCATGCTGCCGCGGGAGGCCGCCCTGACCGACCCGCAGCACCGGCTGCTGCTCGAGTGCGCCTGGTCGGCGCTCGAGGACGGCGGTTACGATCCCTCCCGCTTCCCCGGTGCGATCGGCGTGTTCGCTGGCTGCAGCATGGACACTTACCTGCTCCGCAACGTCCTCGCCGAGCGCCTGGACCCGGACAAGTTCACCAGTGACTACCAGGTCGGCTCCTACGACGCCTTGCTCGGCGCGCTGCCCGATACGCTGGCGACACGCATAGCCTACAAGCTGAACCTGCGCGGGCCGGCGATGACGGTGCAAAGCGCCTGTTCGACGTCGCTGCTCGCCGTCGCGCAGGCCTGTCAAAGCCTGCTGCTGTATCAGTCGGACATGGCGCTGGCCGGCGGCGTCTCGATCACCTTCCCGCAGAAACGCGGCTATCTGCATCAGGAAGGCGGCATGGTGTCTCCGGACGGCATTTGCCGTCCGTTCGACGCCGACGCGGCGGGCACGATCTTCGGCGATGGCGCGGCGATTGTGCTGTTGAAGCGCCTCGCCGACGCCATCGACGACGGCGATCACATCTACGCCGTCGTTCGTGGCAGCGCAGTCAACAATGACGGCAGCGACAAGGTCGGCTTCACTGCACCCAGTGTCCGCGGCCAAGCCGAAGTCATCGCCGCGGCGCTCGCCGCATCGGAAGTCGAAGCCAGTTCGATCGGATATGTCGAGTGCCACGGCACCGCGACGCCGCTCGGCGATCCGATCGAATTCGCCGGTCTGGTGCGCGGCTTCGGATCTGGCCCGGTCGAACGGCCCTACTGTGCCCTGGGTTCGGTCAAAGCGAACGTCGGTCATCTGGATGTCGCCTCGGGCGTCACTGGCCTGATCAAGGCGGCGCTCGCCCTGCATCATCGTGAAATTCCACCGCTGGCTAATTTTCACAGGCCTAACCCGCACATCGATCTCGCCGGCAGCCCGTTCTCCTTCCCGACGGCGGCTGGCGCCTGGCCGCCGGGAAACACTCCGCGGCGCGCCGGGGTAAGTTCATTCGGTGTCGGCGGCACGAACGTTCACCTGGTGCTCGAGGAAGCGCCAGCGCTGGCGCGCTCCAAAGCGCCATCCGACGACTCGGCGCCGCACCACCAGGTGCTGCCGCTGTCCGCCAGGAACGACGCAGCCCTCGCGGCCACTGCGGCGGCACTGGCGGACAAACTGGAACGGAACACGGAAATCGTACTCAGCGATGTCAGCTTCACACTGCAGATGGGTCGGCGCAGCTTCGATCGCCGCGCGGCCGTCACTTGCTCGTCTCGCGAGCAGGCGATAGCGGCCTTGCGTGCACTACCCGCGCCCGCGCCGGCCGGCACCGGGAACACACCACTGGTGTTCATGTTTCCGGGCCAAGGCGCCCAGTTCCCCGGAATGGCGCGCACGCTCTACCGGGATCACGCATCCTTCAGGGCGGTGATGGACGAGGGCATCGCCGTCGCGACCCCGATCGTCGGTGCCGACTTGCGCGCGCAGCTGCTGGAGCCGGATGCGACCGGTGGCACGGCTACCCTGCTGGCTCAGCCGGCATTGTTCGTCTTCGAATATGCGCTGGCCAGGCTTTGGATATCCTGGGGCCTCAGGCCTGACGCCATGGTCGGCCATAGCGTCGGTGAATTCGTCGCGGCTTGTCTGGCCGGCGTGTTCTCCTTCGAAGAAGGCTGCCGCCTCGTCGCCACCCGTGCGCGGATCATGCAGGCCATGGCGCCGGGCGGCATGCTGGCAGTTCGCCTTTCGGAGACCGACCTGAAGGCGGAAATGGGCGATGCCCTCGACGTGGCCGCCATCAACGCGCCGTCGCTCTGTGTCGCGTCTGGTCCACTCGGAGAGATCGAGGCGCTGAACGACAGGCTGACCGCGAAAGGCGTGTCTTGCCGGCTTCTCGCGGTCTCACACGCCTTCCATTCGCGTGCGCTCGATCCTGCCGTGGCGCAGATCGAAAGCGCCGCCAGCGGGGTGCAGCTGACGCCGCCCCGGATTCCCTTTGCATCCTGCGTCACCGGTGGCTGGGCGGACGCGACACAGGCGACCGATCCGAAGTACTGGGCACGCCATTGCCGTGCGCCGGTACGATTCGCCGATGCACTTTCAACCGTGGCCCAGGGTGATCGGCCGTTCCTGCTGGAAGTCGGGCCAGGTCGCACCTTGTCGGCCCTGGCAGGGCAGATCGTCGACCGAAAGAGGCTGTGCGGCGTCACGGCCAGCCTGGAAGACACAGATGCCGACGGTTTGTCCGCGCCGCTAGCGGCTTTGTGGACGGCGGGCTTCACGCCGGACTGGATAGCAACGACGGAGTCGCGAGGCAGCAGGGTTCGGTTGCCGACCTACCCTTTTCAACGCTCACGACACTGGATCGAGCGGACAGGCAGGCCCTTCGTCGCGGCTTTACCATCGGCAACACAACTGCCCGCACCATCAGTCGCTTCCCGACCGGAGGTTTCCGCAACGCCGGCCGCGCCGTTACTGCTCCCCGCATCGCGTATCGACAAGTTTCAGGCCGAGATCGTCGAAATCCTGGAGCACCTGTCGGGCGCATCCGACATCGCACCCCTAACACACTTCGTCGAGCTCGGCTTCGACTCCCTCCTGCTCGGCCAGGTCGCCCGCGCCTTGGAGAAGAAATTCCACATCCGGATAACGTTCCGGCAGTTGCTGAAGGAAATGTCGTCGGCGGCACTCCTTGCGGCATACCTCGATTCGACCCTGCCTCCCGAAGAAGCGCCGGCCGCGTTGGCATCGCCTGCCGCTGCACCCGACGTCGGCGTGCCGATGACCGCGGACGGGCTCCCTGCCGTCTTTCGAGAACAGCTTCAGACGATGCACGCATTGTTTGCTGACCAGTTACGTGCCTTGCAGGCGCAGGCAACGGCTGGCACGTCGCAGCCGCCCGCTCCAAGGTCGGCGCCGACCGGCGATACCGCCGCCCGCCTACGCCTGTACCAACCTTCTGCGAGCAAGGCATCGACCAAGCTGACCGATTCCCAGCTCGCCTACATCGAAGACCTCGTGAAGCGCGTTAACGCGCGAACGCCGCTCGCAAAGTCCAGTACCCAGCAGGACCGCGCCGTACTCGCCGATCCGCGCACGGTTGCGGGCTTCCGCCAGGAGTGGAAGGAACTGGTCTACCCGGTGGTTGCAGCGCGGGCCAAGGGCTCGAAGATCTGGGACATCGACGGCAACGAATACGTGGACCTCGTCAACGGCTACGGCCAGACGATGTTTGGCCACTCGCCGGACTTCGTCACCTCTGCCATCTCCGCGCAACTGCAGGAAGGCTTCCCGATCGGACCGCAGAGCCCTCTGGCAGGCGAAGTCGCCGCACTGGTATCGGAGTTGACCGGCGACGAGCGAGTGACTTTCTGCAACACCGGATCGGAAGCGGTAATGGCGGCAATGCGCGTGGCGCGTGCCGTCACTGGACGGGAGCGTGTCGTCGTTTTCAGCAACGACTACCATGGGCAATTCGACGAGGTGCTGGTGAAGGCCGGCGGTGGCGCGGACCGGCGCGCGCTCCCGGTGGCGCCGGGCATTCCGCCCGAGGCGGTCGCCAACATGACAGTGCTACCCTATGGCGACCCGCAGAGTCTCGACTGGATCGAAGCCAACGGCGACGACATCGCGGCGGTTCTGGTCGAGCCGGTGCAGAGCCGCCACCCCGAACTGAGACCGCTGGCGTTCCTGCAAAGACTGCGCGCGATCACCGAAACCAAGGGTGCGGCGCTGGTGTTCGACGAGATCGTCACCGGCTTCCGCGCCCACCCCGGCGGCATGCAGGCGCTGTTCGGCATCCGGGCCGACCTCGCGACCTACGGCAAGGTCGTGGGCGGCGGCATGCCGGTCGGAATTCTCGCCGGCAAGGCGCAATTCATGGACGCCCTCGACGGCGGTGCATGGCGCTTCGGCGACGATTCAGTTCCAGAGGTCGCCCCGACCTTCTTCGCCGGCACTTTCGTACGTCACCCCCTGGTACTAGCAGCCACCAAGGCGGTGCTCCTGCACCTCAAGGCCGAAGGGCCCGCCTTGC
>CALFRN010000446.1 GCA_937919085.1 uncultured Reyranella sp.
CAAGCCGTTCTCGATCGCGGCGCTCGGCGCCAAGATCAAGAGCATGGGGTTCTGAACGGTCTTGATGTCGCACGAACGGCGTCGGCGGCCATGGACGGCAACCTTGGATATCATGCGGGTACGTCGATGCGCGTTGAGGAGCGGCCGTGGCACTTGCCCATCGTGTTGGAGCCGTTAGTTTCCTGATATGAGCGTGACCGCGCCCTCCACTGAGCCGCCACGACCGGACGGTACGCCCAAGCCGCCGGCCGGAAAGGTTGCGGAAGCGGCGCCGGCCGAACCCGTTGCAGTGTCGGGCGCCGGGACCGCGCCTGAGGCGGCCCCGGCGGCGCTTCCCGACGCGGCACCGAAGGAGCCCAGACCGCCGCGGGAGGCCAGCCGGTTGCGGCGTCTCCTCATCGTTGGCGGCACGATCCTGGGTCTGTTCATCATCTATCAGGTCATCGTCTATTTCGTGGCCTATACCGACGACGCTTACGTGCGCTCGGACCTCGTGGCCGTCGCCTCGGAGGTGACGGGGCCGATCCTGGAGGTGCACGTCGTCGACAATCAGGACGTCAAGAAGGGCGACAGGCTCTTCACCATAGATCCCGAGCCCTTCCAGCTCATCGTCAACCAGCGCCAGGCCGAGATCGACGAGCAGAAGGCGCTCCTGAAGGTGTCCCGCGAGGAACTGTCCTCCGCCCGGGCCTCGCTGTCTGCATCGACGTCGGCCCACACCTATGCGCAGGAGCAGCAGGCTCGCTACTCCGATCTGGCCAAGAGCGAGTACGCGCCGCGTGCCGAACTCGACAAGGCCAATGACGATCTGCGCCGCACGGCGGCGGAGATGAGGATCTCCGAATTCGCCATCGAGAAGGCGCAGAACGGCATCGTCGCGCACCAGGCCGCGCTCAACCTGGCGACGGCCGAGATGGCGACGGCGCAATGGCGGCTCGGCAAGACCAAGGTGGTGGCGCCGATCGACGGTGCGATCACCAATCTGACGGTGCGCCCCGGCGACACGGCCAATGCCAACGTGCCGATCATCGGCATCGTCGATGCCCACGCCTGGCGCATCATGGCCAACTACAAGCAGGACTACATCCGCTCCTTCAAGATCGGCGATACGGTCTGGGTGTGGCTGGACAGCCAGCCGTTCCAGTTCCACCGTGCGCGCATCCAGGGCATCGCCCGCGGCTTCAGCCGCGAAGTGGGAGAGACGAAGTTGCTGCCCTATGTGGCGCCGACCACCGACTGGATCCGCCTGCAGCGCCGTATTCCCGTGACCATCACGCTGGTCGACCCGCCGCCCGGCCTCAAGCTGTACATGGGCGCCGATGCGCGCACCCTGATCTTTCCGTGAAGGAGCCGATCCTTCAGGCGGTGATCGACGACTTCGCCGAGGGTGGACGCATGGTCGGCCGTGCGCTCGACGGCTGGACGCGCGAGCTCGGCGAACTGGGGCAGGATCCAGCCCGGACACGGCAATGCCTGGTCGCGGCGATCGTGGTTCCGCTGGCCACCACGATGGCGCTGGTGCTGCGCGCCGAGTCGGTGTGGTGGGCGGCGATCAGCGGCTACATGACGATCATGGCGACGGGGGCGTCATCGGTCCGCAAAGGCCTGCTGCGGCTCACCGGAACGATTGGCGGCGCGGTCCTGGGGTTCGTCATGGCGCGATGGCTGCCGTACGACCATTTCGCGCTTTGCCTGTTCCTGGCAGCGGTGACGATGCTGGGGGTAATCGCCATGCAGGTCAGCTCGCATGGCCTCGCCTGGCTGTTCGGATCGATTACCGCGATCCTGGTGCTGATGGAGGGGCTGAACAATCCCCTGCAGGTCCCCTACATTGCCTTCTATCGGGTCTTCGAGGTCGCGATCGGCGTGGCGGCGTCCGCGATCGTGTCCAATCTCCTCATGCATTGGCATGCTGATCCGCCGCCCATAACGCCGGGATGGCGCCACCTGCTCGGGCCTCAATGGCCGGCAGTCCTGCACGGCATGCGCGCGGCGATCGCCGTCATCGTCGTGCTGGAAGTCTGGATCTGGATGGATCTGCCGCAGGTCACCGAGATGGCGATCACGATTGCCGTCGTGATGTCGGCGCCGGTGATCGGCGACGGCAGCCTGGGAACGCGCCATGCCGTTGCCGAACGGTCGTTGCATCGATTTCTCGGCTGTCTGCTGGGCGGCATAGCGGCGCTCTTCTGCCTCGCGCTGTCGGTGACGTCGTTTGCGTGGTGGCTGGCCCTGATCGGGGGGGCCGTATGGATCGGCATGCATGTCCAGATGGGCAAGCACGGCGTCGGCTATCTCGGCACCCAGTCGGCATTTGTCTTCATCGTCACGATGATCCAGGGCCCCGCACCACCCATCAGTATCCTGCCGGGCATCGACCGATTCGTGGGCATCGCCGGCGGCCTGGCGATCCTGCTCGTTGTGTCGCTGATGCTGTGGCCGAGCGAAACCGACCAGCCGGCGCCACGCGAGCACTAGCGCTATGCATATCGCGCGGAGCCGTTGCCGGCCAGGGCGCTTGCTCATGTGTCGGGGGACGTTAGGTTCCGCGGCATGACAGTCAAAGCGCCGCTGCAGGCGCCACCTTCGAGCGACCGCATTCTGCGCGCCATCCTGGCCATCCTGTTTTCGGTAACGTGCTTTTCTATCCTCAATGCGATTTCCAAGACGCTGACGCAGCATTATCCGGTCGCGCAGGTGGTGTGGGCGCGCTACGCCGTGGCCTTCGCCTTCATGATCGTGCTCTTCATGCCGCGCAGCGGCCTCAAGCTGTTCCGCTGGCACAATGTCGGCAGCCAGGTGATCCGCGGCCTGCTGCTGTTTTGCTCGTCGTTTCTCTATTTCAACGGATTGATGCATATGCCGCTGGCTTCGGCGGCGTCGATTTCGCTGACCAGCCCGTTGATCGTGACCGCCCTGTCGGCGCGCTTTCTCGGCGAGCCGGTCGGCACCAAGCGCTGGATCGCCGTCTGCGTCGGCTTCGCGGGCGCCCTGATCGTGGTCCGGCCGGGTGATGCCAACTTCAACTGGTATGCACTGCTGATCGTGGCCAGCACGATCAGCAGTTCGCTCTATCAGCTCTATTCAAGACGCTACGGCCAGACCGAGCGGCCGGATGCTTCCGCGACCATGGCGACCATCGTCGGCACCGTGGCGGCAGCGCCGTTGCTGCCTTTCGAGTGGGTGACGCCGGTCTTCGGCTGGGATCTGGTGCTGTTCGTCGGGCTGGGTGCCATGGCCGCCGTCGGCCACTATTTCCTCACCATCGCCTACAGCCAGGCACCGGCTGCCGTGGTGGCGCCGTTCAACTACATGCAACTCGTCGGTGCCGCGATCCTGGGCTACGCCGTCTTCAACGATTTCCCCGATTTCTGGACCTGGGTCGGCGCCGGGGTAATTGTCTGCTCAGGCCTCTATCTCGGCCATCAGGAGCGGCTGCGCTACAAGGCGATGGTACGGCCTGACAAGAATTGACCAGTTGATCAAAATTTAGTCGATCGATCCGCGCCGCGAAGTGAAACCGCTGCTGTAGTTCAGCGCCGGCGGCGGATTCGCGGGCTGGCACATGCCTTGCTTGAAGTCAGACAGCGCAGAATCGCCCCGAGCGATTCTTTCTCGGTTGGCGTGCCGACAATTTCGATGACGGCTGTCGTTCGCGACGGCTGTCGGGGAGTCGTCCGGGCCAGAACACCGATAGAGGCGAAATCCCACCTGCAATCTGCTGCACCCCTGTGCTGAAAGAGGAGGACCCGTCATGTGCGACCGAATTGGCTGTATGCATTTTCCCAAGCTTTCGGAGATGGATTTTTCGGGAGCCGCCGTGCCGTCGCGACGCGGGTTCCTGAAGGGCGCCGCTGTCAGTACCATTGCCATGGCCGCGGGGCCGGGCATGTTCATGAGCGGCCCGGCGCACGCGGCCGCAAGCCTGAAATCGACGCACGGCTCGGGCTTCTGCAACCTCAATCTCTTCCTCGCCCATTCACGGCAGTATGCGAAGGCGGCCGGCACCGAGCTGATTTTCATCAACACGCCGACTTCGGCCGAGATGGTGACCTTCCTCGGCATGGGTCAGGTCGACATCGGCCTGATGCCCTACACCAGCTTCATGGCGCTCTACGACAAGGGTGCTCCGGTGAAGATCGTGGCTGGCGGCGGTGTCGAAGGCTGTGCCATCGTTGCGCGCCCCGGCCTCGACACGCCGGAGAAACTCAAGGGCAAGACGCTCGGCACCTTCCAGCTCGATACGCTGGAAGTCATGCCCTACGACTATCTGAAGAAGCACAAGATCTCCTTCAAGGACGTCAAGGTCCGCTATATGGGCAACACACCTGAAGCGGTCGAAGCCTTCAAGGCGGGCGCCATCGACTGGATCTGCACCATCGAGCCCTACGCGTCGGCACTGGTGAACGACGTCAAGGGCGCGGTCATGCTGACCAACGGCATCGATCTCTACGGCAAGGGCTACACTGACTGCGTGTTGGCTGCGCGTTCGAGCCTGATCAAGGACAACCCGGCCGGATTGAAGGCCATCATCAAGAGCATGATGCAGGCCCAGTACGACGCCGAGACCCAGACCGATGCAGTGCTGAAGGAACTGGTCGGCAAGTACTACAAGACCTCGATGGAGAACGCCAAGATCGCCCAGGGCAAGCAGCCCGCGGTGGTCGACGCGCGCAGCCAGACCGACTTCATCCTGCAGCGCACCGACAGCGTCATGGAGATGGGCTACATCAAGAAGAAGCCTGGCCGCGACGCCATCGACTGGACCCTGCTCGAAGAGGTGATCAAGGAGAACCCCGAGCTCTACGGCAAGCTCAAGTACAAGTCCGCCTGATGGCTGTCGTCACGCGCGACGGCGATACCGCCACCGCCGCCGGGGCATCCCGCCCGGCGGCGGCATCGCGGCCGATGGCCTCCCGTCTGTTCGCCTCCCGTCTGTTCTCATCGATGGCCGGTCTCGACCTGCTTGCCCGGATCTGGTGGACATGCCTGTCGATCAGCCTGTTCGCCGGGCTTTGGGAGTTCTGCTGGGCGATGGGCTGGGCCGATCCCAAGTTGCTGCCGCCGCCCCACATCTTCCTTGGAAACATCGCGGAGCAGGGCAAGTTCTTCAATACCGCCACACGCTGGCAGGTCGGTTCGTCCATGACTGAAGGCCCTTCGGCCTTCGAGTCGGTGTTGATCACCGCCGGCGCCACCACGGCGCGGGTATTTGTCGGTCTGGTGCTTGCCTCCGTTCTGGCCATCGGGGTTGGCGTGCTGGTGCGCTACCATCGCGTCTTCGACCGGCTGGTGCTGCCCACCATCACGTTGCTGTCGCCGGTGTCGCCGATCGCCTGGCTGCCGGTGGCGATCTTTCTTTTCGGCATCGGCAATGCACCGGCCATCTTCATGGTCGTGGTGGCGCTTTTCTTCCACATGGTGCTGGCGACGATCAACCAGATCGACGGCGTCAACGGCAACCTGATCAACGTGGCGCGCACCATGGGGGCCTCCAAACCGCAGATCTATGCCCGCGTCATTGTCCCGGCCATCCTGCCCGGCATGCTGGCAGTGCTGCGGCTCAATCTTTTCGGCGCCTGGATGGTGGTGCTGGTCGCCGAGTCGACCGGCGTCGGCTACGGCATCGGCCAGGTGATCATGCTGGCGCGCAACACCTTCAACCCGTCGCTGGTGTTCTTCACCATCGCCATCATCGGCGTCCTGGGGTTCGTCTTCGACTGGCTGCTGCGGATTGCCCAGCGGCGCATTCTCTATTGGCTGCCTGATACCACGGAGAGATTGCGTGGCCTTTGAAATGACACCCCGTTTCTCGTCCAAGGACGCCGTCGTCTGCCGTGGCGTCGGCAAGACCTGGGCGGCGGGCACCAAACGCGCGCACGAGGCGCTGCGCGACATCGACCTCGACATCAAGCCCGGCGAGTTCGTGGTCTTTCTCGGCCCGTCGGGCTGCGGCAAGAGCACGCTGCTCTATCTGATCGCGGGCCTCGAGGACGCCACCGAAGGCCGGATCTGGTCGTTCAGCGAAGAGGTTGAAACCCCGTCGCCCGAACGCAGCCTGATCTTCCAGGAGACCTCGCTCTTTCCCTGGCTGACGGTGTGGCAGAACGTGAGCTTTGGTCTCAGTATCCGCGGTGCCTCGCAGGAGGAGCGGCGCAGCGTCGCCGCCGAGGCTCTGCAGCGGGTCGGGCTGATCGCCGCCATGGACAAGCGGCCGGACGAACTGTCCGGCGGAATGCGCCAGAGGGTGGCCGTCGCCCGGGCACTTGCGATGCGGCCCAAGGTGCTGCTGATGGACGAACCCTTCGCCGCGCTGGACGTGCAGACCCGCGCCCGCATGCAGGAGTTTCTGCTCGACGTGTGGCGCGATTCCGGCGCGTCGGTGCTGTTCGTCACCCATCACATCGACGAGGCGGTGGCGCTGGCCGACCGCGTCGTGGTGTTCACGTCGCGGCCGGGCCGCATAAAGACCATCGTGCCGGTCGACCTGCCGCGGCCGCGCAACCTGTTTTCGCGCGAGGCCGAAGCGATGCGGATACAGCTCACCGAACTCCTGCGCGACGAGGTCGACCGTGCGTTCGCCGAACAGGAAGCCTTCGCCGTTCCGGCATAGAGATGACTTCACGCACCAAACGAATCCCGTCGCCTCGACCGAAGCCCGAAGGGCGAAGCGGAGAGGCCTTCTCTCCTCGAATGGGCGTCTGCCCGTTGAAAGAAGGTCCCTCCACTCGTCGCTTCGCTCCTCGGTCGGGACGACGGATAATGGATCACCGCTAGGGAGAAGCCGCACATGGCCATCAGTCTCGTCCGCAGCCGCGCCGCCATCACCGGCACCAGGGATCGTTTCACCTGGAACGAGATCAAGGACGGCGCCGTCCTGCAGGAGGACGGCGTCATCGTGGCCGTCGGCACCTATGACGACCTGCATGCCAGGCACCCGACCGTGCCGGTAATCGGCAGCGGCAAGGAAATCCTGCTGCCCGGCTTCGTCAACGGCCATCACCACGTCGGCCTGACGCCGGTGCAACTTGGCTCGCCCGACATGCCGCTCGAACTGTGGTTCATCACCCGCATGGTGATCCGCAATCTCGATCTCTATCTCGACACACTCTACTCGGCCTTCGAGATGATCGGATCCGGCATCACCACGGTGCAGCACATCCAGGGCTGGATGCCGGGCACCTTGCCCGATGTCGAGAAGCGGGCGAACGAGACCATCCGCGCCTACGAGGACATCGGCATGCGGGTTTCGTACTGCTACGCGGTGCGCGACCAGAACCGGCTGGTCTACCAGGCCGACGAGGAATTCGTGGCCAGCCTTCCGGCCGAGCTGCGCGACCCGATGAAGCGCTGGTTCGAACGTTTCAGGATGAGCCTCGACGATGCGATGGACATGTTCAGGTCGTTCCATTCGCAGCATCACAACAAGCGGAGGGTCAAGATCCAGCTGGCACCGGCCAACCTGCACTGGTGCTCTGACAAGGCGCTGACGCTGCTGTCGGACGCTTCGGCCAAGTATGACGTGCCGATGCACATGCACCTGCTCGAGACCGCCTACCAGAAGGAATACGCCTGGCGGCGCGGCAAGTGCACCGCGCTGGAGTATATCGACCGCTTCGGCATGGTGAACAAGCGCCTGACGCTTGGCCATGGCGTGTGGCTGAACGAGAAGGACATCGACCGCCTGGCCGAGGCCGGCGGCTGCGTCTGCCACAACTGTTCCTCGAATTTCCGCCTGAGATCCGGAGTGGCCGCCCTCAATCACTTCGAGAAGAAGGGTATCAACACCGCCATCGGCCTCGACGAGGCCGGCATCAATGACGACCGCGACATGCTGCAGGAGATGAAGCTGGTGCTGCGCGCCCATCGTGTGCCCGGCATGGTCGAGGCCGACGTGCCGACCATGTCGCAGGTCTTGCGCATGGCGACGGTCGGCGGGGCCAAAACGACGCCCTACGGCGACAGCATCGGCACGCTGGAAGTCGGCAAGGCCGCCGATATGGTGCTGATCGACTGGGACAGCGTGGCCTATCCCTATCTCGACGAGATGACTCCGACGCTCGACGCCGTGGTCCAGCGCGCCAAGCAGCAGGCCGTCACAACGACGATCTGCGACGGTGAGGTGATCTACAAGGATGGCAAGTTCACCAAGGTCGACCGCACGGTGGCGCTGAAGGCGCTGCACGACGATCTCACAAAAGCACTGGCCGATGACGAGGTCGAGCGGCGCAAGCTCTCGGTCGCGCTGCTGCCGCATGCCCGCAAATTCTACCAGAACTACATGGACCCTTCGAAGCACCAGCCGTTCTACCGGCCGAGCTCGATGGTTTAGGCTGACAGCCTAGAGCGTGAGTCGGGCGATATAGAACCCGTCGAGGCCGCCGCGCTCGGGCCACATCGAGGGCAGGGTGCGGACGTCGCCATCTTTGGTGGCGGCGTTCTCCAGCCCCGGTAGCTCGACTGGCTGCACCGGCACGCGCTTCAGGCGTGGCTCGCGAGCCAGCAGGGCCTCGATCCGCGCCAGGCCTTCGTCCTCCTGCAGCGAGCAGACGGCGTAGACCAGTGTGGCACCGGGCCTCAGCAGGTCGACGGCGTGCAGCAGCAGACGGTCCTGGGTGAGGGTAAGGCGACCGACGTCCTCCTCGTCCTTCAGCCAGGCGATATCGGGATGGCGCCTGAGCGTGCCGGTACCGGAGCAGGGCGCGTCGAGCAGTATGGCGTCGAACTTTTCTTCTGGCGTCCACTTGCTGGCGTCGGCGGTGATCAGTTCGGCGGCAAGGCCAGCCCGCGCGAGGTTCTCGCCGACCCGGATCATGCGGCGGGCCGAGATGTCGACGGCGGTGACCGCGGCGCCGGCAGCACAGAGCTGCAGCGTCTTGCCGCCCGGGGCGGCACAGAGGTCGGCCACGCGCTTGCCCGCGATGTCGCCCAGCAGGCGCACGGGGAGGGTGGCGGCGGCGTCCTGCACCCACCAGGTGCCCTCTGCGAAACCCGGCAGCTCGGCGATGTGGCCGCCGCCGGTCCGCCGCAGCGTACCGGTGAGCAGGACTTCGGCCTCGAGCTGGCCCGCCCAGAAGTCGGTGTTCGAACGTGGTGTCAGATCGAGCGGGGCCTCGATCAGGTGGGCGGCGGCAATGGCGCGCGTCGTGTCCTCACCATAGGACTCGGCCCAGCTTTGCCACAGCCATTGCGGCGTATTGAGGCGGGCCGGGTCGCGGTCGCCCAGGATTGAAACGCCGTCGCGGCTGATGCGGCGCAGTACGGCGTTGGCGAGACCCTTCAGGTGCGGCAGATGGGCATCCTCGATCAGGCGCACCGAGGTGTCGACAGCGGCATGAGCGGCGGTGCCGAGGAACAGCAACTGGGCCGCCCCCAGCCGCAGTACCTGGCGGCCGGCGGCATTGGGCCCCTCCAGGGGCCGCTCGACCAGGGCCGCCAGCACGACGTCGATCTCGCCCAGACGCCGCAGCGTCGTCGCCAGCAGGAGGCGGACGAAGGCGCGGTCGCGCGGATCGAGGCCGGCGAAGCCTGCGTGGCGGGCCAGGGCCTCGTCGAGCGGCTGGCCCTTGTCGAGGCACGACACCAGGATTTCGAGCGCGGCTTGCCGGGAGGCCAGTGGGGAAACATCCATTGCGCGGCGCTATAGACCCCGGCAGAGCCGTTGTCATTGCCCGCCTGCCTAGGCAGTGTGCCGCCCGAAGGGATTCCGGTATGAAAAAGGTAGGCTCATTTCTTGGTGACTGGTGGCGAATCGCCACCCCCTATTTCAGGTCCGAGGAATGGCCGATCGCGATGATCCTCCTCGTCGGTGCGATAGCCCTGACATTCGGCGCCGTCGGGCTTGAAGTGCTGTTCAACGAATGGAACCGGCGCTTCTACGATTCCCTGCAGAACAAGGATGAAGCGGGATTCTGGAAGGAGATCCTCACCTTCTCCTGGCTCGCTGCGCTGTTCATCACGGTCTACGTCGCACGGGCTGTCGTCAGTCCCTATCTGCGACTCAGGTGGCGGCGCTGGCTGACCCGGCGCTACCTGTCGCATTGGCTCGACGATCGCGGCTACTACCGCATCGAACTCGAGCGCAGCGTCGACAACGCCGACCAGCGCATTGCCGAGGACCTTCGCCAGCTCGGCGAATACACAATGGTCCTGTTCCTGGGCTTCCTTCAGGCCGTCGCCACGCTGATTTCGTTCATTTTCATCCTGTGGAATCTGTCCGGCCCGTTGTCGCTGGCCTTCATCGGACTGGACATCGTCGTTCCGGGCTATATGGCCATCGCCGCCATTGCCTATGCGATCGTCGGATCGTTTCTTGCCAATGTCGTGGGCCGGCGGTTGATCGACCTCAACTTCATGAAGCAGCGCTACGAGGCCAACTTTCGCTTCGGCCTCATGCGCGTGCGCGAGAATGCCGAGGGCATTGCACTCTATGGCGGCGAAAGACGCGAGAACGACGCCTTGAATGCCCGCTTCGTCGATGTCTTCAACAACGGCTGGCGGGTCCTCTTCACCGAAGCGCAGCTCATTTTCTATCAATCGGGCTACAACCAGCTTGCGATCATCTTCCCCTTCCTCGTGACGGCTCCCGGCTTTTTCGCCGGCGCGATCACGCTCGGCGTCATGATGCAGACCGCGTCGGCGTTCGGGCAGGTCCAGACGGCGCTGTCGTTCTTCGTCACCAACTACACGAACCTCGCCGAGCTGCGCGCGGTGCTCGACCGGCTCAAGGGCCTGCACGCGGCGGCCGATGCCAAGCCGGCAACGAACATCACCGTGGCGCGGCAGGCGGGCGGTATCGACCTCGGCATTGCCGGCCTCGATCTTGCGCTGCCCAACGGCGAGAGGCTGCTGAAGGGGCTGAATCTTACCTTGCCCAAGGGCAGCTCGACCCTGATCTCCGGGGCGAGTGGCTCGGGAAAGAGTACGCTGTTCCGGGCGCTGGCCGGAATCTGGCCGTTCGGGTCCGGGCAGGTGCAGGTACCGGCGGGTGCGCGTGTGCTCTTCCTGCCGCAGAAGCCCTACATCCCGATCGCCACCCTGCGCGACGCCGTGAAGTATCCTGACGAGCAGTCCGAGGCGAGCGACGCCGAGATCGTGGACGCGCTCGGGGCGGCGCGCCTTGGCCATCTCGTCGAACGGCTGGGCGAGGAGGCGCACTGGACCAACGTCCTGTCCGGCGGTGAGCAGCAACGGCTCGCCATCGCGCGCGCGCTGGTGTTCAAGCCCGACTGGTTGTTCCTCGACGAGGCCACGGCCTCGCTCGACGACGAGACCGAAGCTGCCGTCTACGATGCGTTGAAGACGCGATTGCCGACGACCACGCTGGTGTCGATCGGACATCGGCCGTCGCTGCGGCAATGGCACGATCGGCGCCTCGAGCTGCAGCGCACGCCCGGCGAAGCTGGACGGTTGGTGGAGGTGGCCAGCTAGATTGCATCACAGGAAATAATACTTGCACATAAAGCAAGTACGGGGCAGGTTTGGACAATGGACAAGCTCACCCGGGCTACCACCGAAATCGGCCAGCGCCTGCGCAATGCGCGCGGCGGTGCGGGCCGGACGCTGGCCGAGGTCGCGGCCAGGGCCGGTGTGTCGGAGGGCTTTCTCTCGAAGCTGGAGCGCGGCCAGGCAGCCGCTTCGATCGCCAATCTCATTCAGCTCACCGAGGCGCTGGGGCTGGGGCTGCACGAATTGTTCGCCGCTGACGCCGCGCCAGCCAAGACCCGCCTGGCCCTTCATCGCGCCGATGGCGGACAGCACAGCGAGGTCAAGTCCACCGGCTATCGGTGGCGCCATCTCGGGGGCGGCGCGCCGCTCGATCGGATGGAGGTCTTCCATCTTGTTTTTCCGCGTCGCGACGGCATGACGGCGATGGTGTCCCACCCCGGACAGGAACATTGCTACGTGCTGTCGGGCGAGGTGAGGTTTTTCGTCGGCGAGACCGAGTACCGGTTGAAGGCCGGCGACGGCATCCTGATCGATTCCCGGCAGCCACATCGAGCCGAGAACGCCGGCCGTGGTCAGGCAACCATGCTGATGACCGTGGCCAAGCCGGCCGAGGCCGCCGACACGCCCGACTGGTGGCACCTTTCCACGCCGATCAGGACAAAGGAGACAGGACGATGAGCAAACTGGTTCCCGATACGACGCCTGAAACCGCCGCGCTTCGTACGGCGCGCGAGGCGTCACGCAAGGATCATCTGCCCTACGATGTCCGGCACCTCGACGAGATCGAGTGGGAGACGATCCGGTGGCCGGGCGAGACCGGCAAGATGCTGTTTCATCCGCGGCCGGAACGACCGACCGAGCCCAATGCCGGCATTCTGCGGCTGGAGCCCGGCGCCCACCATCCCGAGCACTATCACGGCTTCGCCCAGGTCTGGCTGATCCTGAAGGGCGAGTTCACCATCGACGGCAGGCTCTGCCCGCCAGGCACGATGCTCTATCACCCGGACCCGCATTTCGAGGGCGAGTTCCGTACCGAGACCGGCGGCGAGATCATGATCGTGCAGTATCCGGGGCCGACAACCGGCGAACTTCCGATCTATTCGGGGCGCTTCAACATGGCCGAGCGCAAGACGATCGCCGAGGAACGCGTCGACCTCTGACCGCGGCCGCTGCTCAGACGTCGTAGCCGGCATGCCGGGTGATGGTGAGGCCCGGCAGCCTCTCGAGTTCGCGCGCGGCATCGGCGATGGCGCGCGAGAGCCGGGAGCTGCGCACCGACCATGCGCCGACTTCGATGGCGGCGAATCCACCGCCCTTGGCGGGCTCGATCTCGATCACCTGCACGGCCGAACTGTCGGGCCGGCCCAGCACGATGCTGTCGGCGGCCGTCGAGAGATGCCAGCGCGTGCCGGTGGCATCGCTCCATAGCGCGAAGCCAGTGGGTCCGAGACGCGCGGCGATCGAAGGCGGCGTCTCCAGGATCTCCGGATGATGCAGGCAGCGCGGTTCGAGCAGGGGATTGATCTCGCAGGCGACGGAGAAGGTGTGCAAGGTTGCCGCCGATGCGGCGACCTGCGCGAGTTCGGCGTTGGCAGCGCGCCAGGCGTCGAAGAAGGGCGCTGACGCCGCGTCGACGTTGCCCCACGAGAGATAGAGCTTGCCCAGCCCGTCGCCGAAATCCGAGGGGCGCGGCGCGCCGTAGAGGGAGAGTGAAATGGCAAAGTCGCCATGCGACCACTGGGCGTGGAGAACGACCGAGTCCGAACTGCCGGCGTTCTCTTCCTCGCGGTCGACCTCGGACGGGGCACCCAGCCGGATGACGAGTTGGGCGAAGACTTCCTTTGGCGTCGCGCCTGAGGCCGCCAGTTCATAGGCGAGGCCCATGACCGGCCGGTCGGGCCGGGGCGCGGTGATCCCGGCATGGACTGTGGCGAAGCCATAGGCCGAAGCGCAGGCGATCTCGGTGTGGGCATAGCCGCCGTCGACGGTGCCGGGCGCCACGGCCTCGAACAGCGTGCCCCAGGCGTAGAAGGCGTCACCGATGCGGAATCCCTGCGCGGTGTCGTCCATGACCGCGGTCTACGGCACGGTCGGACGCCAGAAACGCAGGACCAGCCAGCCGCCGAGGAGGAAGCCGATGATGCCGCCCGCCGGCAGGCCGACGGTGACGCCGCCCATGGCGGCCGAGCCTTCGAAGGCGCCCCCGATCATGGTGAACAGGATCCCGAGGGTCATCGCCATCACACCGGCCCCGATCAGGGCGCCGACGGTGGCGGCGAGCAGCGCTGCCAGGTACCGGAGAATTAGCGCAGGCTCGCGTTGATCCGGTCGAGCGCGGCCGGGCCGGGGCAGAGCTCGACATCGCCCAGCGTGTTGAGGGCGGCATCGACGGTGTTCATATGGTGGTGCAGGTCCC
>CALFRN010000447.1 GCA_937919085.1 uncultured Reyranella sp.
GTTCCAGCGGCTGCCCAGCGGCCCATGGTCGACGAGAATGACTGGCGTGTCAGCCGTCCGCCGATGAAGGCCGTGGTCCGTGCCTCCGAACCGGCGGCGCGGCCGATGGCCGCGCGTCCGGCGCCTGGCGACAACCGGTCGCCCAATCTCTTCCAGCGCATCACCGGGGCATTTTCGGCACCCAAACCGGTGGCCACCGCGGCGCCCGCTGAACCGCCGCCGGCGCGGCAGATGCCGGAAAACGTCGTTGGTGTCGCGCCCAAGCCTGTTGTACGGCCTGGTCCGGTTCAAACCTCGATCAGCCTCGACGTCACCGAGCGGACCAAACCTGCGCGGGACGACGACGATCTGCAGATTCCCGCATTTCTGCGCCGGCAAGCCAACTAAGGCAGGCGTTCGACTTCTCCACGCAACTCGTTAAGAGGGGCCATAGGCCCCTCTTTTTTTGGGTCTCGCGTGATATAACCCGGCGGCACAATGGTTTGACGGATGGGAAATGTCGAAAGTTGGAGTAGGAATGACACATCGCGTGGTCGCCGGATTGGCGCTGGCGTTGCTGTCTCTGGGACTGGCCGGCTGCGGCTCGTCGGATGACGATTCCAACTACGTCGAGCAGCCGGTCGAGCAGCTGTATAATCGCGCTCTCAACGAACTGAGCGCGCAGGATTACAAGAAGGCGGCCAAAGGCTTCGAGGAAGTCGACCGCCAGCATCCCTATTCGGTATGGGCGACCAAGGCCCAGATCATGGCCGCATTCGCCTACTATGAGTCGAACAAGTACGACGAAGCCATTATCGCCCTGGATCGATTCATCCAGCTCCATCCCGGCCACCGCGATCTCGCCTACGCCTACTATCTGAAAGCGCTCTGCTACTACGAGCAGATTACCGACGTCGGCCGCGACCAGAGTATTACCCAGCAGGCCCTCGAGGCGCTGGCCGAAGTCGTCAAGCGCTTCTCCGGATCGCCGTACGCACGCGATGCACGCCTCAAGGTCGAACTCGCCATCGATCATCTTGCCAACAAGGAGATGGCGATCGGACGCTTCTACCAGTCCCGTCAACAGTACGTCGGCGCGATCAACCGTTACCGCGTCGTCATCGAGCGCTATCAGACAACTACCCCCGTCCCGGAGGCGCTTCATCGCCTCGTCGAGAGCTACCTGGCGCTCGGCGTGAAGAACGAGGCCCAGGAGAACGCTGCCGTGCTGGGATACAATTTCCCCGGCAGCGAGTGGTATCAGGACAGCTACTTCCTGATTACCGGCGAAGGCCAGAGGCCGCCGGACGAGAAGAGCACCTGGTTCTTCGGCCTCTTCTGACAGGGCGGCATGCTGGTATCGCTTTCGATCCGCGACTTCGTCCTGATCGAGAAGCTCGATCTCGGCTTTGCGCGCGCCGGTCAGGGCGGACTGGGGGCGCTCACAGGTGAAACCGGCGCCGGGAAATCGATCCTGATCGATGCCTTTGGCCTGGCCCTGGGAGCACGCGCCGACTCCTCGGCTGTCCGCCGGGGGGCGGCGCAGGCTTCGGTGGCCGCGGCTTTCGACCTGCCCAAGGCCCACCCCGCCCACGCGATCCTCACCGACCAAGGCCTGGCAAGCGAGGACATCCTGACGCTGCGCCGGATGGTCGGCGCCGACGGCCGTGGCCGCGCCTTCGTCAATGACCAGCCGGCATCGGTCGCTCTGTTGCGTCGGCTCGGAGATACCTTGGTGGAAATCCAGGGACAGATGGAGCAGCACGGTCTGCTCGACATCGCCACGCACCGGGCCGCGCTCGACGCCTTCGCCGGCCTGGAAAAGCAAGCCGAAGCCGTTCGCGCGGCGTGGCAGGACTGGCGAATCTCGGAGCGGGCGCGCGCCGATGCGGAGGCGGCGGCCGAGGCCGCGCGGCGCGATGAGGATTTCCTGCGTCACTCCGTCCAGGAACTGGAGGCGTTGTCACCCAAGCCGGACGACGAATCGACACTGGCGGCGGAACGGCAGCTGCTGCGTGCCGGTAGCGCTCTTGGCGAGGCCGTGACGCAGGCACTGGCAGAAATTGAGCAGGGTCGCGGTACGCTTGCGGCGCTGGGAGCGGCGCATCGCCTGATCGAGCGCAATGCCGACAAGGCGGCCGGCCATCTCGACCTGTCACTGGCGGCGTTGGCGCGGGCGTTGAGCGAGACGACCGAGGCACAGGCGCAGCTCGAGGCGGCGCGGGACGCGCTGGAGTTCGACCCGGCGCGGCTGGAGAAGATCGAGGAGCGGCTGTTCGCACTGCGCGCGGTCGCTCGCAAGCACAATGTCGCCGTGCCGGAGTTGGCCGCACTTGCCGAGCGGATGACATCCCAGCTCACGGCACTCGATTCGGGTGAAGCCGGACTGAAGAATCTCGCCGCCGCGGCCAAGGCCGCCCGCGCGGGCTACGTTGGGGCGGCCGAAATGCAGGCTACCGCGCGGCGCAAGGGTGCCGCCCGTCTCGACAAGGCGGTAGCGGCCGAACTGGGACCGCTCAAGCTGGAGAAGGCGAAGTTCGTTACCGAACTGGCGTCGTTGCCGGAGGCCGAATGGTCGGAGGCGGGGACGGATCGAGTGCAATTTACCGTCTCCACCAACCCCGGCATGCCGCCGGCGCCAATCGCCAGGATCGCGTCGGGTGGCGAGCTTTCGCGCTTCCTTCTGGCGCTCAAGGTCTGCCTGGCCAAGGTGGGGGATGCAGCGACCATCGTGTTCGACGAGGTCGACTCGGGTATCGGCGGTGCCACCGCCGCCGCCGTCGGCGAGCGTCTGAAGCGGCTCGCCAGGGAGGTCCAGGTTCTGGTGGTGACGCACTCACCGCAGGTCGCCGCCGTTGCCGACCGTCATTGGCTGATCCGCAAGACCACCACCCGGAACTCGGCGAGCACGGACGTGCTGGCGCTCGACGCCAAGGGACGACGCGAGGAGATCGCCCGCATGCTGTCCGGTGCCGAGGTGACGGCGGAGGCGCGCGCCGCCGCCGATCGCCTGCTCGCGACCACGGGCTAGGACGGGCGATGTCGCGCGCTGCCAAGGTCGTGGCGTCTCTCCCGGTCGACGCGCTTACCGAACGCCAGGCCCGGACCGACCACAAGCGTCTGGCCGACGAGATCGGCCATCATGACAAGCTCTATCACGAGCAGGATTCGCCGGCGATCTCCGACGCCGATTACGACGGATTGCGTCAGCGCCTGAAAGCGATCGAGGCGCGTTTCCCGCAGCTCGTCGACATGTTCAGTCCGACGCAGAAGGTGGCGCCGACCCCGACCACGGCCTTCGCCAAGGTCAGGCATGGCAGACCGATGCTGTCACTCGACAACGCCTTCACCGACGAGGAGCTGCAGGGCTTCCTCGACCGCGTGCGGCGGGGGCTGGAGCGCGAGACCGACCTCAGGCCCGATGTCGAGATTGCGTTGAGCTGCGAGGCGAAGATCGACGGACTCTCGATCAGCCTGCGCTATGAGGACGGCGTGTTCGTCCAGGGGGCCACGCGCGGCGATGGGACCACCGGCGAGGACGTCACCGCCAACCTCAGGACCATCAAGGACATCCCGCAAAAGCTAAAGGGCAAGGGCGTGCCGAAGGCCTTCGACGTGCGCGGCGAAGTCTACATGGAGCGCAAGGCATTCACGGAATTGAATGCCCGCCAGGTCGCGGCCGGCGAGAAGGCCTACGTCAATCCGCGCAATACTGCTGCCGGTTCCCTGCGCCAGCTTGATCCCGAGATCACCGCAAGCCGTCCGCTGCGCTTCTTCGCCTATGCCTGGGGCGAGGCCGAGCCGCGCGCATGGAAGACGCATAGCGAGTATCTCAAGCTCCTGGAGGAGTGGGGCTTCAAGATCAATCCGTTGACCAGGCTCTGCCACACTGCCGACGAGATACGCGCCTTCTACAGGAAGATCGGCGAGGAACGCCCGTCGCTGCCCTACGACATCGACGGCGTCGTCTACAAGGTCGACCGGATCGACTGGCAGGAGCGGCTGGGTTTCGTCAGCCGCGCGCCGCGCTGGGCGATCGCCCACAAGTTCCCCGCCGAGCAGGCGCGCACGCGGCTCAACGACATCGTCATCCAGGTCGGCCGCACCGGCGCGCTGACGCCGGTGGCCGATCTCGAGCCGGTCAACGTCGGCGGTGTCATGGTGGCGCGCGCCACCCTGCACAATGCCGACGAGATCGAGCGCCTCGACGTGCGTGTCGGCGACATGGTGATCGTTCAGCGTGCCGGCGATGTCATTCCGCAGGTGCTGGGTTTCGTTCCCGAAGAGCGGCCGAAGAAGACCCGCAAGTACGAGTTCCCGACCCATTGCCCCTGTCCGCTCAAGACCGCGGTCGCGAGCGAGGAGGGCGGCGTGGTGCGACGGTGCTCGGGCGGGCTGGAATGTCCGTTCCAGCAGGTCGAGCGGCTGCGCCACTTCGTGTCGCGCTACGCCTTCGACATCGACGGGCTTGGCGGCACCCACATTGAGAACTTCTGGCGCGACGGATTGCTGAAGACGCCGGCCGATCTGTTTCGACTAGGGGAAAAGGCCGGCGAACTACAGAAGCGCGAGGGCTGGGGCGACCTGTCGGTGCGCAACCTGCTCGCCGCGATCGAGGTGCGGCGCACGATCCCACTCGACCGCTACATCTATGCCATCGGCATCCCGCTGATCGGTGACGCCACGGCCAAGCTGCTGGCCCAGGAGTATGGCGATGCCGACACCTGGCTGGCCGAGATGCTGGCCGCGACCGGTGAGCGGAAGAAGAAGCCCGATCCGGTGAAGAAGGAGAAGGCTGTGGCCGAAGTCGGCGAGAGCTACGGCCGGCTCTGCAACATCGAGCAGATCGGCGTCACCACGGCCGATGCCATGTGTGCCTTCTTCGGTGAGGGCCATACCGTCGACATTATCAGGGATTTGCGCAAGCAACTCACCGTCGAGCCGGTGACGCGCCGCGTGATCGCCGCCGACGCCCTGCTCAGGGACAAGATCGTGGTCTTCACCGGCGAACTCAGCACGATGACCCGCGACGCCGCCAAGGCACGGGCCGAGGAACTGGGCGCCAAGGTGACGGACTCGGTGTCGAAGAAAACAAGTCTCGTCGTGGTCGGGGAGAACGCGGGCTCCAAGGCACGGAAGGCAGCTGAACTCGGCGTGCAGACGATGACCGAGGAAGAGTGGATAGAGCTAAGCAAGTAGCGTCAGTGGGGCGCTTGCGGCATCATCATGGAAAATTGGAGTTGATTGAATGGATCTGGCCCGTTTCCCGCGTCGTAGCTACACGCATGCCCCCACGCCGATAGAACTGCTTCCTCATTTCACCAAGGCGCTGGCGGCGGGTTGCCCGGGCGGCGTCGGGCCGGAGATCTGGATCAAGCGCGACGACCTGCTGGGGCTTTTTCCGGGTGGCAACAAGACCCGCAAGCTTGAGTTCCTCGCCGCCGACGCGCTGGCGCAGGGCGCCGATACGCTGATCACCTGCGGCGCACCGCAGTCCAACCATTGCCGCATCACCCTCTCGGCGGCGGTCAAGGAAGGACTGAAGTGCCGGTTCGTGATCGAGGAGCGCGTCCCCGGCAGCTACAGCAAGGAGGCGGGCGGCAACAATTTCATGTTCGAGTTGATGGGTGTCGAAGCCATCACCGTGGTGCCCGGCGGTTCGGATGTGGGTGCTGCGATGTCGAAGGTCGCGCAGGAAGTCGCCTCGCTCGGCCGCAAGGGCTACGTCATCCCTGGGGGCGGTTCGAACGCAATCGGCGGGCTGGGCTATGTCGCCTGCGTGCAGGAAATGCAGCAGCAATGGATGGAGATGAAGTTGGCGCTCGATGCCGTCGTGGTCGGCTCGGGCAGTTCAGGGACCCATGGAGGCATGGTCGCGGGATTCTTCGGCAACAACATCAGGGTCCCGTTGATCGGAATCGGTGTCAGCCGTGATCCGGCCGACCAGGAGCCGCTGGTCTACAAGGAAGCGCAGGCCGTGGCCGACCTGCTCGGCATTGGCAAGGTGCCGCGCGAGGCGGTGAAGAGCTTCGGCGGCTTCTGGCAGCCGAAATACTCCGTGCCCAACGCTAAAATGGTGGAAGCGGTCCAGATGCTGGCGCGGACCGAAGGCATCCTGCTCGACCCGGTCTACACCGGAAAGATCATGGCGGGCCTCATCGGCCTTGCCCGCCAGGGCCACTTCAAGCCCAACGCCAAGGTGCTGTTCATGCACACGGGCGGGCTGCCGTCGCTCCACGTCTATGAGGACGTCGTGCTGGGTCGGACTGTCCTGAAGGACTAACGCAGGCCGCCGGCCTAGAGAGCGCGGGTCGCTTCGGCGAGCCACCCGCGCGTCGCCTCATCGACCTCGGGCCCGACCGCCTCTCGCACGCGGCGGTGATAGTCGTTCAGCCACTGGCGCTCGGCGTCGGTCAGCAGGCCCGCCTCGATGCAGGCCAGATCGATCGGCGCCAGCGTCAGCGTCTCGAACTCATAATAACGACGGTCGGCGCCGTCGATCGCGGCTTCCCGTACTGCCACCAGGTTCTCGATGCGTATGCCGTAGGCGCCGGTCTTGTAGTAGCCCGGCTCGTTGCTGACGATCATGCCGGGCAACAGCGCGACGGTGCTGGCCATCTTGGAAATCCGATGCGGGCCCTCGTGGACCGACAGGTAGGCGCCGACGCCGTGTCCGGTGCCGTGGTCGTAGTCGAGGCCTGCCTGCCATAGATGGTAGCGCGCCAGCGCGTCCAGTTGCGAGCCCGTGGTGCCGGCCGGGAAGCGCGCAGTGGCCAGGGCGATATGACCCTTGAGCACGCGCGTGAAGCGGTCGCGCATTTCTGGTGTCGGCGTACCGATGGCGACAGTGCGGGTGATGTCGGTCGTGCCGTCTCGGTACTGCCCTCCCGAATCCACCAGATAGAGGCTGCCGGGCTGCAGCACGCGTTCGGTCGCCGCCGAAGCGTGGTAGTGCACGATCGCGCCGTTGGGGCCGGCGCCGGAGATGGTGTCGAAACTGAGATCGCGCAGTTTGCCGGTCTTCTGGCGCAGCGCCTGCAGCCTGTCGGAGGCCTCGATTTCGTGCAGTTTGCCGCTTGTGGACTCGTGAGCCAGCCAGGCGAGGAAGCGGCTTACAGCGCCGCCATCGCGATGATGCGCGGCGCGAATGCCATCGAGTTCCACGGCGTTCTTGCAGGCCTTGGGCAGGGCGACGGGATCGGCCTCGCGAACGATGGTTGCGTTGGCGGCCTGCAGACGGGTCGCAGCCCAGTGCGGTGCGGTTGAAGATTCGATGAGGATGCGCTTGCCCGTCTGGCCCAGGGTTTCGAGCGCCACACCCAGTTCCTCGGATGGCGCGAGCGTGACGGCGTTGCCGAGCCAGGCCGCCGTTCGGTCAGGCACTTTGCGGCGGTCGATGTAGAGGTCGACGTGTGCGTCGCTGTGCAATAGGGCGAAGCTCAGGGCGAAGGGAGTGCGTGGCACGTCGCCGCCGCGCACGTTCAGCAACCAGGCGATCGAGTCGGGCGCGGTGATCAGTGCCACGTCGGCGCCCTTGGCCGAGACGATCTCCGCCACGCGGGTTCGCTTGGCTTCGCTGGTCTCTCCGGCGAATTCGACGGGGTGCGGCAGTACCGGGGCAAGCGGCGGCGGCGGACGGTCGCGCCATATCGCGTCGATCGGATTGGATTCGACGGCGACGAAGGTTCCACCGGCGCGCTGGCAGGCCCGGGTGAAGCGCTCGTGGCCATCGACGGTCAGCAGCCAGGGATCGAAGCCAAGTCTCCCGCCCTTCGGCAGGTTCGCGGCGATCCAGGCTTCAGCCGACTCCTCCGGCACCTGATGCGGGCTGAAGGCCGCGGTGTCGACCTGCGAGCGGACGGCCAGCGTGTAGCGGCCGTCGATGAAAATCGCTGCACGATCGGCCAGTACGATGGCCAGGCCTGCCGAGCCGCGAAAGCCGGTAAGCCACGCCAGACGCTGCGAGCCGCGCGGGACATATTCGCCCTGATGTTCGTCGGCGCGCGGCACCACGAAGCCATCGATGCCGCGGCGTTCGAACTCGGCGCGTAGCGCGGCAAGTCGCTCGGGCGGCGCCGGTGCGACATCCAGTCCGTCGCCGGAAGCCGCCAGTTCTGCCCGCCAATTGATCAAGGCATTGGTCAATTCAGCGTCGGCGTCGGGGGTGATCAGTTCGGTCCACTCAGGACCGGCCAGTCCTTCCGGTGCGGCGGCCACGCCGCGCATCAGCGAAGCCAGGGTGGACGGATCGGCGGCGCGGCCACGCCGGCGGAGGATTTGCAGAACGTCGTCGGGGGCGGAACTCATGATTGGTCGGACCCTACGCGGCGTACTTCATGGAGGCAAACTGGCCGATATTTGCGCTCTCGCACGCGCGAAATGCTCAAATAACGATACCTATGCATTCAGCGCATATCTGAAGTTCCTACTGCTGACTTATCGTTGTAACTCAAGGCTCTATATTTGCTTAGTGCGATGCAGCATCGCGTACCGCGTCGCACCATTTGAGGAGAGTACAATGTTAACCCAGCCGATTCGGATGTTTGAAGATCTGACCAGCGAAACTGCGCCGGCGGGAGGAAACGATAAGGCGAAAAGCGTACTCACGTTCGCGGATCGCCAACTGATCGAGCTTCGCGCGCGCCATGCGCGCGCCGAGCTAATGTCGAATGCCTTGGGCGATGCCGCGCTTTGGCTGGCCCGCCAGTACCGCCGCCTCGTGGCCGGGATCAGGTCGGACTTCAAGCTGCGCGCCGCAGAGTCGCAACTGTTGCGCATGACGGACCGCGAATTGGCCGACCTCGGGCTTGCCCGCGGCGATATTCCCTTCGCCGTTCGTGAAGCCGCGGAAGGCGTTGCGCCGCAGTTCGACGTTACCGGCGGCATGTTGGCAGTTAACCAGAACCTGCATCGCGCGGCCTGATCAAGGTTGACCTGATCGAAAGTCGCGTAGCGTAAGCGTAGTGGGGGTCGGCGAAAGCCGGCCCCCTTTTGTTGCGGGATCGGCCGTCAGCTGCGGCGCAGCAGAAGCGTGCGCCACCACGCGCCGCCGGTCTCGAGATCGAGGCGTCGCTCGAACCCGAAGCCGCGGTGCCGATAGCCGGACAGCACGCACGCCGCCTGCTCGACAAGCAGCCCGCTCAGCAGCACGCGCCCACCGGGGCGCAGCGCTGCAGCGAAGGAATCCGAAAGATCGATCAGAGGACCGGCGAGAATATTGGCGACGATGAGGTCATAGGGCTCCCGCGCGGCGAGTTCCGGCGCCGTAAGGCCGGCCGCCGATACGAAGCGGCAGAGAGCGCCGACACCATTCAGGCCGGCGTTCTCCGCTGCCACCGCGACCGCCTCGGCATCGTTGTCGCCGCCCAGTACCGGGCGCTGCCACAGCCTGGCCATGGCGATGGCGAGGATGCCGCTGCCGCAACCAACATCGACTGAATTGACCGTTTCGACCGGATCGAGTGTTGCCAGCATTTCCAGGCAGCCGCGCGTGGTCGCGTGGGTGCCGGTGCCGAAGGCGAGGCCGGCGTCGATCTGCAGGGGCAGCAAACCGGCCGGCCGGCCATCGGCAACATGCGAGGGATGGACCCAGAACGGTCCGACGGCGAAGGGCCGGAATGAGCGCTGGTTCTCGGCGACCCAATCCCTGTCCGGAAGATCCTCCCAGTGCCAATTAGCGTCGATCTCTGCCTGAACCTCCGACCGATCGCCATGGCCGAAAATCTCGATGCGCCATGGTCCGTCGCGTGAGACCTCATGGCTGGTGACTACGAAGTCCTTCTCCGCCAGGTGTTCGAGGGTCTGCTCCCGCGCAACGCGGTCGACCGCCGGAACAACGGTCCAGACCTTCCAGCCGCTCACGCCGCCTCGATGAAGCTGTCGAGCACCTTCTTCGGGCCGGCCTTCTCGAAGTCGATATCGAGCTTGTTGCCGTCGACGGCGACGATGCGGCCGTAGCCGAACTTCTGGTGGAAAACGCGCTGGCCAACCCCGAGGTCGACCTTTTCGCCCTCGACGGCGCGCCGATCGTCCAGCGTTTCGTCCCGCCAGAGTGTGCGTCGCGAGCCGCCGCTGCCGAGGCTCTCGTAGGCGAAGCCGCTGGCCTGGTCGCGCAGGCCGCCGTGGTGGCCGGCCGAGTAGGTGGCATAAAGCCCGGCGTCGCTGCTTTCGGCGAGATGGCCGGTCGGCAGCTCACGCAGGAAGCGCGAAGGAATCGCGGCCTGCCATTGGTTGAAGATGCGCCGGTTGGCGGCGAAGGAGACATAGGCTCGCTTGCGCGCGCGCGTCAGGCCGACATAGGCCAGCCGCCGCTCTTCCTCGAGTCCGGCCAGACCCTTGTCGTCGAGCGCGCGCTGGTTGGGAAACAGGCCTTCCTCCCAGCCCGGGAGGAACACGGTGTCGAATTCCAGGCCCTTGGCGGCGTGCAAGGTCATCAGGCTCACCATGTCAGTGTCGCTGCGGTCGGCCATGTCGGTAAGCAGCGCCACGTGCTCCAGGAAGCCGGGCAGGGAGTCGAATTCCTGCAGGGCGTTGGTGAGTTCCTTCAGGTTCTCCAGCCGACCCTCGGCCTCGAGCGAGCGATCGAGCCGCAGCATGTCGGTGTAGCCAGACTCGTCGAGCATGGTCTCCACGACCTCGACGTGGCTCATGCCGTCGAGCATGGCCCGCCAGCGCTCGAAGTTCCGGATCAGGTCGCCCAGAGACTTACGCGGTCGAGCCTTCAGTTCGTCGGTCTCGAGCGCGCGCCGCGTGGCCTCGAACAGCGATATCTTCTGGGTGCGCTGGATCAACCGGAGCGTACGCAGCGCCGATTCGCCAAGGCCGCGCCGCGGCGTGTTGTAGATGCGCTCGAAGGCGAGGTCGTCGTCGTGCTGCACGGTGACCCGGCAGTAGGCCAGCGCATCGCGGATCTCCTGGCGCTCGTAGAAGCGCGGTCCGCCAATCACCCGGTAGGGCAATCCCATGGTGATGAAGCGTTCCTCGAATTCGCGGGTCTGGAAGCCGGCGCGCACCAGAATGGCGATCTGCGCCAGCTTGTGCCGGTCGCGCTGCAGCGCTTCGATCTCTTCGCCGATGCCGCGGGCCTCTTCGTCGCCGTCCCATACGCCGCGCACCGCGATGCGTTCGCCCTCCTTGGCCTCGGTCCACAGCGTCTTTCCCAGCCGGCCCTCATTGTGGGAAATCAGGTGCGAGGCGGCCGCCAGGATGTGCGGTGTCGACCGGTAGTTGCGTTCGAGCCGTACGACGGTGGCGCCTGGGAAGTCCTTTTCGAAGCGCAGGATGTTGCCGACCTCCGCGCCGCGCCAGCCGTAGATCGACTGGTCGTCGTCGCCGACGCAGCAGACGTCCTGGGTGCCCTGCGCCAGAAGGCGCAGCCATAGATACTGCGCCACGTTGGTGTCCTGGTACTCGTCGACCAGGATATGCCGGAACCGACCGTGGTAGAGCGCCAGAACATCGGGATGCTTCTGCCACAGGGTCACGCAGTGCATGACGAGATCGCCGAAATCGACGGCGTTCACCTCTATGAGCCGCTCCTGGTACTGGCGGTAGATGTCGGCGGCCTTGCCGTTGGCGAATTCGCCGGCATCCTCGCCCGACACCTTGTCCGGGGTCAGCGCGCGGTCCTTCCAGCGCTGGATGATGCCGCTGAGCACCCGCGCCGGCCATTTCTTGTCGTCGATGTCTTCGGCCTGCAGAAGCTGCTTGATCAGCCGTGTCTGGTCGTCGGTGTCGAGAATGGTGAAGTTGCTCCTCAGCCCCACCAGTTCGGCGTGGCGGCGCAGGACCCTGACGCCGATTGCGTGGAAGGTGCCGAGCCACATGCCGTCGCTGGCGCCACCGATCAGCGCGGCCACGCGGTCCAGCATCTCGCGGGCGGCCTTGTTGGTGAAGGTAACGGACAGGATCTGAGATGTCCGGGCCCGGCCGGTGATCAAAAGATGCGCGATGCGTGAGGTGAGGACACGGGTCTTGCCGGTGCCGGCACCGGCCAGTACCAGCAGCGGCCCGCCCTGGTGGGTCACAGCGATCCGCTGCTCTTCGTTCAGCCCATCCAGATGGGCTGTCGATGCCACAGCGCGACGGGCCGGCTCGGCGGCGGCCGGAGCGGGATCGTCGGTGATTTCAAATGGGTCGGCCGGAGGCGCCATGAACCATCATATAGCAATCGGCGCGGCGGACGCCTATCTTCCAGACTGTGAACGACCCACTGTTGAAGTAGGGGGTGTACCATGGCCCGAGGGTTGAATGGGTCCGCGAACGGGACGGGCCACTGGCCGACTGGCCAGGAAGGCGTCGAAGCGCTGACGCCCGGCCATTCGTCGAGTCTTCCGCCGTCTGTTGCCGGGGTGTTGCCGGCTGTGGTCGGCCTGAAGACCACAATTCCCGCGAATCGCCGCTCGGCCCAGACGCTTGGCGCCGAGCGTGAAGGTCATGGCATCGTGATCGACGACGAGGGCCTGATTGTCACCATCGGCTACCTGATCATGGAAGCCGACAGCGTCACCATTACCGATATCGAAGACCGCGAGTGGCCGGCTCATATCGTGGGCTACGACTACGAAAGCGGCTTCGGACTGGTACGCACCGAGGTGCCGCTTCCGATCACGCCGATGCGGTTCGGCGATTCCGATACTCTGTTGCTGCGCGGTGAAGCCGTCGTCGCTGGACTGGGCGGCGAGAAGGCGGCGCTCAAGGTCAAGGTTGCCGGGCGGCGGGAGTTCGCCGGCTATTGGGAGTACCTTCTCGACAACGCGATCTTCACGGTTCCCGCCTATCCCCTGTGGGGCGGCTCGGCGCTGGTCGGCGCCGATGGGACATTGCTGGGTGTCGGCTCGCTGCTGGTGCAGGAGGCGCTGGGCCCGGGAGCGCAGGCCTTTCCCGGCAACATGTATGTGCCGATCAACCGACTGAAGCCGATCTTCGCCGAACTTGTCGCCAATGGCCGGCTGTCGGCGCCGCCCAGGCCGTGGCTGGGGGTCTATTCGGTGGAGCACATGGGGCAGATCGTGATCGGCGGCATTTCCGAGGGCGGTCCCGCGGATCGTGCCGGGCTGCAGCGTGGTGACATTTTGCATGCGTTGAATGACGAGGTGCTGGACGACGTCGCCGACTTCTATCGCAAACTGTGGGCAAGCGGTCCGGCCGGCACGGCGGTGAGGCTCCGAATGGAGCGCGACGACGACGCTTTCGAGGTTGCTGTGCGCTCAGGCGACCGGGGCAGCTATCACAAATACGGTCCCGACTGATATCGCGCCGGTCGCCGGGATTGTGAATAGTCCGGGACGTCGTGCTTTGACTCGGCGCAAGTACGCTGCATAGGTTCCCTTCGAACACCGTAAGCGTTGGGGGAGACATACCATGGCCAAAGCCTTCGCCTCGCAGGCAGACATGGCGGACAAGAAGATCACCTTCAGTCGCCTGTCCGAGCATGCCTATGCCTTCACTGCCGAGGGCGATCCCAATACCGGCATCGTCGTCGGCGACGATGCCGTCATGGTGATCGACACCCAGGCGACGCCGAAGATGGCCGAGCAGGTGATCGAACGTATCCGCACAGTCACCGACAAGCCGATCAGGTACGTTGTCCTGTCGCACTATCATGCGGTGCGCGTGCTGGGCGCCAGCGGCTTCAATCCCGAGCACATCATCTGCAGCGAGGCGACCCGCGAGATGATCGTCGAGCGGGGCGCGCAGGACTATAAGTCCGAGCTCCAGCGCTTTCCGCGCCTGTTCCAGGCCGCCGAAACGATTCCAGGCCTCACCTGGCCCACGATCACCTTCAACGACCGCATGACGCTGTGGCTGGGCAAGCTGCAGGTCGACATCATCCATGCCGGGCGTGGCCACACCAAGGGCGACACGATCGTGTGGCTGCCAGAGGAGCGCACGCTGTTCAGCGGCGACCTCGTCGAATACGGCGCCACGCCCTACGCGGGCGATGCACATTACAAGGACTGGCCCGTGACACTGCAGAAGCTGCGGGACCTCAAGGCCGAGGCGCTGGTGCCGGGACGTGGCGATGCGCTGCTGGGCGAAGGTGCGGTTGAACAAGGCATCGCCGGCACCCAGGAGTTCCTGGCCGATCTCTACAAGGCTGTGTCGGCCAGCGCCGAGTCCGGTGATTCGCTAAAGCAGGCCTACGACAAGACAATGATGGCATTGCAGCCGCGGTACGGGAACTGGGTGATATTCGAGCACTGCATGCCGTTTGACGTTTCGCGGGCCTATGACGAGGCCAAGGGTCTCGATCATCCGCGGATCTGGACGGCGGAGCGCGATGTCGAAATGTGGGCGGCGCTGGAAAAGGGCGCCTGACCCCGGCGACATGGGCTCTTACGAGTACCGCCGCTATCCCTACCGCCGGCCAGCCGAACTCGACGGCAAGAACAAGCGCCATCCGGTCGTGATCGTAGGGGCCGGCATTGCCGGACCTACGCTCGCCCTCGCACTGGCGGCTCGGGGAATTGCGTCGATCGTGCTCGATGAGGACGACACGGTGAGCTTCGGCAGCCGGTCGATCTGCCAAGCCAAGCACAGCCTCGAGGTTTGGGACCGCATCGGCGTTGCCCGGCGCGTGGTCGAGAAGGGCATCACCTGGCAGCAGGGTGAGGTCTATCTCGGTGACAGGCCGATCTACCATTTCGATCTGGCGTCCGAAGCCGGTCACAAGTTTCCCGCGTTCGTGAACCTGCAGCAGTACTACGTCGAGGAATATCTCTTCGAGCGCTGTCTCGCCGAGAAGCTGATCGAGCTGCGCTTTCGCAACAAGGTTGTTGGCATCCGGCAGGACCCGGAGTCGGCATCGGTCGATGTCGAAACGCCGGACGGGTGCTATACGCTCGAGGCCGAGTGGCTGATCGCCTGCGACGGCGTGCGCAGCGCGGTGCGGCACCTGCTCGGCCTGCCGTTTCCCGGCGAGGCCTTCGACGACCAGTTTCTCATCGCCGACATTCGCCTGGCCAGCGGGTTTCCGAAGGAGCGGCGTTTCTGGTTCTACCCGCCGTTTCATCCGACCAATTCCGTGCTGCTGCATCGCCAGGCGGACGACGTCCTGCGCGTCGATTTCCAACTCGGCCGGGATGCCGATCCCGAGGAAGAGAAGAAGCCTGAGAACGTCGACCGCCGCCTGCGCCTGATGTTCGGCCCCGACGTCACGTGGACGCACGAATGGACCAGCGTCTACACTTTCACCTGTCGCATGATGGAGCGCTTCGTGCACGGCCGTGCAATCTTCGTCGGCGATGCTGCCCACGTCGTCTCGCCCTTCGGTGCGCGCGGCGGCAACGCGGCGGTGGCTGATGCCGACAACCTTGCCTGGAAGCTGACGCGCGTGCTCGAGGGCAACTCGCCGGCCTCGCTGCTCGACAGCTATTGCAGCGAGCGCCGTGCCGCAGCGCGCGAGAACATCCTGAACTCCACCCGCAGCACCGACTTCATCACGCCCAAGTTCCCGGCATCGCGCGCCTTCCGGGATGCGACGCTGGCCCTGGCGCGGGACTTTCCCTTCGCCCGCGCCATGGTCAACAGCGGCCGGCTGTCGGTGCCGACGGTCCAGCCCGGTTCGCCGCTCGACACGCCGGACGGTGACAGCGACTGGCAGCGGGGGCCGGCGCCGGGGTCGGCGATGCTCGACGCTCCGGTCGTCCATGACCGGGGCGGCTTCCTGATCGATCATCTCGGACAGGGTTTCACGGTGCTGTGCTTCGCTGCGAATGCCGCCGATCTGCCCGACCTGCCGGCCGGCACCGCCGGCCTGATGGTCGGATGCGAAGGCCCGGCGCCGGCCGGGTGGACGTCGCTGGACGATCGTGATGGGCTGCTGGAGCGGCGCTACGACGGCCGGGAAGGCACGGTCTATCTGATCCGTCCCGACCGCTATATCGCGGCGCGCTGGCGCCGTCCCGATGCGATGGCGCCGGCATCGGCGCTCCGGCGTGCCACGGGCCACGGTTGAAGGAGAAGACAATGACGGAAGCGGCGGCAGGCGCGCTCCGGCGCTCGTTAAATCTCGCCCACCCCGACGAAATCTACAACGCCATCGTCGATGCCCATAAGGATCTGGACGATGAGCAATGCCGCGCCTTCGACGCGCGACTGATCCTGCTGCTTGTCAATCATGTCGGCGATGCCGACGCGATTCGCGAAGCCTTGGCCGCCGCGCGGCCGGAGGGGGAAGGTAAACCAAATGACCGCTGATTTTCTGGCTGGGCGCATTGCCCTCGTAACCGGCGCCGGGCGCGGTAATGGCGCCGCCATTGCCCATGGCCTGGCCCAGGCCGGCGCGAAGGTCATTGTGACCGATGTCGACCGCCAGACTGCTCACGATACCGCGGAAGCAATCACCAAGGCAGGTGGCGATGCGCGTGGCTTTGCCCTCGACGTGACCGACGAGGAGGGCTGTCGCAAGCTTGCCGAGGATATCGCCCTGCTGGTCGGTCCTGTCCGCATTCTGGTGAACAACGCCGGTATTTATCTGCGCGGAGGGTTTGCCGCGGCCGAAGGCAGGGAGCGCTGGGCCAGGACAATGGCGGTGAACGTCCAGGGCACCTTCAACGTCACCATGGCCTTTCTGGATCAGCTCAAGCAGGCAAAGGGCGTGATCGTGAATGTCGCTTCGACCAATTCCTTCGTGGCTCCGGCCGGCAGTGGTGCCTATCCGGTCTCCAAGGGCGCCATCGCGCAGTTCACGCGCGGACTGGCGGCTGAGCTGGCGCCCGATGGTGTGAGGGTGAACGCCATCGCCCCCGGCATCATCGCCACGGCGATGACCGAGGCAACCAGGGCCGATCCATCGCGCCTCGACGCCTTCCTGGCCCATGTTCCCATGAAACGGGTCGGGCAGCCGGAGGAGCTTGCCGGTCCGGTCGTGTTCCTCTGCTCCGACGCCGCGAGCTACGTGACGGGGGCGATCCTTCCGATCGATGGAGGCTACCTTGCCGTCTAGATCGGCGGAGATCACGGTGCGGCCGGCGACCGTCGCCGATGTCGATCTCCTGCACCGCTTTTCGATCGATCTCGCGACCTACGAGGACGATCCGGATGCCGTCACCTCGACACCCCAGACCCTGGCGCGCGACGGCTTCGGCAGCGATCCGAAGTTCGCGGCGCTGATCGCCGAGCGGGGTGGCAAGTCGGTCGGGTTCGCGCTCTATACTTTCAACTATTCGGTATGGACGGCGTCGCGCGGCATTTTCATAGAAGATATCTGGGTCGTGCCCGGGGAACGCCGCGGCGGCGTCGCCCGCGCGCTGATGGCGGCGCTTGCCGGTGAGTGTGCCGCCAAAGGCTTCAAGCGCATCGATCTCAATGTGCTCGACTGGAATCCGGCGCGCGGCTTTTACGAACGGTTGGGCTTTCGCTGGATCCGCAACTGGTTGCCCTATCGGCTGAGCGGCGACGCGCTGGCGGCGCTCGCTAGGTCTTCTTCGAAAGACCCATGACCCTGCCGGCCTTGGCCGGCTTCGGCAGCAGGCGGTGTTCCGCCCACAGCAGCTCCAGCCGCTCGGCGACCGGCCGTGGCCACGGTCCGGAGCGGCGGCTGGCATAATCGATGTTCATCACGATGGTCTCGTTGGTTGCCGCCAGATGACCCTGTTCGGCATGGAACATCTCGTGGAAGAGGTGAACCTTCTTGGCGTCACGATCGAGGAGCTGGGTGGCGAAATGCATCGGGGCGCCCTCCTTCATCTCGCGGTCGTAGGTGACGTGGGTTTCGAGCACGAAGGTCATGCCGAGCTTGCCGTCGACGTAGCGGCGGCCCAGTCCCAGGTTGCGCATGAAGGCACCGGACGCCTGGTCGAAAGCCGTGACATAGAAGGCCACGTTCATGTGGCCGTTCCAGTCGACCCATTCGGGCAGCACAGTCGAGCGGTGGGTATCGAGCGGCGCACGCGTGACAAGCTCGGGTAACTCGTAGGGCAGCGAATCCAGCATTACGGAAAACCTATTTCTTGCCGGGCAGGCCGATGAGCCGGCCGGCCTGTTTCGGCGCCGGCAGCGCCATGTGCGCCACCGCCATCTGCTCGATACGCTCCATGGCGAAGTCGGGCCATGGCGCCGAACGGCGGCTCGCGTAGTCGATGTTCATCAGCATCAGCTCGTTGGTGGCGGCGAGGTAGCCCTCGTCGGCGTGATACATGGCATGGATGTAGTGGATGCGCTTGGCGTCGTGATCGAGGATCTGGGTGGTGATTCGTAGCGGGTCGCCCTCCTTGACCTCCCGGTCGTAGGTGACATGCGCTTCGAGCACGAAGGTCATGCCGATCTTGTCGCGCGTGTACTCGAAACCGCAGCCGAACTGCTGGCACAGCGTGTCGGTCGCCTGATCGAACGCCACGACGTAGTAGCCGACGTTCATGTGGCCGTTCCAGTCTATCCAGTCGGGTTTCACGGTAGCGCGGTGGCGATCGAGGGGGGCACCGGGGTCGAGTTCGATAATGGGGTAGGGAGCTAATTTCATGCGGCGGACCGTAGCGAAGAGGCTGCAGGCACCGCAAGTTCCCCTCACATCGTTTCAAAGGAGAGTCTGGATGGATGAAAAGCCTAAAGCCGTCGTGCTGGGTGTCGGAGCGGAACGCGGCGTCGGTGCCGGCTTGAGCCGCCGGTTTGCGAAAGAGGGCTATCATGTGCTGGTGGCCGGCCGGACCGCGGCCAAAATCGAGAAGGTCGCCGAGACCATCCGCGCTTCCGGCGGGTCGGCGACGGCCGTCGTGACCGACGGCACGAAGGAAGCCGACGTCATCGCCTTGTTCGATCGCGCGATGAGGGACGATGCCGAAGGCGCGCCGGCGGACCTCCTGGTGTTCAACATGGGCAACAACCAGGCGGTCGATTTCCGCGAGATGACGGCGCAGCATTTCGAGGACTCCTGGCGGGTCGGCTGCTTCGCCGGCTTCCTGTTCGCCCGCGAGGCGGCCCGGCGGCTGGCGCCGCTCGGCCGCGGCACCGTGATCTTTACCGGCGCCTCGGGCTCCCTTCGCGGCCGTCCGCGCTTTGCCGCCTTCAACGCCACCAAGGGCGGGTTGCGGCTCATGGTTCAGTCGATGGCCCGCGAGTTCGCGCCGCAGGGCATTCACGTCGCGCACGTCATCATCGACGGCGGCATCGAGGGCGAGCGACTGCTGTCGCGCATGCCTGACCGAAAGGAAAAGGCCGGCGCCGACGGCCTGCTGGGCATCGAGGCGATTGTCGAGAACTACTGGCATATCCATCGCCAGCCGCGCAGCGCCTGGACCCACGAGATCGACATCAGGCCGTACAAGGAGACATTCTAGGCGGCCGGCGTCGTCCTTGCCGCCCGCGCGCCTTCATACCAGCGCGACATGAGCTCGATGGCGAACCAGGTCAGGATCGAGCAGGCGAGCAGCGCATAGAGCGCATTGTGCCAGCCGACGTGGTCGACGATCAGCGCGAACAGCGCCGGCGAGAAGGCATTGACCAGCAGGATCGGCGTCGCGATCAATCCCAGCACTGCGCCGTAGCCCTGGGTGCCGAACAGCGCGAGCGGCACGGCGCCGCGCACGATGGTAATCACGCCCTGCGAGGCGCCCAGCAGCAGGGTGAAGGTGACAAGCAGCAGGAACTCACCGCGCGCCAGCATCAGCAGCAGCATCGCCGGCGGCAGGACGCCTATGGCGATGCGCGCCACGGTCATGGCCCTGAGGTTCTTCCCGAAGAAGATCTCGACCAGGCGGCCGCCGAACTGGCCGTGGCCTTTGAGCGAGGCGACCCACACCGCCGCGGCACCGGCCAGGCCCGCCGATTCCAGCAGCGGCACGAGTTGCAGCGACACAACGCCGAACACGAAGCCATTGAGCGACATGATGAGGGCGAACAGGGCGATGCCGACCGTGCGCAGGCGCCCTTCCAGGGCCGGGCCGTCCTGCGTTCTCTCGGGCACTTTGGTGCTTGTCGCTTCGCTGGCAGCCTCGCGGCGCGAGAGGCCGAGCCAGTTGAGCGGCAGGCAGATGGCGAGGTTGACGGCGGCGAAGATCAGCAACGTTCCGCGCCAGCCGTAGGCCGTGTTGAGGTAGTGGCCGATCACCCAGAAGACCGTCGAGGCGTAGGCGCCGTAGAGGGTGAGGTAGGAGATGGCGGT
>CALFRN010000448.1 GCA_937919085.1 uncultured Reyranella sp.
TTTTCCACGCGAAATCCTGGTCGCCAACCCGTGGTTCACGCATCTTCTGCTGGCCGAACGCTATCAGGGCGGCCGTGTGTTTCTGGCCGGCGACGCCGCGCACCAGTACATCCCGACCGGCGGCTACGGCATGAATACCGGTATCGGCGATGCGGTCGATCTCGGCTGGAAACTGGCGGCGGCCATAAAAGGCTTCGCGAGGCCGGGCTTGCTCCAGTCCTACGAACGCGAGCGGCGGCCGGTCGGCCATCGCAACCGCATCGCCGCCGAGCGGCACACCGGCGTGCGCCTGAAGATCGCCGATCTCTACCAGAACGAACGCGATCCCGAGGCGCTGGGCCGCGCCATCGCGGCGCTGGGTAATGCCGAGAACGAGAGCTGGGGTATCGAATTCGGCTACCGCTATGACGGTGTCGAGGGAGATCCCGTCGTCTACCAGCCCACCACGGCGCCAGGCGCACGTTTGCCCAGCATCTTTCTATCCGATGGCAGCGCGCTCTACGACCGGCTCGGGCCGTGGTTCACCCTGCTGCATTTCGGCGGCGCCGATCCCAGCGCCCTGATCGACGACGCGCCCGTGCCGCTCGATGTCGTCTATCTCGACGAGCCGGCACTCGCCCAGATCTACGAGACGAAGCTGGTCCTGGTGCGGCCCGACACCCATGTCGCATGGCGCGGCAACAGCTGTGCGGACGGCGCGGCGGTGTGGCGTCGCGTACTCGACGGGAGGCTGGCATGAAGATCGCCATCATCGGCGGCGGCATCGGCGGACTCTCAGCCGCGCTCGCGCTCCTGAAGCAGGGCTTCGACGTCCAGGTCTACGAGCAGGCCCGGAAATTCGGCGAGATCGGCGCCGGCATCCAGATCAGCCCCAACGCCGCGCGCCTGCTCCATCGTCTTGATCTGAAACCCGCCATGGATACCTGGGGCGTGCGTCCGCTTGCGGTCCACCAGAAACGTTGGGACGACGGCCGCACGCTGCAGCGCGCACCTCTGGGGCCCGAGGTCGAGGCGCGGTTCGGCGCTCCGTACTACCACTTCCATCGCGGCGATCTTGCCGCCCTGCTGGCCGACGCTTTGCCGAAGGAGCGCGCGCATGCCGGCCATCGACTGGTCGGCCTGGATGAGAAGGGCGCGCGCGCGGTCGGTCGCTTCGACAATGGCCTGTCGATCGAGGCCGACCTGCTGATCGGCGCCGACGGCATCCATTCCCGGGTGCGTGCGCTCACCTTCGGACCCGAAAAGCCGCGCTTTACCGGCTGCGTGGCCTGGCGCGGGCTGGTGCCGGCCGAGCGCATCGCCCACCTCGGCATCGAAGTCGCCTCGCACAACTGGATGGGGCCGGGCGCCCACTGCGTTCACTACTGGGTTTCGGCCCGGCGCCTGATGAACGTGGTGTGCGTCGTGGAACGCGGAACCTGGACGAACGAATCGTGGACCGACAAGGGAGACGTCGCCGACGTCCTGGCGCGCTACGAGGGCTGGCATCCCACGGTGCGCGACCTGATCGCGGCGTTCCCGGAGACTTTCGTCTGGGCGCTGCATGATCGGGCCCCCCTGCCGGCATGGACGCAGGGCCGCGTCGCCCTGCTGGGCGATGCCTGCCATCCCATGCTGCCGATGATGGCCCAGGGGGCTGCCCAGGCGATCGAGGACGGCGCTGCCCTGGCGTCGATCCTGAAGGCGATGCCGAACGACGTGGCCGGGGCGCTGCGGCGTTACGAGGAGGTCCGCAAGCCGCGGGCGACGCGGCTGCAGGAGGCGAGTGCGGCCAATCGCACCCGCTTCCACCTGCCAGACGGGCCCGAGCAGCAGGTGCGCGACGCCGCGATGGCCAACGGAGGCGACCGCTCGCTCGATGCCATGAGCTGGCTCTACGGGCACGACGCGGCCGCGCTCTCGCCACATGACGCCAGTGTGGCGGCGCCGTGATCGGTGTAGTCTGGCGCGTGCTGCAGCCAAGAGAGGTTTGACCACCGTGGCTTCACTTCTACCGCGGCTCTACAGGTCGGTGCTGCCCTCGGTGAGCGACTGGTCCGGCGGGCCCATGTCGACATCGCTCTACGGATACGTCCTCAAGGTGAGCCGCAAGCAGCAGGTCCGGCTCGGCCTGCTCACGATGGTGCTCTTCCCCCTGGCGTCGGTGCCGCTCGAACTCCAGCGGCAGATCGTCAATCATGCCGTGGTCGGCTCCGGCGTCGAACTGCTGCTGGCCTACGGCGGATTGTATCTCGCCGTCCTGCTGCTGCAGGGCGGCCTGAAGTTCGTGCGCGACATCTACATGTACAGGATCGCCGAGGGCGTCACGCGTTTGCTGCGCAAGAAGTTCGTCCATCTCGCGCCGCACGAAACCGGCATCGATGAAGGCACGACGCAGGCCATCATCTCGTCCGAGTCTGAGAAGGTCGGTGGTTTCGTCTCAGAAAGCATTTCGCTGCCGTTGCTGCAGGTGGGCACCGTGCTCAGCATCGCGGCGTACATGCTGGTCATCGAGCCCCTGATCGCGGTGGTCGCGATCGCCTTCCTCGTGCCTTCGGTCGTCATCGTCGGCCTGGCGCAGCCGATCCTCAATGGACTGTCCCGATCGAAGATTACGCTCGTGCGCTCGCTGGGCGAGTCGGTTCTCCGCGATGGTCGCAGCGAGCCCGCACAAGACGCCGAACCCGACGCTCTCGTCGACCGCATTTATGGTCTGCGCCTTCGCTTTGCCAATCTCAAGAACGCAACGAAGGTGCTCAATCAGTTGATCACCAGTCTGGGTCTCCTGAGCATTCTGCTGGTCGGCGGATGGCTCGCCATCGAAGGCCGGACGGAGATCGGCATCATCGTGGCCTTCATGTCGGGATATGAGCGCATGACCAATCCGGTCCGCGACCTGTTGAATTTCTATCGTCGCCTTTCGATGATGCGCGTGCAGTACCGGCTGGTCGCCGACGCCTCCGGCTAGAGGTCACGTTGCGGGGTCGCCCGCCGCGGCGTGGCGGCGGTCACTCGCTCTTGTGCAGGAACACTTCGCGATGCGGATAGGGGATGCTGATCCCGTTCTGTTTCAGCGCGTCCCACACGGCGAGCATGGCCAGGCCCTTGACGTTCGTCACGCCTTCTTCCGGATCGTCGATCCAGAAGCGCAGCGAGAAATTGAGCGACGAGTCTCCGAATTCGATCAGGTGGCACACCGGACTGGGGTTCGCCATCACCCGGTCGAGCTTGGCCACGGCCGCGGCGGTGAGGAGGCGGACCTCGTGCGGGTCGCAATGGTAGGTGACGCCGAAGCGGATGTCCTGGCGGACGCGGCGGTCGGTGTGCGACCAGTTGACGACGCGATCGGTGACGAATGTCTCGTTAGGGATCAGGTACTCGGCGCCGTCGCGGGTAACGACCGAGACGTAACGCGCTTTCAGCGAATTGATCCAGCCGAAGGTCTCGCCGAGCTGGATGACGTCGCCCGGCTTGATCGAGCGATCGAGCAGGATGATGACGCCGCTCATCAGGTTGGAGGTGACTTTCTGCAGACTGAGCGCCAGGCCGAGGCCGAAGGCGCCTGAGAACACCGTCAGGATGGTGGGATCGAAGCCGACCGCGGCGAGAGCGATACCGACGGCCGCGACGATCATCGCCGCCTTGAAGAACTTGAGTGCCAGCACCTGGGTGCCGGGCTCCAGCAGATCGCCCGACCGGAGCCTTGCCTCGATCGCCGCCGCGGCGATCGACGTCACCCACAGGACGATGCCGAGAATGGCCAGACCCTGCAGGATCGTCAGCAGCGACAGTCTTCTGCCTCCGATCGCGATACCAACCCAGTCGAGGGCATCGCGTGCATCGTCCAGCCAGCCTACGATCGCCAGGGCCGCAATCACCCACAGAACGACCTCGACGATACGCGACAGGGACCGATTGCGGATGATCCGCGAGAGGATGCTGGCAAAAGCCCAGGCGGTTGCGATCTGCGCCGCAATCGCCACGAAATAGCTGTGGCTCGGCCAGGTCAATTCGCGCATCACGCCCACGGCTGCCCACAGCGCGATCGCCAGGAAGATAAACGTCATGCGGCGCGACACGACGACCAGCAGCCGGAGCAGCTTCGGCTGGCCGGAAATCAGTCGCAGACGCTCCTCGACCTTGGGCGACAGCCAGTTCGACATAAGGAGGGCCAGCACCAGACAGCCCGCGACGGTCCCGGCCTGGTAGAGCGTCCACACGTCCGCCAGGCCCGTCAGCCAGGTCCTGGCGGCAGTGATCCAGCTATCGACGTCCATGGCGACCCAACCTTTCGGCCCGAACCGAAGTCCGGGCCGTCGACTTAATTATGGTCGTCGGCTGCCCGTTTTCAGCCAGCCTTGTTCGGATTGATCAGGAATTTCTCGCCTGTGGCGCGCTTGGCATAGGCGGCGATGTTCTTGAGGTCCAGCACCTCGGGCAGCGACACCACCTTGGTATAGTGGCTGGCAAAGGTCGTCTTCAGCGAATTGACCACCCGCTCGCGCAGGCGCTGTTGGTCGGGGCGCCCGATCTTCTGCAGGAACGGCGTCAACAGCCAGCCGCCGACGCCCCAGGCCATGCCGTAGTTGCGGTTCAGCTCGACCGCGCCGGTGTTGAGGCTGCCGTAGATATAGACCTGCTTGTGCGTGGTCGAGCCGTAGCGGCTGTATTCCTTGGCGGTCTTGTTGAGCGCGATTTCCATGCAGGTGAGGATCTGGCTCGCCAGCTTGCCGCCGCCGATGGCGTCGAAGGCGATGGTGGCGCCGGTTTCGACCAGTGCCTGCGTCAGGTCATCGGTGAAGCTCGCGGCGCTCGAATCGACAACATGCTTGGCGCCGATGTCTTTCAGGAGCTTGGCCTGCGCAGGCTCGCGCACGATGTTCACCAGGCCGATGCCGTCTTCGTTGCAGATCTTGTTCAGCATCTGGCCGAGATTGGAGGCGGCGGCGGTATGGACCAGCGCCTTGTGGCCCTCGCGTTTCATGGTTTCGGTCATGCCGAGCGCGGTCAGCGGGTTGACGAACCACGAGGCACCTTCGGCCGCGGTCGTACCGGCCGGGAGCGGCTGGCAATCCCTGGCGTTCAGCAGGCGGTATTGCGCGTACATCGAACCGCCGACCATCGACACCGTCTTGCCCTTCAGCGCCTGGGCGGCTTCCGAGGAGCCCGCCTTCACCACCATGCCTGCGCCCTCGTTGCCGACCGGCATGGATTCGCCCAATCGCGCCGAAAGGAAGGGCAGGGCTGCCGCGGGCACCTTGGCCGTCACCTTGACGCCATCGCCGCTGCCGCTCGCCTTGAAGCTCGCCATGTCGGCCGGTCCCAGCAACAGGCCGAGGTCCGACGGATTGATCGGCGTCGCCTCGACCTTGACCACGACCTGGTCGGGGCCGGGCTCGGCAATGTCCACCTTGGCCAGCGACAGCTCGAGGTCGCCGCTCTTGCCGATCAGGGAGCGAAGCTGCAGTCCCGAAGTCATTTTCGCATCGCTCATGCTCGCGCTCCCGCTGTTGGTAGGTAGCGCCGCTTATGCCAAGCGTGACCGGGAGGAACAAGCGGGTTTGACCCGGATTCGGCCGACGACGGTTTCGTATCCATCGGCGTCGGGCCTTTGTATGATCCGCGTCATGGCACATCCTCGAATCGGTCTGGCGCTTGGCAGCGGCTCCGCGCGCGGCCTGTCGCACATCGGCGTCATCGATGCGTTGACGGAGGCCGGTATCGAGCCCGACGTCGTGTGCGGCACATCGATCGGCGCGCTGGTCGGTGCGGCTTACGTTGCCGGCCGGCTGGCGGAGTTGCGGCAGTGGGCGGAAACGGCGACCTGGCGCCAGGTCGTCCGGCTGATGGATGTCCGGCTGTCGGGCGGCGGGTTGATCGACGGTAAACAGGTCGTCGCACTTCTGCGGCGGCTCGGCATCGAAGCGCCGATCGAGAGTTACGCCAAGCGGTACGCGGCCGTCGCCACAGATCTGGCGAGCGGCCGCGAGGTCTGGCTGCAGACCGGACCGATCGACGAGGCCGTGCGCGCCTCGATCGCCCTGCCGGGAATCGTCGCCCCGGTGGAGATCGGCGGCAAGTGGCTGGTCGACGGCGGCCTGACCAATCCGGTTCCCATCTCAGTATGTCGGGCCCTCGGCGCGGAAGTGATCATCGCGGTCAATCTCAACGGCGATCTGGTGGGCCGGCGCTTCGACAAGGCGCGGACTGTGCCGCCGGTGGCCGCGCCGTCACGCGTGTCGACGGAACTCTTCAGGCGGATGCTGGGCCAGCTTCCAGGCGTCCGACCTGAGCAGGCAGCGGAGGCCGCGGCGGATCAGCCGCAGGTGTCGTCGGCACCGGGCTATCTCGACGTCCTCGCCAACTCCCTCAACATCATGCAGGACCACATCACCCGCACCCGTCTCGCGGGCGAACCGCC